>JBKPBS010000030.1:0-5982 GCA_046726915.1 Actinomycetota bacterium
CATGCGGCTGATCGACGCCACCGACGGACGGCTCTCCTTCCGCGGAGACGACATCACGCACGCCGGCCGCAGGCAGCTCGAGCCGCTCAGGCGCCAGATGCAGATGGTCTTCCAGGACCCGTTCGCGTCGCTGAACCCGCGTAAACGCGTGGTGCAGATCATCGGGCAGCCGCTTCGCCTCCACGGGACGCCGCGCGACAAGGTTGAGGGCAAGGTGCAGGAGCTGCTTGGCCTGGTCGGCCTGGCGCCCGAGCACCTGAACCGCTTCCCGCACGAGTTCTCAGGCGGCCAGCGCCAGCGGATCGGGGTGGCGCGGGCGCTCGCTCTGGAGCCGAAGCTGATCGTGCTGGACGAGCCGGTCTCGGCGCTCGACGTCTCCGTGCAGGCGCAGATCATCAACCTGCTCGACGACCTCCAGGACGAGTTCAAGCTGACCTACCTCTTCGTGGCGCACGACCTCTCGGTCGTGAGGCACGTGTCCGACCGGATCGCGGTGATGTACCTCGGGAAGCTAATGGAGGTCTCGCCCTCAGAGGAGCTCTACACGAAGCCGATCCACCCGTACACGTTCGCCCTCCTCTCGGCGATCCCGATCCCCGACCCCGAGGAGAACCGCAGCCGCGAGCGCATCGTGGTGAGCGGCGAGCCGCCCAACCCGATCGACCCACCCTCCGGCTGCGTCTTTCACCCGCGCTGCCCCCGCGCCACCGACATCTGCCGCGAGGTCGAGCCCCCGCTGGCCCGCTACCCCAACGGCCACCTGGCCGCCTGCCACCACCCGATGAACGTCTCGGCCGAGGAGATCAGGGCAGCGGTGAGGGACGAGACGAGCCCGCTGTCATGCGGCGACGCGCTGCCCGCCGCGAGCCAGGGCAACGGCTCGAGCGCCTCGAGCGACCGCTCGGGCACCGGGAGCGAACGCTCCGGCACCCTGGGCGACGGCGCTCCCGAGAACGCCTAGGGCGTTCCCCCTACCCGCGCCCGAACGGCGCCGAACGGGGCGAAATCGCCCCCCGCCGAAGGTCTCAACGGATCGTTGAGACCAAAGTTTGCACGATTTCTTTCAAAAAGTGTTGGCATTCCGCCGCAAGATGTGAGACCCTGCGCATCAGTTGCACGGGATTTCTCACGCAAACCGTGCAACCTGGCTAAAGACCGCAAGGGGACCCAGCATGTACTGGCGCCGCTAAGAGATAGAGAATCGTCGAACGGGGTCGCGCCCAGCGCGGTCCCGTTCGTGCATTTCGGGCGGGTATCGGTCTAGGCTCCGCGCGGGGAGCTGATGCGGGAGATCCTTGACCTCATTAAGCAGGAGCCGCGCGCTCGGCGTTTCTTCATCGCGCTCGGCCAATCGGCGCTCGGGACGGGTGCTGCCCTCGTCGCGCTGCTCGTTCTCGCCCTCGAGCGGTTCGATTCCCCTTGGGCCATCGGGCTCATCCTGCTCGCGGATGTCATCCCCGGGATGGTCTTGGGCCCGCTCTTCGGCGCGGTCGCGGACCGGTGGTCCAGGAAAGCATGCGTTGTGGTGGCCGATGTCGTGCGCGCGGCGGCCTTCGCCGGTTTGGTGATCGTCGATGGCTTTGGCCTTACGCTCGCCTTTGCACTTCTTGCTGGCGTGGGAACGGCGCTATTCCAACCCGCCAGCCTCGCGGCGCTTCCGGGCCTGGTAAGGCGTCAGCTTCTCCCGGCCGCGACTTCTCTCTACGGTGCGCTGACCGACGTCGGCTTCGTCGCTGGGCCGGCGCTTGCCGCCGCGGTGATGCTCGCCGGTGGACCAGAGCTCGTGCTTGGTGCGAACGCAGTCACCTTCGCGATCTCCGCGGTGATCCTGGTCACGATCCGGTTCGGCGGAGTCGCGGGTGCGGTCGCCCAGACCGACGAAGCCCCGTCACTGATCCGTGACATCCGGGACGGTTTCAGTGCTGCGGCTCGGATTCCCAGTCTCAGGCTCATACTCCTTGCATCCACGGCCGCTCTGTTCTGTGGCGGACTATTCAACGTTGCGGAGCTCCTCCTCGCCACGGACGAGCTTGGGGCTAGTGAGTCGGGCTTCTCGCTTCTCGTCGCCATCTACGGTCTCGGCTTCATTGGGGGCTCGGTGGCCGGTGCACGCGGAGGTTCCATCGCCACGCTGCGCAGGCGCTACCTGGCGGGGCTCCTCCTGGCGGCACTTGGGACAGGCGCAAGTGGGCTCGCTCCGAGCGCGGTTGTTGCCGGCATCTGCTTCGTCGGCGCGGGCTACGGCGCGGGACTGCTCTTGGTGCACGAGCGCCTGTTGATCCAGGCGCTGGTTCCGGACGCGCTCGGCGGGCGGATTTTCGGCATGCGCGATGCACTGACCGCTTGGGCCTGGGCGATTGCATTCATCGTTGGCCCACTGCTGCTAACGACGCTTGGAACCAGAACGACGGTGGTCCTGGCCGGCGCGAGCGCGCTGGGGGTCTGGGTGGTGGCCGCGTGGCTACTTCGGGGAAGCGGCCAGGCAGACGCCCAGGAGCCCGAGCAGGTTTCAGCCGGCGGCGGTGTTGGCCGCGGGGATCTCGCGCGGCCTGGGGGCGCTCGCGAGGACGGCGCGGACTTCGTCAGCGGCTGACGTGGCCACAGCGCGTTCCCGAACCACCGTGTCGACCGCGGTCACGACGGCAGGGTCGAACTGGGTTCCGGAATTTACCTTCAGCTCGGCGATCGCTTCGGCGGTCGACATCGCCCCGCGGTAAACGCGGTCGGTCGTCATCGCGTTGTACGCGTCGCAGCAGAAGACGATCCGGGAGGCGTAGGGGATCTCCTTACCGATGAGCCCGTCCGGATAACCCGTGCCGTCCCAGCGCTCATGACAAGAGCGCACGATCTCGCCGACACGGCCAAGCAGTCCGCCCACTCGATCGAGCATGAACTGGCCCTCGATCGTGTGAGTCTTGATGACCTCGAATTCGCTCTCGGTGAGAGCGGCCGGCTTGTTCAGGATCTCCTTGGGGATCGCGATCTTGCCAACGTCGTGGAGCATCGCGGCAAACTCGAGCTCCTGGCGATCCTGTTCGGGAACGCCCAGGTGATCCGCGACCGCGTTCACGAGTTCGACGACCGATCGCGAATGCTCTGCGGTGTATCGATCCTCCGACTCGATCACGTCTGACAGCAGCATCACGGTTCCGCGGTAAGCGCGCTGGAGCTCGAGCGCCTTGGTGTAGCGCTCTCGGCGGTCGATCGAGAAGAGGTGCAGCAGTCCCACGAGCGGGGCGGTAACGAGCAGATAGAGGGGCTCATCGACGGCGACCAGCGAGATGACGAAGGCAATGGGAATGAACACCGCGTCCACGCGGGCGGTTCCGGCGAAACCGCGGAGCCCCTGGCGGACCGGAAGACCGTCAAGCAAGTGGTTGCGGATCAGGCCCCAGGTTACGTCCGTGCCGAATTGAGCGACGGCGGCCAGGACATAGACCTCGAGATGACCAGGTTCGAGCGGACCGGACGCAAGCAGAGCCAAGACTACGACCGGGCCGATGCAAGGCCACGAGTCGGCGAAGCTGTTGACCCAGCGCTCTCGATGCCAAGTTCCGCGAACGAAGTCGGGGAACAGCGTGAGAATTCCGGCGGCGGCGACAAGCAGGGGTACAAACGGCAGTGGCCCGAGCAGCATCAGCGGCACGATCGCGAGCTGCTCCGGCGAGCCGAAGTAGCCACCGAACTCGAATCTGATCTGCAGGATCAGTGCGAAGCCGGCGACAAGACCAAGCGTGAGAAGCGGATCGACGTGCCGCTCGTCCGGAACCAGGAGTGCGATCGCGATCGCGATCACGAGGAAGGTCAGCGCGGAGAGGGTGGTAACGAGGCGCTCACGCGTCTCCATTCGCGTGGCCCTTCGCTGCCGAGCCTCCCCAACAAGTCGCTCGGCGAGAAGCATCTCACTGGGCATCGTCGGCGTATTCCGCACTACCTCGCGCGCGTGCACATGCAATGCACATCTTTGGGGTGGAAAGTTCCATCCGACCTGAAGAGTTCGGGCGAAACTGGACGGAAATTGCAGGGAAGAGGGCCTCTGCACGCGGGCTTGCAGCCGTTGCCGGGTCGGGTGACAGGCTCCTTGCGCGTCGAATCCGGCGAACTTGCACAAGACTTGCAAAGTGCTGGATGAAAGCCTGGTACGAACAGGCAACCCGCGCGCCCCCGGATCTCGTGCAAATCCGTCCTGGCGGTGGATTCGCGCGATGGGCGGGCGTAGTGTCGACATAACCCTCTCCCACCCTCTTCAGGAGGCTTGCATGCACCGTCGCAGTCACGGCCTTCACTGCGTACTGCCGCCGATCGTTCTCGAGAACATCGCGCGCAAGGGCGACGAGGAGCAACGCGAATGGGCCACGCGTGCTCTGAGCCAAGACCACTCGATCCGGCTCGCACGTGTACAGAACTCGCTCTCCGGTGTGGCGTCATCCACTCAGCGGGCTGACGCGCTCGTGGCTGTCGGTGCGCCGCGGCCGGCGCGCGTGATCAGCGACGCGCAGGGCAGCGAGAACGTCCGCGGTCCCATCGTTCGCCGCGAGGGCGAGCCGCCCACAGGTGACGTCGCGACGGACGAGGCCTACGACGGCCTCGGCGACACCTTCGAGTTCTGGCTCGAGGCCTACGGACGCAACTCGATCGACGACGCGGGCATGCCGCTCCGCGGCGTCGTCCACTTCGGCGAGCAGTACCCGAACGCCTTCTGGGACGGCCAGCGCATGGTGTTCGGCGACGGCGACGGCCAGGTGCTCGGCATGATGACGGGCTCACTCGACGTGATCGGCCACGAGCTAGGCCACGGAGTGACCGAGACGGAGGCCGGCCTCGAGTACTTCGGCCAGTCGGGTGCCATGAACGAGTCCGTCTCCGACGTGGTCGGGTCGCTCGTCAAGCAGTACAAGCTCCACCAGGACGCGGCCTCGGCCGACTGGCTGATCGGCTCGGAGGTCTGGACGCCGAACATCGCCGGCGACGCGCTCCGCTCGATGAAGGCGCCCGGCACGGCGTACGACGACCCGCTGGTCGGCAAGGACCCGCAGCCCGGCCACATGGACGACTACGTGGAGACCATCCGCGACAACGGCGGAGTGCACATCAACTCCGGGATCCCGAACCGAGCCTTCTACCTGGCGGCCACCGAGATCGGGGGGTTCGCGTGGGAGGTCACGGGGCGGATCTGGTACGAGGCGCTCCGCGACCCGGCGCTCCGGCCGGACTCCGGCTTCGCCGCGTTCGCCCGGCTCACGGTGATCGCGGCCGAGCGGCTCCAGGGCCAGGGGAGCCCCGCGGCGACGGCTGTGAAGGACGCCTGGG
Organism: Actinomycetota bacterium; assembly: GCA_046726915.1. Classification (GTDB taxonomy): domain Bacteria; phylum Actinomycetota; class Thermoleophilia; order Solirubrobacterales; family Thermoleophilaceae; genus JACVRW01. Next base: position 5,311 of record JBKPBS010000030.1, read on the forward strand.
ACAATGTGGGCGTCCCGACCGAGCAGCCCGCGCTGCAATCCCTAACTGCGCATTGAGCTGACAAGAAGCGGCGGCTACGCCGGCCTCACGACAAAGCTCGGGGAGCTCGACACGACGGAGCTCCCCGAGGCGGAGGCGCGCGAGATCGATGAGCTCGTGCAGAAGGCGAACGTCCCCGCGCTCGCCGAGGCCTCACCGATGCGCGGCGAGGGCGCCGACCGCTTCCAGTACGACCTGACGATCGAGGACGAGAGCGGCCGTCGGGAGCTCACGCTGAGCGAGGACCGGATCCCTGACGAGCTGCGCCCGCTGATCGAGCGGGTCAAAGGGAGCGGGCCGGGGTCCGCCGCCTAGACTCCCGCCGTCATGAGGGCTGCCGACATTCGGGAGCGGTTTTTGTCGTTCTTCGAGCGGAACGGGCATCTGCGCGTGCCGTCGGCGTCGCTTGTTCCGAGCGTCTATGACCCCACGGTCCTGCTCACCACCGCGGGCATGCAGCCGTTCAAACCGTACTTCCGCGGCGAGGAGGACCCGCCGAACAGGCGGCTGACCTCCTGCCAGAAGTCGTTCCGCACGACCGACATCGAGAACGTCGGCATGACGCTTCGGCATCTCACCTTCTTCGAGATGCTCGGCAACTTCTCGGTGGGCGACTACTTCAAGCAGGAGGCA
>JBKPBS010000031.1:0-11257 GCA_046726915.1 Actinomycetota bacterium
GCTTCTTCGGAGCGCTCGTGGGCATCGACACCCAGCCGCCCTGCTCACGCTCGCGCCGGGCTGCTCACGCTCGCGCCGGGCTTCTCCCGCTCGTCCAACTCAGGCGCGCGGCCGTCTAGGACCTGACGCTGGCCGCCTAGCTCCGCTGCGCGGCCAGAGTCTCGGTAGCTGGCTACCCGTTCACTACCCAAACCCCCCTGATCTCCCAGTGAATTCCGGGGACGCGTTCGTGAGCCCTCGGTGGCGAGCGCTACAGACCGGCGCGAGGCGCGACGAGCGCGGAGCGGCCTGGTGTCGATCTGGTGCCATTCGTTGTTAGGCCCCACCGGCAGGAGTAGTGTCGCAAGGGTTCCGGCCCGAGAGGCTCGCCCCCTCCCGCCCCTACAGCACGGAGGTTGTCATGGGTACTGCCGCCGAGACCGCCACCGACGTACGTCCTTTCCAGGTCGAGATTCCCGAAGAGGAGCTCGCTGAGCTGCGACGCCGGATCGAGGCGACGCGCTGGCCCTCCAGCGAGCTCGTCGACGACCGCTCGCAGGGCGTGCAGCTCGCCACGATGCAGGCGCTGGCGCGCTACTGGACGACGGACTACGACTGGCGGAAGTGCGAGGAGCGACTGAACGCACTGCCGCAGTTCACCACCGAGATCGACGGCGTGGACATCCACTTCATCCACGTGAAGTCGCCGCACGACGACGCGCTGCCGCTGATCATGACGCACGGCTGGCCCGGCTCGGTCATCGAGCTGCTCGAGACGGTCGGTCCGCTCACGGACCCGACCGCGCACGGCGGCGACGCCGAGGACGCGTTCCACCTCGTGCTGCCGTCGCTGCCCGGCTACGGCCTCTCGGCAGAGCCGAGGGAGATCGGCTGGGACGCGGGCCACGTCGGAGTCGCCTGGGCGGAGCTGATGAGCCGCCTCGGCTACACCCGCTACGTCGCCCAGGGCGGCGACGTCGGGGCCGCCGTCACCGACGTGATGAGCCGGCAGGCGCCCGACGGGCTACTCGGCGTCCACACCAACCTGCTCGTGGCGGCGCTCGGCATCGCCGACCAGCTGCCGGCGGAGTCCGAGAAGGAACGCGCGGCGCGCGACGCGTTCGCCGAATTCAGGGAGAGCGGGTTCGGCTATTTCCTGGAGATGGCCACGCGGCCGCAGACGATCGGCTACGCCCTGCTGGATTCACCCGTCGCGCTGGCGGCCTGGATGCTCGACCACGACACGGACAGCTACTACAAGATCTCCCGCGCCTTCGTCGACGAGCAGCCGGCCGGCAACCTCACCCGGGAGCACATCCTCGACAACATCACGCTCTACTGGCTGACGGGCACCGGGGCCTCGGCGGCCCGGAACTACTGGGATGACGGGCGAGCCCGCGCGCTCGCGGCCGGCCAGGCCCCGCCGCCGGCGTCCGTGCCGGTCGGCTTCACGACGTTCCCCGGCGAGATCTGGGCTACCCCGCGCAGCTGGGCCGAGGCGGCCTACCCCGGCCTCGCGTACTTCAACGAGGTCGACAAAGGCGGCCACTTCGCCGCCTGGGAGGAGCCGGAACTGTTCTCCACCGAGGTGCGGGCTGCATTCAGCTCACTGCGCTAACGACGCCATTGTGTTCGGCCCTCTACAGGAGGAGGTTCGCTGCGAACACCGACCACTGATCTCTTCCCTCGAGGATGTCGAGGACGTCGGAAGGACGAGTGAGCTTGCGGAAAGCGATCTAGATGCGAGTCCAGGGCGCACGCCGCCGCTGCGACCAGCAACTGAGCATCGCTAAGTTGGGATCCCGCCTCTCGGCGGGGTCCCGACACCGAATAAGCGAGGTCGATCGTCATGAGCGCGAGCAGTGGCGCGCAGGGTCAGCGGCACAGGGTGGTCGTCATCGGCGGCGGGTTCGGCGGCCTGCAGGCCGCAAAGCACCTCGCCACCGCGCCGGTCGACCTCACGATCGTCGATCGACGCAACTTCCACCTGTTCCAGCCGCTCACCTACCAGGTCGCGACCGGTGCGCTCTCGCCCGGGGAGGTCGCCTACCCGCTCCGCGCCGTCTTCAGGCGCCACCGCAACGTCCGTGTCGTGATGGCGGAGGTCACCGGTTTCGACCTCGAAGGGCGCCGGGTGCAACTTGCCGAGGGCTCATTGCCGTACGACACGCTGATCGTCGCCGGCGGCTCGCACTACTCCTACTTCGGCCACGACGATTGGCGGATCTACGCGCCGGAGGTCAAATCGCTCGAGAGCGCGCTCGCAACACGTGCACGCCTTCTGAAGGCATTCGAGAACGCCGAGACCGAGCCGGATCCGGAGAGGCGCCGGGCGCTGCTCACCTTCGTCGTCGTCGGCGCCGGCCCGACCGGCGTCGAGATGGCCGGCCAGATCGCCGAGCTCGCCCGCGGCACGCTGCGCGACGAGTTCCGCTCCATCGATTCTCGCCAGTCCCGGGTCGTGTTGATCGAGACCCTCGACCGCGTGCTGACCACCTTCCCGCCCTCGCTGTCGCGCAAAGCCGCGCACTCGCTCGAGTCCCTCGGTGTGACGCTGCTGCTGGAGCGGACGGTCGTCGACATCGACGAGGAGTCGGTCACCGTCGCAGCGTCCGACGGCGCCACCGAGCGCATCCCCGCGTGCAACGCGATCTGGGCGGCGGGGGTCGAGGCGTCGAGCCTGGCGTCCCAGCTCGGCGAGCTGTCCGGCGCGGACGTGGACCGCGCCGGCAGGGTGACCATCGAGCCGGACCTGACCCTCCCCGGCCATCCCGAGGTCGTGGCGCTCGGCGACATGGTCCGCGTCCGCAGCCGCCACGGCGGAGTCCAAGAGCTCCTCGGGGTCGCGCCGGTCGCGATGCAACAGGGCCGCTACGCGGCCAAGCTCGTTCGCGCGCGCCTCGAGGGCCAGGCAATCGGGCCGTTCCGCTACCTCGACAAGGGCAACCTCGCGACGATCGGCCGCGCCCGCGCGGTAGCCGACCTCCACGCCATCCGGCTGAGCGGCTTCCCCGCCTGGGCGGCCTGGCTGGTGGTGCACCTCTTCTACCTGATCGGCTTCCAGAACCGCCTGATCGTCGTCATCCGCTGGTTCATCAGCTTCGTCACCCGTGCCCGCGGCGCCCGGCTCATCACCAACACCCCCGCCGCCGAGGCCGATCGGCAGCCGCAGCGATCAATGGTGTACCGGGCCTAGCGGTGCCCGCCTTCTCCAATTCCGAGGGCTCGGAGGCGCCAGGCTCGGTCCGGTTTCGTCTACGCGAAGCTCGGCATCCGCTCGCGGACGGAGCTCGCGGCTAGTCGCGCCACCTCAGGTGGCCCAACGCGCGCGCCGTGACCCCTACGGCGGGTTGGCTGCGGTCTACAGCAGCTGACGTTCTCGCAGCGCCGTCCGAACCCGACGGCGGCGCCAGGGCGTGGCTTCGGCGAGCTGCCTGAGTGCCTCGCTTGCGTCCTGATGGCGCTGTCTGCAGCTTCCGAGCGCCTCGTGCGCCTGATCGAGTTGCGTGCGCAGCTGCGCGACGGTCCTGCGCAGGACTTCGAGCTCGGAGCGCTCTTCGTCGCGCAGTTCGACGCCCCAATCCCAAGCCTGATCGGTATGAGCCATCGACCGATCTTCGCCGTCCGCCGCCGCGCTCCTGCTCGACGAGCTCCTAGGCACCTCGGGTACCCGGGAGGTGCTTGAGGACGCGTGTACTAGTCGAGCGGCAGCATCGCGGGGCCCTCGGCGCGCGCGAACACGAGCGACGACTGCAGCCGGGCGACCTCCCGCCGCTCGGTCAGGCTCCAGACGAGATCGCGCAGATGCTCCATGTCGCGCACGGCCACGTGGACGATGAAGTCGGTGGTGCCGGTGAGGGCCATCACGCGGACGGTCTCCGGCAGCGAGGCGGCATGCGCGAGCAGCCTCTCGATCGCGTTCCGCTCGGCCACGCGCTGCTGGATCGAGAGGATCGCCTCCATCCCGCGCCCGACCGCCGCGGGGTCGACGTCGGCCCGGAAACCGCGGATCACGCGACGGGCGCGCAGCTCCCGCACGCGCTCGAGGCAGGTCGAGGGCGCCACCCCCACTTTCGCCGCGAGCGCCTTGTTCGTCTGCCGCGCATCCTTCTGCAGCTCGAGTAGCAGCGCGCGGTCCGTCGCATCAAGTTCGGTGATATCGGCCATTTCTGGAGATTAGTTCGGTGGGAGACATATTTCTCCATACGGCGTCTAGCGTCACGGGTCCGTGACCGATTCGGCAAGACAGCCGCAGGGGCGGGCCGAGCGCAGCGCGACCACGCGACAGCCGGGACGTGGCCGCTACCGCGACGGCGTCCACACCGTCGCACCGCTCATCCCTGCGGTGCTCGCGTTCGGCGTCTCCTTCGGGGTGCTGGCCGGCGCCGCCGGCTTCAGCGGCGCGGCCTCGCTCGTGATGTCCGCCACCACGTTCGCCGGCTCGGCCCAGTTCGCCGTCGTCTCGGTCCTCGGAGCCGGCGGCACTACCGCCGCGGCGATCGGCGCCGCCGTCCTGCTGAACGCCCGCTACGGGCCGATGGGGCTCGCGGCGGCGAACGTCTTCGAGGGCGGGCGCCTGCGGCGCTTACTCGAGTCGCAGCTGCTCGTGGACGAGAGCTGGGCGCTCTCGAACCGCGGCGGCCACTTCGACCGCCACGTCCTGCTCGGCGCGGGCGCCCTCCTCTACGTGGGCTGGTTCGGTGGCAGTGCGATCGGCGTCGCCGCGGGCGACCGGCTCGGTGACCCGGCAAGGCTCGGCCTCGACGCTGCGTTCCCCGCGCTCTTCCTCGCGCTGCTCGCGAGCCAGCTGCGCACGCGGCACGCGGCCGCGGCGGCATTGGCCGGCGGCGTGATAGCGCTGGCGCTCGTCCCGCTCACGCCTGCGGGAGTGCCCGTGATCGCAGCCACCGCCGGGTGCCTCGTCGGCCTGACCCGGCCCGCGGCCGCGAAGGATCGGGCGCGCGATCGGCACGAGCCCCGCAGCGGGCGCAAGGGCGCGATTCTGCGGGGGGAGGCCTCACCGTGAGCACCGTGTGGGTCTCGGTGCTCGTGGTCGGCCTCGCGACGATCGCGATCAAGGCGGCCGGCCCCGTCCTCGCCGCCGGCCGCGAGCTGCCCGAGCGCGCCGGCCGCGTCGTCGATCTGCTCGCGCCGGCCCTCCTGGCAGCCCTGGTCGCCACCAACGCGCTGGCGACCGACGACGAGATCGTCATCGACGAGCGAGCCGCCGGCCTGGGCGCAGCCGCCATAGCGGTCCTGATGAGGGCCCCGCTGCTCGTGGTTGTCCTCGTGGCCGCGGCGACGGCGGCCGGGCTGCGCGCGCTTTAGTACACGACTCGATAATCGTCGGTTCGCCGCCTCCAGCCGCAAACCACGGAGTAGGCCACCTTTTCAGCCGCTTGCCAGAAGGCCTGCCTTTTTCGGTCCGGCGAGAGTTCCCTGGCGTTGGTAGAGATGATCCTGGGCATGGCGTACGACGAGGATCTCGCCAACCGCATTCGGGAGCTGATCGGTGGTGAACCCGACGTCAGCGAGGAGAGCATGTTCGGAGGCCTCGTCTTCCTGATCGGGGGCAAAATGTCGGTCGGAGCCGGCGGCGAGGGGAGCCTGATCGTCCGAGTCGATCCCGATGACACGGATGAACTCCTGGCCAAGCAGCACGTACACCCGTTCGTAATGGGCGGCAGGCCGGTGCGGGGGCGGGTGCGGGTCGACTCAGAGGGCGTCCGAACAAAGCGCCAGCTTGAGCGCTGGATCAGAACTAGCGTGGCGTACGCCCGCTCGCTTCCGACGAAGCGATAGCGGCTTGATGCCAACCCGAGGAAGCGCGCGGTTCGAGCCACATCGCAAGCCCCTCGCCGCGGCGGCCTAGCTTCGGGCGGTCGGTCGGCGTGTCGAGGCTAGCGCGGCGGCTGATGCAGGCCGAAGCCCGACCCCTGATCGTCCTTGCAGAGCACGAAACGGCCGAAGCGGGCGACCGTGTCAGGGTCGCTGGCGCCGACATCCTCGCCGACCTCGCCGCCGAGCTGGCGCACCCGCTCCAGGGCCGCGTCGAGGTCGTCGACGCGGAAGAACAGGTACGGGCTCGCGCCCGGATCGCCCCCGTGCAGCCCGCCCGGGATGTTCGGCGTCTCGATCGTCGCGCCGGCGCCCTGGTCGACGAACTCCCACCCGAACAGGCGGCTGTAGAACACGCGCGCGCGATCGGCGTCGCCCACGCCCAACTCGAAAAAGCTCAACTCACCATTCATACGCCCAAGGTAAGGCGAGGCCCGGAGAGTTGTCGTAGCGCCCGAAACGGTCGCTCTCGACCAGGTCGCGTGACTGTATGTCGAGCCAGATCGATACGCCCGCCTGCTCACGAGCCTCCAGCCCTGCCGATTCGTGGCCCGCCATCGGTCACATCTTCGCGCCGCCGGGTGTCAAACGAGTGACAGATCCATTCTGCCGGTGCCGGGCCCCGGCCCTGAGAAAGGAACGAACGATGCAGACGGAGAGCAAGACTCAGAAGATCGCGGTCACGGGGGCGACCGGCCGGGTCGGATCGCACCTCGTCGAGATCCTCGAGCAGCGAGGACACGATGTGGTCCCGATCGCGCGCTCCAAGGGTGTCGACGTGGTCAGCGGCGAGGGTCTCGATGAGGCGCTCGTCGGGGCCGAGACCATCATCGACACTGCCACCGGGCCCTCGCCCGACCAGGAGGAGGCGACGGCATTCTTCACCGCCTCGGCGCGGAACCTGCAGCGAGCCGGCGCCGCAGCCGCGGCGAAGCGGATTGTCGTCGTCTCGATCATCGGCATCGACAAGTTCCAGGGCGGCTACAACGCGGCGAAGGTGGTGCAGGAGCAGACGCTGCTCGAAGGCCCGCTCCCGGTCCGGATCGTTCGCGCGGCCCAGTTCCACGAGTTCGTCGGTCCGCTGGTCGGATGGACGATCCAGGATGGCGTCGCCTACGTGCCCGAGATGCGAACGCAGCTCGTGGCCGCCCGAGTCGTCGCCGAAACTCTCGCTGACGCGGCCGAGGAGCCGGAGATCCAGAACGGCAAGATCACCGAGGTCGCCGGCCCGCAGGAGGAGCGTCTCGCGAATGCAGCCGCCGTGCTCTTCGCCACCCGAGGTGACTCGTTCGAGATCCGCGAGAGCCGTGGCGGTCTGCTGGCGGAGCCCGGTGACCCGGACGCCGCGGCCTATGCGGAGGGCGCCGCGCTGCCCAACCCGGGCGCGAAGCTCGCGGGCCCAAGCTTCAAAGAGTGGCTCGCGGCGGCCTAGATCTAGGTCCTCAAGCCCATGTAGCCCTCGAACCAGCCTGACCGTGGCGGCGGGGGAAGGAGCAGAATTCATGAGCAGCACAGCGTCGAACGTCAGTCCTCGGCAGGACACCTATTGGTGGCAGGGGAGCGTGATGGAGATCCAGACCCGCGCTGAGGACACCGGCGGTGCTCTCGGTGTCCTCGAGGGACACTTCCTCGAGGAGGGGTACGGGCCCCCGCTCCACGTCCACCGCCGCGAGGACGAAGCCATGTATGTGCTCGAGGGGCAAATCCGCTTCCGCGTGGGAGACGACGAGTTCGTCGCCGGTCCCGACACCTGGGTCTGGCAGCCGCGGGGAATACCGCACACCTTCAAGGTTGAGTCCGAGGGCGCGCGTGCGCTCGTCATCTTCATGCCCGGAGGCCTCGAGCGCATGTTCGAGGAGGGCGGCGTGGCGGCCGGAGAGTCGGCCGAACCGCCCCAGCAGGAGTACGACCTGGAGGCCGCGGCCGCGCTCGCAAAGTGCTACGGCTTCGAGATCGTCGGACCGCAGCTCGCGTAACCGCGCGCCGTAGCGAGTGCGCCGCGAACCGAGCATCCATCGGTCACATCCGGTCGTCGGGCGGGGTCATAGCAGTAGACCCGCGCGACGCGGGCGATGTGACCAAAGGAGAAACACGATGCGAGTGTTCGTTGCAGGAGCGAGCGGCGCGATCGGCACCAGGCTGGTCCCCCAGCTCGTCGACCGAGGCCATGAGGTGATCGGCACCTCAAGGTCGGCCGAGAAGGCGGAACACATACGCGCGCTCGGCGCCGAGCCGGTCGCGCTCGATCTGCTCGATCGTGGTGCGGTGCGCCGCGCCGTGCTCGAGGCGCGGCCGGACGCGATCGTCCACCAGGCGACGGCCCTGGCGGACCTGAACTTCTCGCGCAATTTCGACCGCACTTTCGCGCAGACGAACAGGCTGCGGACCGAGGGCACCGACGCGCTGCTCGCGGCCGCACACGAGGCGGGGGTCGACCGGTTTGTCGCCCAGAGCTTCGCCAGCTTCCGGACCGCACGCGAGGGCGCGCCGGTCAAGACCGAGGACGACCCGCTCGATCCCGCCCCGCCCGCGAAGGCGCGCAAGTCGAACGCCGCGATGCACCATCTCGAGGAGGGAGTCACGAAAGCCGGCGGGATCGCGCTCCGCTACGGCATCTTCTACGGCGCCGCCAACGACGGGCTGATCGAGCCGGTGCGCAAGCGGCAGTACCCGATCATCGGAGACGGCGGCGGCGTCGCCTCGTGGATCCATCTCGACGACGCCGCCGCGGCGACGGTGCTCGCGATCGAACACGGCGGGCCGGGCATCTTCAACGTCGTCGACGACGAGCCCGCGCCGGTGCGCGAGTGGCTACCGGTGCTCGCAGACGCGCTCGGCGCCGACCCACCCCGCCGCTTTCCGCGTTGGCTCGCGCGGCTGTTCGCCGGCGAGGTAGCGGTCGTGATGGGGACGGAGGCCCGCGGCGCCTCGAACGCCAAGGCTAAGCGCGAGCTCGGCTGGGAGCTGCACTACCCGAGCTGGCGAGAAGGCTTCAGGGCCACCTACGCGTCGGCCACGCCGGTGGAGCGGCGCAAGCCCGATCACGCGGCGCCGGGGGCCCAATCGCCGTCTCGACCGGCCGCGTGAGCAACCAAACGGTTGCTCCGCCAAGCGGCTCTCCGGGTCCCAGTGAAAGGAGAAACAACATGACACGTGAGACGCAGGTCCCGGCCGCTGTGCGTGACGGGTTCGTCACTTACGACGCGCTCAGGGGGCCGGAGCTCGACGCTGCGCGCTGGAGCCCGGCGCGCCTGCCGCTCCCGACGGGCGAGGAGCACATCCCGCTGGACCCGAACGCGGAGGTCGCGGTCGGCGAGGGCGAGGTGCGAGTGACCATCTCGCGCTTCTCGCTGTCGCACGACATGTTTCAGGCCGCCGACAGCCCCAAGTACCTGATCTACTCGACACGCCAGTGGGAGCTGCCGCCGGATCGGCCCGCGACGTTCGCCGTCGACCTCGCGATCGAGAACATCGACGGCGAACCGGGCGACTACCGTCGCGGCATGGCCGCCTTCCACGTGTTCGACGTCGAAGTGAGCCAGCGCGTGTTCGCAGTCTGCGGCACCTCGACCCGCGTGTTCGCGCTGCACGAGCAGCTGGGCCTGGGCGGTGGCGGGCCAGCCGAGCCGTTCTACCACGTGGTCGAGTCCCCGTACGAGGACTTCGACGACGACTTCACTCGGCTACGCGCCTGTGAGATCACGCTCGACCGGAGCGGACCGACCGCGGCCTGGCGCGTCGACGGCCATACGGTGTACAAGGCCGACGGCACGCTGATCCCCGAACGCGTCCGGATCGGGTTCGCGATCTGGACGATGCTGCCGATCCGCGACGGTCGCAGTCGCTCGCTTGACGGGCAGGGCATGAGCGCGCGCTGGCGCCAGTTCCGTGTACGTGGGGTCGACGCGTGAGCTGCCAGGAGCGCCGCACCGCGGGTGAACGCCCACGCTCGGATTGTGTTCTCGTGTCGTCACATCCGCGTGAGTCCGCGGGTCTACCTCTATGACCCGAGGCGACGGAGGAACGTGACCGATGGACGAGCGAGACTGGCTGGCGGAGCGGTTCGAAGAGCATCGAGCGCGTCTCCGCGGGGTCGCCTATCGGATGCTCGGCTCGTTGAGCGAGGCGGATGACGCGGTGCAGGAGGCGTGGCTCAGGCTCAACCGCACCGACGCGAGCGCGGTCGAGAACCTCGGCGGCTGGCTGACGACCGTCGTCGCTCGGATCTCGCTGAACATGCTCCGCTCGCGCAAGACGCGGCGGGAGGAACCGCTCGCCGGGCAGCTCCCCGATCCGCTTGTCGACCGGGTGGACGGGATCGATCCCGAGCACGAGGCGCTGCTGGCCGATTCCGTCGGTTTGGCGCTGCTCGTCGTGCTCGAACAGCTGTCTCCGCCGGAGCGGCTCGCGTTCGTGCTGCACGACATTTTCGCCGTGCCGTTCGACGAGATCGCGCCGATCGTCGATCGCTCCCCCGAGGCGGCGCGCCAGCTCGCCAGCCGCGCGCGCCGGCGCGTGCGCGCCGACAGGACCGTGCCCGACGCGGACCTCGAGACGCAGCGCGAGGTCATCGACGCGTTTATGGCGGCCGCGCGTGAGGGCGACTTCGACCGGCTCGTGGCGGTGCTCGACCCGGACGTCGTCCTGCGGCAGGATTTCGGCCCGGTCGGCGGCCGACGGGAGATCCGCGGCGCCGCGACGGTCGCGCGCCAGGCGGCGAGCTACGCCCAGATCGGGCTCGAGATACGGCCGGCACTGATCAACGGCGTTGCCGGGGCGGTCGCCTTCCGCGACGGGCAACCGTTCTCGATCGGCGCCGTCACGGTGAGAAACGGCAGGATCGTCGAGCTCGACTTCCTCGCCGACCCGGAGCGGCTCCGCCAACTCGACCTGACGATCCTCGACGACTGAGGAAGAGACGATCGCGACCGAGCCGAACGGGCCAGGCCATCCCTCCGGCCCGTCATGTCTCCTTCATTGGTCTCTGCAAGGAAGACACGCGCGCGCGACCAGGTGTGACATCCGCCCCAGCCGGCTCCCGCCCGACTATGGGATCAGCACGGTCTTGCCGACCGTGGCGCGGCTCTCGAGGGCTCTGTGGGCAGCTGCGGCGTCCGCGAGCGGGAAGCGGCTGAGGAGCGGAAGCAATCGCCCGGCGGCGGCCTCCGCCAGCGCCGTAGCCTCGAGCTCGCGCTTCCGCTCCGGGCCGCCGAAGGCCGGCCCGAGCCCCGTGGTCACCGTGAGGGAGCGCCCGAACACGTCCATCGTCGTGAGTGCGGTCGGCTCGCCCGAGGACCACCCGAACACCACCATGCGTCCGCCCGGCCCGAGCAGCTCCAGCGCTTGGCGCCCGAGGTCGCCACCGACCCCGTCGAGGACGACGCTCACCTCGCGCCCGCCGAGGGCGGCCCGGACGCGCTCTGGCCAGTCGGAGGCGAGG
>JBKPBS010000032.1:0-33598 GCA_046726915.1 Actinomycetota bacterium
GCGCCCTCGGCGGGCGGCGTACACCGGATGCGCGAGCCGCGGCGAGCGCCAGCCGCGCCTGGGCGCGCCAGTCGAGCGGCGGCGGCTCCCAGCCGTCGAGCAGCTCGAGCACCTCGTCGAGATCGTCGACGGAAAGCGACCCGGAGACGTACGCGCGCCCAAGCCCGAGCTGGCCCGGGGCGCGCAGGGCGTGGGCGAACGCGTCCGGCGAGCGCACGTGGAAGGTGGGCCCGCCGCCGTTGGTCGAAGGCACCGACGTGCCGTCCCAGAGCTCGACGGTAAACGGCCGCGCGGGGATCGCGCGGGCGAGCTCGTCCCGGAATGGCTTCGTGTTCGAGAACATCGCGACCGTGGACGGTACCGTGGCACAGCACTGAGGATGTGGACTGTCCTGGATAGAGCTCCCATATGGAGCGTAATCCAGGACGATCGCCGTCCTCGTTGCCGTCGTAGACGTCGGCGTAGCGCCTAGGCGACAGCCGGCACCCGTGCCCGGCGGCGCGCGCGCAGCACCGCGCGGCTGCCCGCTCTCGGGCTCAGCGTGATGCTCCGGCGGCGCGCTCCCTCGTTCCCGGGCGCGGCCGGCACGAGCTCGTTTTGTGCCAGCACCGCGCGCAGCACGATCTTCATCTCGAGCATCGCGAAGCTCGCGCCGAGGCAGCGGCGGCGGCCGCCGCCGAACGGGATCCAGGTGTAGGTGCCGGGCTGCTCGTCGAGGAACCGCTCGGGCCGGAACGCGTATGGATCGGGATAGATGTCGGGGTCGTGGTGCAGCAGATATGAGTCGGCGATCAGGCATACGCCCGGCTCGTAGCGCCAGCCGCCGACCTCGACGGGCTCCATCACGAGCCGCGGCGCGGCATTCGGCAGCACCGGCCGGCGACGCAGCGTCTCTTGCACGGTGGCCGTGACGTAGGCGTCGTCGCCGTCCGAGTCGATCTCTTCGGTGAGGCGCGCGAGCACATCGGGCGTGCGCGTGAGCCGCTCGAACGCCCACGCGAGCTCGGAGGCCGTCGTCTCGTGCCCGGCCACGAGCAGCGTCATCAGCTCGTCGCGCAGCTCCACGGGCGACATCGGCGAGCCGTCCTCGTGGCGGGCCTCGAGCAGCATGGCGAGCACGTCGTCGCGGTCCTCGCCGCCGTCCTTGCGGCGCTCGTCGATCTGCTCGTAGATCATCGCGTCCGCCTCGTCGCGGCCGCGCTGGAACTCGCGCCACGTCCTCCCACGCTGGAGCATCGGGAGCATCGACGCCGGTCGCGCGCCGAACTCGAGGATGCCGGTGAGGCGGTGGCGCAGCGCCTCGAGCCGCTCGCCCGCGTCGAGCCCGAAGACGGCATGCAGGATGATCTCGAGCGTGAGCGCCTGGAGGCGCGGGTGCAGCTCGATGGGCTCGTCATGCGGCCAGCGCTCGACCTGGCGCTCGGTTACCTCCCGCATCAGTCCCGAGAGCCGCTGCATCCTCTCGCCGTGGAACGCCGGGAGCATGAGCTTGCGCTGGCTCAGGTGGGTGCGCTCGTCCAGCAGGATCACCGAGTTCGAGCCCACGACCGGCTCCAGGATCTTCGCTCCCTCGCCGGGGTGCAGCACCTCGGGGGGCGAGGTGAAGATCTCGCGGAGGTGGTCCGGTTCGGAGTGGTGCACGAACGGCGGTGTCTGCAGCAGCCGCATCGTGAAGCGCTTGCCGTAGCGCTCCCGGCAGCGCTCCAGGAAGGGAACCGTGCGGTTCCACCACGCGATCGTCTGAAGCGTGCGCGGAAGCCGCGGCCCCGGCGGCAGCTTGGCCGGCATGTGCCGAGGGTAACCGCAAGTTTGCTGCGCAGTGTGCGTTGGATCACACATGAGCAGCATCCGCAGGGTTCTCGCCGTATCAGTCACCGCCGCCGCTCTGCTGGGCGCCGCCGCCGCCCCGTCCTCGGCCGTCGTGGGCGGCACTGACGCGAGCCCGGGTGAGTATCCCGCGGTCGCCGAGATCACCTTCGGCCCGTTCCTGTGCACCGGCACGCTGGTCACGCCGGACTGGGTGCTCTCGGCCGGACACTGCGGCAGCATCACCGGGGCTGTCGTCGCCACGCCCGCGAGCTGGCCGCCGCAGCTGATCGACGTGCGCGTGGGCGGAGTGACCCAGAGCGACGGCGAGCACCGCGCGGTGAGCCGCGTCGTGATGCACCCGAACTACCTGCTCACCTCCGGCTACGACATCTCGCTCCTCCAGCTCTCTCAGAGCTCGACGATGGCCCCCACGCAGGTGGCCGGCGCCGGCGAGCGGAGTCTCTGGACGGCGGGCGCACTCGAGACGATCGTCGGCTGGGGCGTCACCTCGGAGGGCGGCGACCTACCCGACAACCTCCAGGAGGCGCGCGTGCCGATCACGACCGATCAGTACTGCGCGAGCGCCTACTCGGACTTCGACGCGAAGACGATGGTCTGCGCCGGCTTCCCCCAGGGAGGGGTCGACACGTGCCAGGGCGACTCCGGCGGACCGATGTTCGGCCGGACCTCGGGCGGCGCGCTGCGCGTGGTCGGCACGACCAGCTTCGGCGAGGGATGCGCGCGGCCCGGCAAGCCCGGGGTGTACGCGCGCGTGGCGGACGACACGCTGCGCCCCTGGATCGCCCAGAACACCGGCACCGGCGTGAGCAGCGGGACGACCCGGGCCAGCAGGCGGGCGAAGGTCCGCCGCGCCAAGCGGCGCGCCGCGCAGCGCCGTTGGGCGCTGAGGCACCGCACCGCCGCCAGCCGCGGCACGCCTCGTTAGAACACGAAGGCGATCAGCAGGATGATCAGGATGATCAGGAGGATCGTTCCAACACCGATGTACATGGGACTCCTTCCCTGGTCGGGTACACGGTCCCGGACCCTTTTCCCCGTTTTGCGCGCCTTTAAGCTGCCCAACCGGTGCGCAAGCGACTTCGTCAGCTTGGCTACGCGGTAGGCCGCTTCCCGGCCGGCGAGCTGAACGCGCTCGTCGACGTGCCCGGAGTGCTGGTCGGGCACTGCACGATCGTGGAGGGCTCGCGGTTGCGCACCGGCGTGACCGCGATCCTGCCGCACGGTGGCAACCTCTACGAGGAGAAGGTGCTCGGCGCGTTCCACGCGGTGAACGCGTATGGCAAGGCAGCCGGACTCACGCAGCTTGCGGAGCTGGGCACGATCGAGAGCCCGGTGCTGCTCACCAACACGCTGGCGGTCGGGGCCGCGTGGGAGGGCGGCCTGCGCCACGTCCTCGAGCAGAACCCGGGTGCGGCGCGTGACCGCGACACGGTCAACGTGATCGTCGGCGAGTGCTTCGACGGCTGGCTCTCGGACGCTCGCGCGCTTGCGGTGCGCCCGGAGCACGCGCTCGAGGCGATCGCGGCGGCGAACTCCGGCGAGACGGGCGAGGGTGCCGTGGGCGCCGGCACCGGCACCACCTGCTTCGGCTTCAAGGCGGGTGTGGGCACCGCGTCGCGCGCGGCCGGCGGCCACGCGCTCGGCTGCCTCGTGGTCTCGAACTACGGGGCGCGGCGCGACCTCCACCTGCTGGCCGGTCCGGAGGCCGACCTGCCCGGCTCGGGCCTGGAGCCGCCCGCCCAGGGCGGCTCGATCATGATCGTCCTCGGCACCGATGCGCCGCTCTCCGAGCGCCAGCTGCGACGGCTCGCCGCCCGCGGCACGTTCGGGCTGGGCCGCGCCGGGAGCTTCGCGTCGAATGCCAGCGGCGAGTATGTGGTCGCGTTCTCGACCGCTCACCGCCTCGCGCACCGCGTGGAGCGCGACCGCGACGAGCTCAGCTTCCTGCGCGACGACTCGGTCGCGATGCGCGACCTGTTCGAGGCCGCCGGCGAGGTCGTTCACGAGTCCGTGCTGAACTCGCTGTGCGCGGCGGACGCCGTCGAAGGCCGGGACGGCAACCGCGCCGAGGCCTTTCCCCACCAGCTCCTCGACGCGGTTCCGTTTCTTCGGCGGGACTAGGCCTGCGCGGGCGAGATCCTCGTCATGTGGCCTTAAAACGCCGGTCGAGAGAAGGGTTTGAGAGTTATGTGCGAACCTCGACCAGCCGATTGCGTTGCTATGAGCGATGCAAGCGGGTACAACCCCTAGGCGGTGGAAGCCGGGACCCTCACCACACGCGCCGACCGCGACCCCCGCGGGCGCGGGCCCCTGCGCTCCAAGCGGCTGCTCGCCCTGGCGGGCGACGAGCGCCTCGTCGAGCAGATCCGGCGCGGGAACGAGCTCGCCTTCGAGGTGGTCTTCGAGCGTCACGGCGCAGGAATCCTGGCGTTCTGCCGCCACATGCTCGGATCGCGCGAGGAGGCCGAGGATGCGGTGCAGCACACGTTTGCCGCGGCATTCAAGGACCTTCAGCGCGCCGAGAAGCGCACGATCGCGCTCAAGGCGTGGCTGTACACGATCGCCCGCAACCGCTGCGTGTCGGTGCTGCGGGCGCGTCGCGAGCACGCCTCGGAGCTTCACGAGCTGCCGACCGACGGCCTCAGCGAGCAGGTCGAGCGCCGCGCGGAGCTGCGCCAGCTCCTCGCCGACGTCCGCGAGCTGCCCGAGGAACAGCGCGCCGCGCTTCTCCTCGCGGAGGCGGCCGGGCTGTCGCATGCCGAGGTCGCCCAGGTGCTTGGCTGCGAGGTGGCGAACGTGAAGGGACTCGTGTTCCGGGCGCGAACTGGATTGATCGAGCGCCGTACCGCGCGCGAGACGCCGTGCCGCGAGATCCGCGAGCAGCTCGCCACCCTTCACGGCGGAGCGCTTCGCCGCAACGAGCTTCGTCACCACCTGCGCAGCTGCCCGGGATGCAGCGCCTACCGCGACGAGGTGCGGCGTCAGCGCCAGATGCTTGCGGTGGCCCTGCCGGTCGTCCCCGGCCTCGGGCTGAAGTCGAGCGTCATGGGTGCCGCCGGCGTAACGGGAGGCGCGGTGGGCGGCGCGTCCGCGGGGGGAGCGGTACTCGGCTCGGCCGCGGTCGCCAAGGTCGCGCTGGTGGGCGTGCTCGCGGGCGGCAGCGTGATCGCGGGCGAGGTGGTCGTCGAGCGGGTGGTCGATCCAGGGCCTCCGCAGGTGGCACCGGACTCGGTGCGTCAGGATGGAAGCACCCCCGCGGCCACTCGCCGTGCGAGTCCGCTCGAGACCCGAGGCGTGCGCGGCGAGCGGATCAGCTCCGAACGGAGCCACGGGCTGCGTGGCGCCGAGCGGCGCGCAGCCCGCTCCCAGGGTCATGGCTACGCCGGCTCGAAGGCCAGGGGGCTCGACCGGTCGAACTCGTCCGGCGGTCGAGGGCTCGGGCGCGAGAATCGCGCCGAACGGGCGGCAGGTGCTCCGAACGGGCTTGCTCGCGATCCCTCCACCAGGACCCAGCCGGAGCGTGTCGCACCGGCCAGGCCGGAGACCCAGTCGAAGCCGCAGACCAAGGAGGTCCCGCCGGCGACGGTCGAGGAGACTGCCCCCGCGCTCCCGGTGCCGGAGACCGACCTGGCCCCCGCCCCCAAGGCCTCGCCGCCCGGCAAGCTCCGCTAGCCGCCGTGTGGCACCGCGGGTAGCGTCCCGCGCGTGCCGAGCATCGACGAGCTCGAGATCGCCGACGAGCCCGCGGACTGGAGCGCGGCCGGCTTCGACGTCGCCGGTGGCGTGTGCCGTGTCGCACAGGTCCGTCTGCGCCTCGTGGGGAAGGGCCCGCGGCGCGGCATCGTCGGCTGGACGCTCGGCGAACACGCCTCCGTGGAGGCCCCGCCGGCAGAGGCCGCCGCGCCGCACCCGAACGGCGTCGTGCGCCTGGATCACGTGGTCATGCTGGCGCCGGACCTCGACCGGACCGTCGACGAGCTCGAGTCGCAGGGCTTCGACCTCCGCCGCCGGCGCGAGGGCGACACGCCCGGCGGCTCCACGCGCCAGGCGTTCTTCCGAGCCGGCGAGCCGATCCTCGAGGTCGTGCAGGCGCCGGAGGGCACGAGCGTGGCCCTCGATCCCGGTGGGCCCGCGCGCCTCTGGGGCCTCGCGTTCGTCGTGGAGGACATGGATCACACGGCGCGAGCGCTGGGCGACCTGCTCGGGCGCCCGCGCGACGCCGTCCAGCCCGGCCGCCGGATCGCCACGCTGCGACCGGAGGCGGCCCTCGGCCCCGCGATCGCCTTCATGACATCAGGCCCGGGCGCCATATGAAAGGGTCGCGGCCATGGCGAACCTCCCACACATCCGGATCTACCGCGTCGGTACGGCCGCGGCGCTGATCGTCGCGCCGCTGCTCTTCCTCGCCGACAACCTCATCCACCCCAAGGAGGTCGCGCGAGGGAACGAGCTGGAGCAGGTCGGGCTGATCGCGGACGCCTACACGCGCTGGCAGGCCGCGCACGCGATCGGCTTCGTCGCGATTCTCGCCTTCGCGCCGGCCGTGCTCGGGCTCGCCTTCCTGGTGCGCCGGCGCCGGCCAGGCTACGGGCTGCTGGCGGGCGCACTCGCGCTGGCGGGCTTGCTCGGGCTTGCCGCGGTCATCACCATCGACGGGTTCGCCTGGGGCATCGCCGGCGAGCTGGCCACGAACTCGCCGCTCGGGCCGAACGGCGCGGTGGAGGTGCTGAAGGATCTCCAGGGGTCCGAGTGGTCGCTCATCTACTACCTCACGCCACTCGGGTTCATCGTCGGCGTGCTCATGCTGGCGGTCGGCGCGGCGCGCCAGGGCGCGGTGCCGGTGTGGGCGGGCGCGCTGCTGGGGCTGGCGGTCGTGATGGTCGGCACCGAGACCGCGATCGTCTCGAACGCGTACTTCATCGCCGGCGCGGCGGTCTTCCTGGCCGGCGGGGTCGCGGTTGCGCTGCCGCTGCTGCAGATGAGCGACGAGCAGTTCGCTCAGGGCGGCGGGTAGGCCCGGCTACGGCAGACGGCGGCAGAAAATACGGCAATTCAACGGATGTGCGCCGTGGGGCCTCCGCATACGGTCGGCTGACAAGCCAACCAGAGGAGGAAGTGCATGGACCTCTACGTGATTCGACGCCGGAATGGATGGGTGTCGGCCCAGGACCTCGAGACGGCGGCGGCACGCTCGACCGCCGAGGGCGACAAGCCGGACTCCGGCGTCCGCTGGATTCGCAGCTACGTGGTCACGGAGGAGAGCGGCGAGCTCGGGACAGTCTGCATCTACGAGGCGGACAGCCCGGAGGCGATTCACGCCCACGCGGCGGCGGCTGGCCTGCCGGCGGACGAGATCACCCCGGTCGCCGACACCGTCTTCGTGCGGCCGGACCCGGCCCCCGTCACGGCCTGATCCGCGTCCCGCCGGCGGTCGTGCCGGCCGCCGGCGGGATCGCCGCAGCGCAAGCTTGGCCCGCGGGGCGGCGTTAAACCTAGACTCGTCAAATGGCCGCTCCTTTCGAGCTCGTAGGACGACACGCCGAACGCGAGCGCCTCGGGGATGCTCTCGAGGCGGCTCGCCTCGGGAGTGGGTCGCTGGTGCTCGTGGCCGGCGAGGCAGGCGTCGGAAAGACGCGACTGGCCGAGGAGGTGGCTAGGGACGCGGAGGCACCCGTCCTGTGGGGCCGCACGAGTCATGGCGGGGGCGCTCCCTATGGCCCCGTTGTCGCCGCCTTCCGCGACCATCTGCGCTCCAACCCGGACGGCCTCGCCGCGTGTGGGCCATTGCGATCCCACCTTGCGCTGATCCTCCCTGAGCTCGGAGATCCCGCACCGGTAAGCGACCGCGCGACGTTGTTCGAGGCGGTGCGCTGCGCGTTCGAGCAGATCGCGCACGAGCAGTGCATTCTCGTGGTGCTCGACGACCTCCAGTGGTCGGACGAGGCGACGCTGGATCTCCTCGGCGCGCTCGCCGAGCCGCTCCGCCGGCTGCCGCTGGTGATCGTGGCCGCGTACCGATCCGACGGCCTCTCGCGCGATCACATGTTGCGACGCCTGAGGCACGAGCTTCGCCGCGGCGGGCACCTCGACGAGCTGACGCTCGACCCGCTGGACGAGGCGGAGACGGGCGAGCTGCTTACCCAGATACTCGAGGACACTCCGGCGCGCCCGCTCACGCGCGCGATCCACGACCGTACGCAGGGCATACCGTTCTTCGTGGAGGAGTTCGCGCGGGCCCTCTTGCTGACGAGCTCCCTGACCAAGGGACGCCGCGGGCTCGAGCTCGTGAAGGCCGGGGAGGTGCCGCTGCCCGCGAGCATCCGTGACGCGGTCCTGATAGGCGTCTCGGAGCTTTCGGACGTGGCGCGCGCCGCCGCGGACGCCGCGGCCGTCGCCGGAGATGCCTTCGATCTGGATCTCGTCGCCGGCGTATCGAGCGGCGCCGGCCTCGCGGAGCTGGTCGAGCGAGGCGTGGTTGTGGAGACCGGCCCCGGTGTCGGCGCCTTCCGGCACGCGCTCACGCGCGAGGCTCTCTACGCCGACGTCCCCTGGCTGCAGCGGCGAGCGCTGCATCGCCGGCTCGCGGACGCGCTCGAGGCCGCCGGCGCCACGGGCGGCGAGGTCGCGATCCACTGGCTGGGGGCCCGAGAGCCGTCTCACGCTCGCGAGGCGCTTCTGCGCGCCGCGGAGGAGTCGCGGGCGGTTCACGCCTACCGCGACGCCACCCGTGCGGGACGGGAGGCGCTCGAGCTGTGGCCGGAGGGGGAGGAACACGAGCGTCGGATCGAGGCGCTCGAGTCATATGCGAGCAGTGCCGAGCTGTCGGGCGAGCTCACGGAGGCGGCACGGGCGTGGCGTGAGATCTGCGCACTCAGGGCTGACGCCGGTACCCCCGAGGAGTACGCCGAAGCAGAGCGCAGACTGGCGGGCGTGTGCGACCTGAAGGGCGATCGCGCCGCCGCCTTCGAGGCGCGGCGTGTGGCCGCAGAGGCGTACGCGCTCGGCGGCAAGGCCGCCGAGGCGGCGGTCGAGCGCCTTGCGATCGCGAACTACCTGCGAGCCGATGCCAGCTATACGGCTGCGATCGAGCTCGCGCAGGCTGCCGCCGCCGACGCCGAGCGAGCGGGGCGGCTCGACCTGAAGCTGCGCGCGCTCGGCCTGGAGGGTGTCGCGCTCGCGAAGCGCGGCGACTTCGAGGGCGGGCTCGAAACCGTGAGGGGCGGCCTTGCCCTGGCTCTGGAGCACGACCTGACGGCGGTCGCCGCCGACCTCTACCAGCGGCTGAGCCTCGTGCTCTACGACTCCGCCGACTACAGGCGGGCTCAGGAGACGCTCGAAACCGCGCTCGACCTCTGCCGGGCGAGCGGCGAGCCCGGGACCGAGGTCGCGTGCGTGACCTGCATGATCTATGTGCTGCGCGAGCGCGGGGAGTGGCCTGAGGCTCTGAGACTCGGCAACGACCTGATCTCGGCGGGCACCGCCGTCTGGGTGGCCGAGGGCCTGATCGGCGTGATCCACGGCCTCCAGGGCAAGCTCAGCTCCGCGCGCCGGCTCACTTCGTCGTCGCTGGCGACAGCCACCCGGCTCGGTCACTTCAACATGTTCGTCGACACCACGGCGGGCCTGGCCCGCGTCGCAGCCGCGGAGGGCGCCGGCGACGAGGCGGCGGAGCGCTGCCGCTCGCTGCTCGCCCGCTGGGAGCAGAGCGAGGACCATCACTACGCGGTCAAGGGCCTGCGCTTCGGCGCGGGGTTCTTCGCCAGGCGGCAGGATCGTGGTGGAGCGCACGCCTGCGCCATGGCCCTGTCGCAGATCTCGTCCGAGACAGGGCATCCGGACGCGCTTGCGGCGCTGGCGTACGCGATCGGCGAGACCGCCCTCTCCGATGGCGATGCCGACACCGCAGCCGTGCAGCTGGGCCAGGCGGTCGAACTGCATTCGGGTTTGGACCTTCCGTTCGAGCGAGCGGAGATCGAGCTTCGAACGGGAGTGGCCCTGGCCGCCGCCGGCGAGCGTGAGCTGGCGCTCGAACGTCTTCGGGACGCCTACCTGACAGCCCGGAAGCTCGGCGCGAGACCACTTGCCGCGGAGGCGGCGAACGAGGTTGCGGCACTCGGCGAATCGGTCGTCCGCCGGCTCGGCCGCCGCGCCGCCGCGGACGCGAACGGAGCGGGGCTCTCGAGTCGCGAGCTCGAGGTCATGCGCCTCGTGGCCGTCGGGCACACCAACCGCGAGATCGCTCAGCAGCTCTTCCTCAGCCCGCGCACGGTCGACATGCACGTCCGCAACATTCTGCGCAAGCTGTCCTGCCGGTCGCGTGTCGAGGCGGCCCACCGGGCGGGCGAGCTCGGGCTGCTCGGATAAGGCGAGCGCTCAGGGGAGCACGTAGTCGCGCAGCTCGTCGACCACGCTGCGGCCGCCGATCTCCACGAAGCCGTTCGCGCCGGGGCGCGCCAGGATGCGCGAGCCACGTCCCTGCCGGATCTCGATCGCGCGCCCGAGCCGCGCGCACAGCCTGGCGGCGGCGGACCCGGTGGCCTCGTCCTCGGCTATGCCGATGCGGACGGGAAAGGCGCGCGCCCGGATCGTCCCCGCGCCCACGTCGATCCACGCCCAGGCCTCGGTGAGGTCGTGGCCTTCAGGCGGTCCCTCGAGCGCCTCGACCTCAGCGGGGGAGTGGAGCTCCGCGAACTCCCAAGGCGGTCCCCACTCTGGTCGCGCGGCCACGAAGACCTCGTCGCCCTCGCGCGTCACGGCAAGCTCGCCGGCCGGGGGGTGAAGCGCCTCGACGCCGTCGAGCAGCCACGCCGTGCCGACCGCCGGATGACCCGCGAAGTCGAGCTCGACCGTGGGGGTGAAGATGCGGACCTCGCCACGCACGGCGTCGTCCACGAACACGATCTCGCTGAGGCCGAGGTCGGCCGCCACGGCCTGGCGCTGCTCGGACGGCACCTCGGCACCGTTGGCGAAGACGCCAAGCGGGTTGCCGAACGAGCCGTCGTCGGCGCAGAAGACGCGCAGGAGATGCAGGTGCGGCATGCCCCAACGCTACGCTCTGCGGCTTCGATGCGACCGTCAGGACGCGGCGCCCTTACCGTGGCCGCCCTCATCCCGCTGGCGCCGACGTTCCAGGCCGCCGGGCAGCTCGCCGAGCACGTGAGCGAGCGCGCGGCCGCGCGCCCCGCGGCGGTGTTCCCCGTGCTCGGACGGCCGGACTGGGGCGAGCAGGACGCGCGCTTCGGCGCGTACCGCGGCGGCCACATGCACGAGGGCCAGGACGTGTTCGCCCCGGCGGGCACGCCGCTGGTGGCGATCCACGACGGCCGCGTGGTCGAGACGGGCGACGACCCCCGATCCCCCGCTTCCGCGGGGCAGGGGGCAGGCGGAGGGCGCGGCAACTACATCGCCATTTGGAGCCGGGAGCTGCGGCGCACGTTCGTGTACTTCCACATGCGGCGGCCCGCCCGCCTCCGCGCCGGCGACAACGTCCGGATGGGACAGCGCGTGGGCGCGGTTGGGTGCACCGGTTCCTGCTGGGGCGACCACCTGCACTTCGAGGTGCGCCGCGGCCGCGGCACGACGGGCGAGCCGCATGACCCGCTCCCGCTCCTGAAACGGCTCGCCGCTCGACGCGGCGCGCCGGAGTAGCCTGCGCGCCGTGGACCAGATGGAGCTGCGCAACCGCCTCGTCATGGCGACGCAGATGTGGAAGGAGGCGACAACCGAGCCGCTGCCCCGAATGGCGCCCGGCGAGCCCTCCGAGCAGCTCGCCGCCTTCGAGCTGAAGCTCATCGACATGCTCTGCGCGCAGGCGACCGCGGAGACCGCTCGCGACGTGGCCGACAAGACCTGGGACCTGGTCCACGACCGGCCGGACGGGGACCCCGTGAAGCGCCGTGTCGTGGAATGCCACGAGGCGCTCGCCCGACTCTCTGCACGAGGCAGCGGTACCGGCTTCTAGGCTTTGCCCAGGGTGAGAGATCTCCCGGGGCTATTCGACGTTCGCGTCAAGGCGCGCTC
The DNA here is from genome assembly GCA_046726915.1 of Actinomycetota bacterium. GTDB lineage: Bacteria > Actinomycetota > Thermoleophilia > Solirubrobacterales > Thermoleophilaceae > JACVRW01. The sequence continues at coordinate 11,851 of JBKPBS010000032.1, forward strand.
GATCGCCTACCTGTTCGCGACGGGAGCGACGCTCGGCCTGCTGACGCTGGCGTTCCCGCACGCGGACGAGGTTCGCGACGTGCCGCTCATCGTCCTCGCCGCGATCGCATACGTCATCGCCGCCGTCATCTGGCTCTGCGCCGAGCTCGTGCGCGAGTGGCACATCCACGCGGTGCTCTTCGCCGGCACGGCGATCATCAGCCTCGCCAACTACTACGCCGGCCCGTCGACGCTCTACCCGCTGCTCTACACGTGGGCCGCCCTGTACGCGTTCTACTTCTTCCCGCTGCGCGAAGCGCTCGCCCAGATGACGTGCGTCGCGGTGGCCTACGCGGTGGTGCTGGCGATCCAGGACGCCGACATGGTCGTGGTGCGCTGGCTGCTGGCGGTGGGCACGCCGCTCCTGGCGGGCCTCCTGATCTCGTGGCTGCTCGATCGTCTGCGGCACCAGGCGCGCGAGGTGAGGCAGTCCGAGGAGCGCATCCGGCTCGTGCTCGACAGCGCTCCCGACGCGTTCATCACGCTCGACCGCGACGGCTGCATCACGACCTGGAACGTGGCGGCCGAGCGGCTCTTCGGCTGGACCGAGGAGGAGGCGGTCGGCAGGACGATGCGCGACCTGATCGTGCCGCCGGAGTTTCGCGAGCGCCACGACACCCGCCGCCAGGCGCTGATCGACAGCGAGGCGCCGCTCGCGACCGAGCGCTACGAGGTCGAGTTCGAGTCCCGCGACGGGCGGCGCTTCCCCGGCGAGGCGACGGTCTCGAAGGTCGAGGCGCGCGGCGAGGTGTTCGTGTCCGGATTCATCACGGACGCGACAGAGCGCCTGCGCCAGCAGGCCGAGCGCGAGGCGCTGCTGCGCGAGCAGGCGGCACGCGCCGAGGCGGAGCGGATGGCCGAGATCGTCGGCGGCATGCAGGCGCTCGTGGATGCCGCGCTCGGGCACCGAAGCCTCGACGGCATCCTGCGCGATCTCGTGGCGCAGGTCCGCGGCGTGCTCGACGCCAGTGAGGCGACCATCTACCTGTCCGACGAGAACGAGCGGCTCACGGTCGGTGCGTCCACGCCGGGCGAGCACGCCGGCGGCGAGGAGTTCGCCACACGCGTCGCGGAGTCGCGTGAGGCGATTCTCGCCAAGGACGACTCGCTCATCGGCGTGCCGCTGAGCGCTGAGGGCGTGGTGACCGGCGTGCTCGTGGCGGGCGCAGAGCCGCCGCGCGAGTTCAGCGGCGAGGACCTCACGCTGCTGCGGCTGGCCGGCGAGCGGGTCGGCCTCGCGATCGCGCACGCACGCGTGTACGAGCGCGAGCACCGCATCGCCGAGACGCTGCAGCGCAGCCTCCTGCCCGACCGCCTGCCCGAGCTTCCCGGCCTCGAGGTGGCGGCGCGCTATCTCCCGGCGGCCTCCGAGGCGGAGGTGGGCGGCGACTGGTACGACGTGATCCCGATCGCCGGAGGGGCGGTCGGCCTCGTGATGGGCGACGTGGCGGGCAAGGGCCTCGCGGGCGCGTCGATGGTCGGACGGCTCCGGAGCGCGCTGCGCGCCTACGCGCTGGAGGGGCACGACGCCGGCCGCGTCGTGGAGCGCCTCAACCGGCTGCTCTGGACCGAGGCCGAGGAGAACCAGATGGCGACCATGTTGTACGCCATCGTCGACCCGGCCGCGAGCACGGTCCGCTGGGTCAACGCCGGGCATCCGCCGCCGCTCATGATCGCCGGCGGAGAGGCCCGGTTCCTCCAGGGCGACGCCTCGGTGCCGCTGGGCGTGCTGCCGTTCCCGACCTACGAAGAGGTGATCGCGCCGATGGAGCCGGGTGAGTCGCTGCTCCTCTACACGGACGGGCTGATCGAGCGGCCGGGCGAGCACCTCGACGACGGCCTCGCGCAGCTGGCCGCGCTGGTGAGCGAGGCGCCCGAGGACCCCCACGGCATGCTCGACCACCTGGTCGCGACGCTGGTGCCCTCCGGCGGGGCGGCAGACGACGTGGCGCTGCTCACGCTTCGCAACCTCCCGGTGCCGGAGCGGTTCAGCGCCGAGTTCCCGGCGGAGCCCGAGTCGCTCGCGCCGATTCGCAGCATGCTGCGCCGCTGGCTCAGCCACGCCGGCGCGGATGACATCGAGATCGCCGAGATCACGACGGCCTGCGGCGAGGCCGCGACTAACGCGATCGAGCACGCGGGCACCGGAAACGGGGCACAGTTCGAGGTGTCGGGGTGGCGCGAAGGTCCCGAGATCGAGCTCGCCGTCCGCGACCACGGTACGTGGCGGAGTGGGCGCCAGGACGACCACGGCCGCGGCTTGGAGCTCATGCAGACGCTGATGGATACCGTTGCGGTCGAGCCGGGCGAGGATGGCACCACGGTGAGCCTCCGGCGCCGGCTCCGGCAGCGGGGAGGTGACGCTTGACGGACGACCTGATTGGCGTGGAGATCGAGCAACGCGACGACGACATCGTCGTGGCGCGGCTCACCGGCGAGCTCGACATCTCGGTCGCGGAGCGAGCCCGGCGGAAGATCGCCGACTCGGTGCCGAGCTCGGCGCGCGGGGTTGTGGTCGACACGACCGACCTCGAGTTCATGGACTCGAGCGGCGTCTCGATGCTGTTCGCGCTCGCCCGCCAGGTGAGCAGCCACCGCCAGGAGCTGCGCGTCGTGGCGCCGGCGGGGAGGCCGGTCGCGCGCGTGCTGGACATCGTCGAGTTCGACCGCGCCGCGCCCGTTCACGCGGACGTGGACTCGGCCGCCCGTGAGATTGCTACGCGGCCGGCGTAGCAGCCGCCTCGCGGATGAACCCGAGCACGGCGGCGTTGAACTCCTCGGCGCGCTCGATCGAGAGGCCGTGAGGCGCGTTCGGGAGCACCGTGAGCTTCGCGCCCGGGATCCGCTCGGCGATCTCGCGCGACTTCCATACCGGCACGAGAATGTCGTGCTCGCCGCCGATCACGTGGGTTGGCATCGTGAGCGACCCGAGGCGGTCGCGGGTGTCGTGGCGGCCAGAGGCGACCAGCTGGCGCGCGAAGGCGTCCGGCGGCTGCGGGTGCGGGTTGTTCAGCATCGCCGTCCGGATGAACTCGACCATCTCGGGGCTCTCGTAGAAGGCCTCGGAGTGGTTCAGCAGCATCAGCTCGTCGACGTGCTGCTCGCGGCTGATCTGGCGCACGCGTGCGCCCCAGACCTCCGCGACGCGGCGACCGTAGGCGCCGGTGGCGGGGAAGGTCACCGCGAGCGTCAGCGTCCGGACGCGCTCGGGCGCCGCGATCGCCATCTCCTGCGCGATCGCCCCGCCCATCGACACGCCCAGCAGGTGGAACGCGTCGAGCTCGAGCTCGTCGGCGAGCGCCAGGGCGTCGCGCGCCATGTCGGCGATCTCGTAATTGCCCTCGGCCATCGACGATTGGCCCACGTCGCGGTTGTCGAAGATGATGGTCCGGTGCGCGGCCGCGAAGGCCTGGACCTGGGGGATCCAGACCAGCGTGTCGCATGAAAGCCCGGCGACGCACAGGAGTGGCTCGCCGTCCCCCAGCACCTCGTAGTAGAGCCGCTGCCCGTTTACCTCTGCGATGGCCATGCCGCACAGCCTAACCTCTCGGCGGGCGTCCTGGCTGGCCAGCCAACTTGGTAGGCTCGCGCGGTGCCAGGCGTGGCTGTCGTGACGGGCGCCGGACGCGGCTTCGGCCGTGCGATCGCGCAGCGGCTGGCGAGCCGCGGCTACACCGTCCTGGCCACGGATGTCGACGGAGCCGCCGCGGAGGCGACCGCCGGGCAGGTGGGGGGATTCGGGATGGAGCTCGACGTGCGCGACCCCGAGGCGCACCGGGCGGCCGCCCGGGCGGCGGCGGAGCGCGCGCCGCTCGAGGTGTGGGTGAACAACGCGGGCGTGATGCGCACGGGGGAGGCCTGGAAGCACTCGGACGAGGAGGTCCGCCTGACCTGCGAGGTGAACCTGCTGGGGGTGATCTGGGGCTCGCGCGCCGCCGTCGAGGCCATGCGCGCGGGTCCGGGCGCCAACCGACACATCATCAACGTGGCGTCGCTGTCGTCGTTCGGCCCAGTGCCCGGCCTCGCGGTGTACGGGGCGACCAAGCACGCCGTGCTCGGGTTCACCGGGTCGCTTCAGGGCGACCTGCTGGATGCGGGCATCCCGATCACGGTCCACGCCCTCTGCCCGGATGCCGCCGACACACCGCTCCTGCGCGAGCACGACCACGAGCCGGCCGCCGCGATCAACTGGTCGGGGCCGCGGCTGCTCACCCCGGATGAGGTTGCCGAGCACGCAGTCGCGCTGCTCGACTCGAAGCGCCTCGTCCGGGTGATTCCCCCATGGCGCGGCTGGGGTGCGCGCGCGCTCGCGATGGCGGGCCGCTCCGGCCTGCGCGCCGCGCCGCTGCTCCGCAAGCAGGGCGATCGGCACCGGATAGCTTTCAAGCAAGAGCGAACGAAGGAGCGACGTGACCGAGACGACGACGGTTCCCAGCACGGCCTCTAACGGCGCCGGCGCGGCCGGCATCGAGGTGGAGAACCCCGCCACCGGAAAGGTGATCGCAACCGTGCCGGTCGTGTCCCCCGAGCAGGTCGCGGAGCTCGTGGCACGCGCGCGCCGTGCCCAGCCCGGCTGGGAGGCGCTCGGCTTCGGCGGGCGCGCCGCGGTCATGAAGCGCTGTCAGAAGTGGGTGTCCGACAACGCGGACCGGGTGATCGACACGATCGTCTCCGAGACCGGCAAGACCTACGAGGACGCGCTGCTCGCCGAGGTGGGCTATGCGGAGGGCGCCTTCGCGTTCTGGGCGAAGAACGCGGAGAAGTACCTGGCCGAGGAGCGCGTGAAGACCGCGTCACCGTTCGCGAAGGGACGCAAGCTGATCGTTCGCTACGCGCCGCTGGGCGTCGTGGGCGTGATCGGGCCATGGAACTACCCGCTCACGAACTCCTTCGGTGACTGCATCCCCGCTCTCATGGCGGGCAACGCGGTGCTCCTGAAGCCGTCCGAGGTCACGCCGCTCACCTCGATGCTGATGGGCGAGATGCTGCGCGAATGCGGGCTGCCGGAGGACGTGTACCAGGTCGTCCCGGGTTACGGCGAGACGGGCCAGGCGCTGATCGACGAGGTGGACTTCGTGATGTTCACCGGCTCGACCGCCACCGGGAAGAAGGTCATGGAGCGCGCCGCGCGGACGCTCACGCCGGTGGCGCTCGAGCTCGGCGGCAAGGACCCGATGATCGTCTGCTCGGACGCGGACCTGGAGCGCGCGGCGAACGCCGCGGTCCATTACTCGATGCAGAATGCCGGCCAGACCTGCATCTCGACCGAGCGCGTCTACGTCGAGGAGCCGATCTACGACGACTTCATCCGGCTCGTGACCGACAGGGTGCGCGAGCTTCGCCAGGGCGTGCCGGGCGGCCCGGGCTCGACCGACCTGGGCGCGGTGATCAGCCCGCCGCAGTCGGACATCGTCCAGCGCCATGTGAAGGACGCGGTCGAGCATGGCGCGCGCGTGCTCGTGGGCGGAGGCAGGCGCGACGACAACGGCCACTTCTTCGAGCCGACCGTGCTCGTGGACGTGGACCACACCATGGCCTGCATGCGCGAGGAGACGTTCGGCCCGACCGTGCCGATCATGAAGGTGCGCGACGCCGAGGAGGCGGTGCGGCTCGCGAACGACAGCCCGTACGGGCTTCAGGCGTCGGTGTGGACGAAGGACGCGTCGAAGGGCGAGCGGCTCGCGCGCCGGATCGAGGCCGGGGCCGTGACGGTGAACGACGCCCAGGTGAACTACGTGGCGCTCGAGCTGCCCATGGGCGGCTGGAAGGAGTCCGGCCTCGGCACTCGCCACGGCGCGGACGGGATCCGGAAGTACACGAAGAAACAGAGCGTGCTCGTCACGAGCTTCGCGCCGATGAAGAAGGACCTCCACATGATGCCGTACACGCGGCGGCGGACCGGCTTCGTGAAGCGGCTCTTGAAGCTCGTCTACGGCCGCTGAGGCATCTGGTTAGGGTCCGGACCCCGGGCCGCGGGGCCTGTCTCCGGCAGCGGTTTCGGCGTTCAAGGCGCAAGCGCCTTGCCCGCGAAAACCGCCGCCGTCACCACCCGCGGGTGGGGCGTGGCGAACCCTCAACCACCCTCAAGGGGTCTGACCCCTCGAGGCCTCGAGGGTTAGGGTCCCGGGCGCCCAGGCCCGCGGGTCACGGCGACCGATCGCACGTTGCTCCTGTTCGAGGAGGGGATTGAGAGCAGATGACTCGCTTCGCGGCAAATGTGGCACTTGTAGAAGTCCCAGAGATCGCGATTGTTCGTCAGGACACCGCCGTGCTCGACTTCGACTATCACACCGTCGCCACCGTCGAGGCCGCGGTACCAGTCCGGCCTGAGACCTGGGACTGTGTAGCCCGCGAATAGGCCCTTCTGCTCCGATGTGAAGCCGCCAGCGCTCAGGTCAGCCGCGATATCCGAGCTGATCGCCTCGCTCCGCGCTCCGTGAACATATGCGGACTCGATCGCAGCGAGAACGTGTTCCGCGGCCCAGGCGTCCCGAAGTTCTTCGGCGAGCTGGCGAACGGCGCGGACCTCCGGGCTCTGTTCATCGGTCGGTCGGCAAAGGAATGTCAACTCCATCGGGGCAGGGTCTCACCGCCGCACGCTGCGGGGCCGTGTCACGGGCTATTCCGCGTTTCGCTGGGCGATGAACGCCAGCGCGATGATTCCGAGCAGCAGGATGCCGTAGAGCGCCAGCCACTGGCGTCCCGCTCCCCACCAGTGCCAGGCTTCACGAGCCGCGAAGGTTCCGAGTAGCAGGGCGACAGCGACGATGCGGAGCCAAGGTGCGTCCAGGACCTCGGCGAGCGCGAGTGCGATCGCGGCTGCTAGGACGCCGATGGTTGCCGTGGTGAGGAAGCGGCGCGTCGTCACCAGGATTTGATTCGGCACCTAGGGCGCTTGCCGTGAGTGATTGGGCGCTATTTGCAGGGTATGGATTCGAATCACGCCGTAACGGCAAAGCGCCGATACTGTCGTAAGAGAAATGCAGCGGCAGCACATCGACATCACGCAGGATCTCGAGGGTGAGCCCGTCGTGCACGCCGTCTTCGATCTCCGCGAGGAGGAGATCCGTGCGTCCGCGCATGCCGTGGCCGCGAGCGTCGCCGAGCGCTTCCGCAACGAGGAGCTGTCGGCCGACGACGTCGTCGAGTTCCGCGAGCTCACCGCTCTCGCGGACGAGCTACGCGACATGGGGGCCGGCGCCGGCACGATCGTGATGCGTCCTGCGCGGCTGAACGCCTATCGCAACGCGCTCGGCACCTTTGTCGAGTCGCGCGACGAGTCCGACTGGATCCGCGACGAGGACCGCGAGCCGCTCGCGATCGTCCGCGGCCTCCTGTGGCCGCTCGAGGAGCTGTCCGCCGACGCGATGCAGGCGGCTCTGTCGGGACACGCGCCTCGTCACGCCTGAGCCGCGACGCGGTCCCGCCCTACGGGTAGAGGTCGCCCTCCTCGCCCACCACGAAGATCGCGCTGACTGGGCAGTTGCCGGCGGCGGTGATCACGTCGTCCACGGGGGCGCCGTCGGGGTCCACCACGACGGCCTTGTCCTCATCGTCGAGCTGGAAGACGTCGGGCGCGGTGTCCACGCAGTCGCCCGAGCCGATGCAGAGCGACCGGTCGACGGTCACGCTGACTCGGTTCTCCGGCGAGAGCTCCGGCATCAGCGCCTGCGGCGGAGCAGCAGCAGCAGGACGAGCGCCGCGAGCGCGAGCGGCAGGAAGGCGCGCGGCCCGGGACCGCCGCCGTCGCCGTGCGGCTCGGCTCCGGCCGGCATCGCGAACTCCTCCGCGGCGAGCACGTCGTGCGGCTCGCGGAGCCCCGTGGGGTCGCCGGGGATGCGGTTCTCGCGCGTGGGGATGCCGAACTCCTCGGCGGCGAGGATGTCGTGCGGCTCGTCGATTCCGGCCGGGTCGGACTGCTGGTTGCGTTCGGAGTCGGTCATCGTCCCTATCGTTCCAGATCCATGGATGAGGCCACCCGGACCGAGCTCGAGGCGGCCGCCTTCCGTGCGCTGGTAAAGCACCTGCGCGAGCGGGCCGATGTACAGAACATCGACCTGATGGAGTTGGCGGGCTTCTGCCGCAACTGCCTGTCGCGCTGGTATCGCGAGGCAGCAGAGGAGCGCGGCATCGAGCTCGAGGACGCGGAGGCGCGGGAGATCGTCTACGGGATGCCGTACTCGGAATGGAAGTCCAGGCACCAGGCGCCGGATCCCGCGGGCTGAGGCGCGCCGCCGTCCTTGCCGCCGTCGCCCTCTGCGGCGTGGGGGTCGGCTGCGGCCGCGACCCCGAGGGCGATGGAGGCGGGGCTCGAGCGAGCGAGCCCGAGGAGGTCGTGCTCACTCCCGAGGCGGCTCGCGAGGGCCGAGCGAAGCACCGCGGCGACGACGCGCCGAAGCGGAAGTCGAAGGCGCAGGTCGTGCAGCTGCGCGGGGCCGGCGCCGACCGGTTGCCCCCCGCAAGCCCGACCGAGGACGCCCCCAGCCCGGGCGCTCCCACCGATGCCGAGGTCCGCGAGGAGCTGCGTCAGGCGCGCGCCGCGCTCCTGACGTTCAAGAAGCATCTCAACACGACCGCCTTCCTCGAGACCGGCCCGCGGGCGCGCGTGCTCGGGGACGGCACGGCGGTGGCGCCCGAGAACGCGCCGGAGGTCGTCAAGCGCGTGATCCTGGCGGCGAACGAGATCGCGAAGTTCCCGTACAAGTGGGGCGGCGGCCACGGTGCCTGGCGCGACAACGGCTACGACTGCTCGGGCTCGGTGTCATTCGCGCTCGCGGGCGCGGGCCTGCTCGACCGCCCCCTCACATCAGGCGGGTTCCTGAACTACGGCGCCCCCGGGCGCGGCCGTTGGATCACGATCTACGCGAATTACGGCCACATCTTCATGGTGATCGCCGGCCTCCGGTTCGACACGAGCGGCCAGGGCCGCGCCGGCACGCGCTGGCAGGACGAGCCGCGCTCGACCGCCGGCTTCGGCGTGCGTCATATCCCCGGGCTCTAACCCGTGTAGGGAGGCGCCTCGCCCCAGGCCCCAGCGCGGCACGGGAGCCTTCGGCGGCGGGGTGGCGTCCGTCTCATTCCCGGAAGACCGGCTCGAGGAGGTCGTCCTTGAGCACCTTCTCGTAGAAGGCTCACGTCAGCCGTTCGAAGGCCGGCATCCCGCCTGCCCACTCGTACAGGGTCGGAGGCCGGCCGCTCACGATTGAAGCTCCGCGGGTTGCAGCCGGACCTCCACGAGCTCGCCGGCGCGGAGGAGGCGGACCGAGACCGAGGTACCGATCAGGTCGGCGACCATGAGCCGCTGGAGGTCCTCGACGCGCTCGATGCGGGTGCTGTTCACGGACAGGATCAGGTCCTCGGGCCGGATTCCGGCTCGGGCGGCGGGGCCGCCCTCCACCACCTCGACCACCTCCACGCAGGTGGTCGACCCGGTTGCGGCACGGGCCGACGGCGGGACCGGCCGGGGCCCGCCCGCGATGCCGAGGTAGGCGCGCCGCACGCGGCCGTCCGACATCAAGCCGGCTATCACGCGCTGCGTGGCGTCATTAATCGGGACAGCCAGGCCGAGGCCGATGCCCGCAATGGCGGTGTTGATGCCCACGACGCGCCCGCGGCTGTCCGCGAGCGCACCGCCTGAGTTGCCGGGGTTGAGCGCGGCGTCGGTCTGGATCACATTGTCGATGATCCGTCCTGCACGCCGCGAGCGGGCGGGAAGCGACCGGCCGAGCGCGGAGACCACGCCCGCGGTCACCGAGCCGCCGAGCCCGTGCGGGTTGCCGATCGCGACGACGAGCTGGCCCACGCGGAGCTGCTCGGCGTCGCCGAGCTCGGCCGCGATCAGGCCGTTTCCCTCTGAGCGCAGCAGGGCGAGGTCGGACAGCGGGTCGCGGCCCACGACCTCGAAGCGCTCCTCGCGGCCGTCGCCAAAGGTGGCGCGCCCGCGAATGTCCGAGCGCCCGACGACGTGGGCCGAGGTGAGCAGGAAGCCGTCAGGCGTGAGCACCACCGCGCTGCCCGCGCCCGCGGGCATCTGGCCGCCGCGGGTGCGCCTCATGACGCGCAGGCTGGCGACCGACGGAGCCAGCCGGTCGGCCACAGCCGTGACCGCGCGCGAGTACGCGTCGAGCGCCTCGGTCTCGGCAGGTGTGGGCGGCTCGGCCACGCGGCTCACGGGGCGGGCTCCGCAGCGGGCCTGGCGGGAGCCAGCACCGCGGCGGGCGTCGCGGATGCCTGCGACGCGCGCCTCATGCTGCCTGCTCCCCGCTGAAGCTCGCCGTGACGGTGCGCTCGTCGGTGCCGCGCACGACGGTCAGCTCGAGATCGCCGCCCGCCGCGGGGACCGAGTCGAGTGCGGTGTACAGCGACTCCACGTTCTCGGTGGGCGTGCCGCCCGCCGCGACGATCAGGTCGCCTTGCTGGACACCCGCGACGTCTGCGGGACCGCCGTCCTCGACCGCTCGCACCAGCAGGCCGGCGCGCTCGGGCAGGCCGACCGCGGTCCGCAGCCGGCGCGCCACCCGCGGCGGCGCGATCGCGACCCCGAGGCGGTGCGGGGCTGCCGCCTCGCCGCGCGCTAGCAGGAGGATGCGCTCCTTCACGGCGGCGCCGGCGGGCACGGCCAGGATCAGCCCTCCGTCGAGCCGGAGGCTATTGATGCCGAGCAGGTTCCCCTCGGGATCGACGAGCGGCCCGCCCGAGGACCCGCGCGGAAGCGGAGCGCTGTGCTCGATGGCGCCGCGGATACGGCGCCCGCGCGGTCCGCGGAAGCTGCGCCCCCCGGAGGAGACGAAGCCAAGCGTCGCGCGCAGGCCCCGCCCGCCGGGGTTGGCGAGGGCGACGACGGGAGCGCCGATGCCGGCCTCATCCGCGGGCTCCCAGCGCACCGCGGGCGCGTCGCCGGTATCGACCGCGACCACCGCGAGGTCGAGGTCGGAGTCGACGCCCGCCACAGTGCCGGACTCGCGGCGGCCGTCGGCGAAGGAGACGGTCGTCTCCTCGCGCCGGAGGTTGTGAGCGCTCGTGAGGACCTGGCCGTCGGCGATGACGACGCCGGAGCCGTGGCCCCAGCCACGTCCGAGGCCGACGACCGAGGGCCCCACCCTCTCCGCCGCCCCGGCGATCGTGTCCTGAAGTGTCGTTACTGCGTTCATGTCATGCTCCTGGGCAGTTACTTGCGAATTGCAAGTCACTATACACAGCTACGATTTAGCCGTGCAAGAGCCCACCACACCCCTCGCAGCCGCCCTCGACAGCGTGGGCGATCGCTGGACGCTCCTGCTCGTGGAGGCGCTCCTGGACGGCCCGCGGCGCTTCGGCGACCTCCAGGAGCAGCTCCCGCGTATAGCGCCGAACGTGCTCACGCAGCGGCTGCGGCGCCTGGAGAGCGAGGGCCTCGTGCTGGCGCAGCCGTACAGCGAGCGCCCGCAGCGCTTCGTGTACGAGCTCACCGCCACCGGCCACGAGCTGGCCGGTGCGCTTCGCCTCCTGGCGGACTGGGGGGCCCGGCACCGCGAGGGCGGTGAGCCGCCGCGTCACGACGCCTGCGGAACGCCGGTGGAGGCCCGCTGGTGGTGCCCGACCTGCGAGCAGCCGGTCGACGACGGCGAGGCCGGCGGTCTCCATTTTGCGTGATCTCGGACCCAGAACCACTTCTTGGTTCGTGACTACTGATACCTTCAGGCCCCGTGGAGGAGCAGACCACCCGGGTTCTGACTGTGCGCACGTCGCCGCCCCGCCAAGGCGGTGAGCCGCCGCATGCGGGTAGGCCGCCGGGCCGCGAGCCCGACTTCGTCTACAGGCGCCGCAGGCTGATCGCGGCCGGCGCCGGAGGAATCGTCTTTCTCCTGCTGATCGTGCTGATCGCAAGCGCCGGCGGGGGCGACCCCGAGCCGAAGAGCACGCCCTCCGACCTCGGCGTGGGCGGCACCCCTTCGGTGACGACACCGAGCACCGATCGGGACAAGAAGACCAAGACCACCGACACCGACGCGACCGAGGTCGCGCCCACCACGCCGCCCGCAACCGGCGGCACGGGCGGAGCCACGGCCACGCCGGTCGCGCCCACCCAGCCGCAGGGCACCGGCGGCGGAGCCGGCCAGCCGACCCAGCCCGCACCGGCGCCAACCGGCGAGGGCGGCGGCGCAGCGGCACCGCCCGGCGATTAGAGCTCCGGCCGCCGCCGCAACCTCTTCACCTCGCCCCGCCGCCGCTTCGACTCGGCGCGGCGCCGGCGCGACGCTGCCGTCGGCTTCGTCGCGCGCCGCGGGCGCTGTACCGCCAGGGCGCCCTCGAGCCGCCCGCGCAGCCGCTCCAGCGCGAGCTCGCGGTTGCGCGACTGGCTCCGCGTGTCCTGGGCCACCGCCCTCACGACCGGTCCCAGCCGCGCCGAGATCCGCTGCCGCTGCTCCTCGCTGAGCGACTGCGAGGCGCCCACGTCGAACACTGCTTCCACACGCGAGGCCGTGACGTTCGCGTGCTGCCCGCCAGGTCCCGACGAGCGGCTCGTGCGCAGCTCGATCTCAGCCAGCGGAACGGCCACGTGGCGCCCGATGCGGAGCGGATCCTCCATTGGCCGCGGCACGCTAGCGCGCCGCCGTGGCAAGCTCCCCGGCCATGCGCGTCGCGGTCGTCGGCCACATCGAGTGGTGCGAGTTCGCCGAGGTTCCGCAGGTGCCGAAGCCCGGTGAGATCGTGCACGCGGCCCACACGTTCCAGGAGCCGGGAGGCGGCGGGGCGGTCGCGGCGGTTCAGCTGGGGAAGCTCGCCGGCAGCGCCACCCTCTTCACGGCGTTCGGCGACGACGAGACCGGCCACCGCGCACATGCCCGGCTGAGCGAGCTCGGGGTCGAGATCGAGGGCGGCTTTCGGCCAGAGACACAAAGGCGCGCGTTCGTTCACCTCGACACGCGCGGCGAGCGCACGATCACGGTGCTGGGCCCGAGGCTCGGACCGCGCGGGGGCGACCCGCTCGCCTGGGACCTCCTCGACCAGACCGACGCCGTCTACGTGACCGCCGGCGACATCGAGGCAGTCCGGCAGGCGCGCCGGGCCCGCACGCTGGTGGCCACCCCGCGCGGACTCGACACGCTCGCCGACGCACACGTCGAGCTCGACGCGCTCGTGTCGAGCGGCCGCGACCCGGGCGAGCTCTACAAGCCGGGCGACCTCGACCCCGCCCCGCGGGTCGTGGTCCGCACGCTCGGTGCGGCCGGGGGCGAGTGGGAGACCGAATCGGGCGAGCGCGGCAAATGGGGCCCGGCGCCGCTCCCGGGACCGGTGCGCGACGCGTACGGCTGTGGCGACAGCTTCGCGGCCGGGCTCACTTACGGGCTTGGGGCCGGCTGGGACATCGAGAAGGCAGTCGAGCTGGCGGCCCGCTGCGGCGCCGCGTGCCTGACGGGCCGCGGGCCCTACGAGGCTCAGCTCACGCTCTGAGTCAGGCCACGCGCCCGTCGGCCGGCTCGATCGGCAGGCCGTCCGCCACCCAGGCCTTGAGCCCGCCGTCGAGGTTGTGCGCGTCGTAGCCCGCCGCAGCGAACGCCTGTGCCGCGAGCGCCGACCTGTTGCCCGAGCGACAGTAGAAGACCACGGGTCGGTCCCGGTCGATCGAGCCCGCCTCCTCGCTGAGCCGATCGAGTTCGATGTGGGCGCTGTCGCCCGGGATGCGCCCGGCCTCGCGCTCGAACGGCTCACGCACGTCGACCACCTGGGCGCCGCCGCGCATCAGCTCTGCGACGCGCGTGGGGGAGAGCTCCTCCGGTACTCCGGGCATGGCCCGAGGCTACTCAGGCTAGGGTTCGGGCATGGACTGGACGACGCGCGGAAAGACGGTGTTGATCACGGGCGCGGCCCGCGGCCTCGGGGCCGAGACGGCACGGCGGGTGGCGGCACGGGGCGCGAACGTCGCGCTCGTGGGGCTCGAGCCAGAGGAGCTCCAGCGCGTGGCGGCCCAGTGCGGGACGAACGCCGCCTGGTTCGAGTGCGACGTGACCGACGCCGACGCGCTCGAGCGCGCCGTGTCCGGCACCGTCGAGCGCTTCGGCGGCATCGACGTGGTGATGGCGAATGCCGGTATCGCTTCCGGGGGGATGGTCCGCTCGACCGATCCGGCGGCGTTCGAGCGAACGATCGAGATCAACCTGCTTGGGGTGTGGCGCACCGTACGCGCGTGCCTCCCGGATGTGATCGACCGGCAGGGCTACGTCCTCGTGATCGCCTCACTGGCCGCGGCGGTGCATGGCCCGGGCATGGCCGCGTACTCGGCCAGCAAGGCAGGAGCGGAGGCCTTCGCCGACTCGCTCCGAGTGGAGGTGAAGCACCTGGGCGTCGACGTTGGCGTGGGCTACTTCAGCTTCATCGACACCGACATGGTTCGCGGCGGCGATGCTCACCCGGCGCTGGGCCACTTCCGCGGGGAGGCGGGCTGGCCCTTCAACAAGACCTATCCGCTGTCGCAGGCCGGCAAGGCGATTGCCGACGGCATCGAGGGGCGGCGCCGTTGGGTCGTAGTGCCACCCTGGGGCCGCGCGCTGCTCGTGCTGCGCACGGCGCTGGCTCCGCTGATCGACAGGGGTGCCTACGACACCGCCGCCGAGGCGGACGCCCTCTTCATGAAGGACGTGGAGGAGCGCGGAGCTCAGGCGGCGTCCTCGCCGGTCGGCGCGGGCGGAGCGGCCGCTCGCAGGGTCGCGCCGGAGACGCCGCGCGGCGGCGAGGCCGACAAGCTCGACGACGCCGAGCCCGAGCCCGAGCGCGAGGCGACGGCCAGCCAGCAGTGACAGCAACGTCGGATGCACGCCCGAGCCGTGCACGATCTGGCAGGACGCCCATCCGCTGGGACGTATCTCGGTTACGCCTATAGACGGGGTCGTCGTTCGCTGGCGTCCGGGCTACGAGGGGCGCGGTGGCGCGTCTCGGCCCAGATCACCGTGACGGGAACCGAGGCGGCGGGCAACACGGCCGGCATTCGCCGCACCGTGCTGGCGCGGTAGGCGCGGAGGTCGCGTCAGCTCGTGTCGTCCTCGTCCTCTGCAAGCCGCTGCTCGTCGGGGTCGCTCGCGGCGTTCGGGTCCGTGGGCCCGCCCGGAATCGGCTCGCCCTTGAACTCGTCCGGGTTGTCGACCTTCTCGCCGCCGACCTCAACCGTGCCGTCCTCGTGGTGGCGCACCGAATCCGGGCCGAGGTTTGCCTCCGGGCCCTCGTCGTAGCTGTGGTCGCCCTCGGCGCCGCCGAACGTCTCGTACTTCGCCTGCCCCTCCGGCCAATCCTCCAGCTTCTCGGGCGGATCCTGCTCGAGCTGCTGGATCTCCTCCTTGGCCTCCTCCATCTTCTGCTCGTGCTCTGTCTTCTCTTCGTCACTCATGTGGGCTGCGCTTCCCAAAGACCCGGCCGGGCATGCGACTATCGTCATAAGA
This sequence comes from Actinomycetota bacterium, assembly GCA_046726915.1. Taxonomy (GTDB): domain Bacteria; phylum Actinomycetota; class Thermoleophilia; order Solirubrobacterales; family Thermoleophilaceae; genus JACVRW01. Next base: position 27,303 of record JBKPBS010000032.1, read on the forward strand.
CGCCATGGCCAAGCGTGACCCCCGCATGATCCCCCTGGGCTACGGGAAGTTCGTCCGCGCCGACCGCGTCTACGCGCTCGTGCCGATCGAGGGCTCGGAGCGCCGCGACGGGCGCCGCACCTACGTGCACGTCGACGGGCTCACGGAGCCCGTGGTCGCATCCCGCTCCGAACGCGCCATCCTCGCCGATGTGGAGACCGCGCTCGCCGAGGCGGCCGGGCTGCCGCGCCGCCGCCGCGTGGCGGTGACCGGGCAGGAGACCCTGCTCCCCTAGGCGGCGCGCAGCGCCGCTTTACAGCGCCAGGATGGCGCCGCTGCCATCAGAGCGCGGGCAGGATGCCCGCAAGGGCTATAGCTCCTCTACTTCCTTCAGCACCTTCTGCACCGACTCCTTGGCGTCGCCGAACAGCAGCGCCGTGTTCTCCGCGTAGAAGAGCGGGTTGTCGATCCCCGCGAAGCCGGTGTTCATCGAGCGCTTCAGGACGATGACCGAGGCGGCCTTGTCCACGTCGAGGATCGGCATGCCGTAGATCGGCGAGTCGGTCTGCTCGCGGGCGGCGGGGTTCGTCACGTCGTTCGCGCCGATCACGAGCGCCACGTCCGTCTGCGGGAATTCCGGGTTGATCTCGTCCATCTCCTTGAGATGGTCGTAGGGCACATCGGCCTCGGCAAGCAGCACGTTCATGTGGCCCGGCATCCGCCCGGCCACCGGGTGGATCGCGTAGCGCACCTCGACGCCGCGCTTCTCGAGCTCATCGGCCAGCTCGCGCACGCTGTGCTGCGCCTGCGCGACAGCCAGGCCGTACCCCGGCGCCACCACGACTTTGCGCGCGTAGGCGAGCTGGATCGCCACGTCGGCCGCATCGGTCGAGCGCACCGGCTTCTCCTCGCCGTCGCCCGCGCCCGGCGCGGCGCCGCCACCGCCGAACCCGCCCTTGAATATGTTGAGGATCGAGCGGTTCATCGCCTCTGCCATCAGCATCGTGAGAATCGAACCGGAGGCGCCGACCAGCATGCCGGCGACGATCAGCGCCACGTTGTCGAGGGCGAGGCCGGCGGCCGCCGCCGAGAGCCCGGTGAAGGCGTTCAGCAGCGAGATGACGACCGGCATGTCGGCGCCGCCGATCGGCAGCACGAACATGTTCCCGAGGACGGCGGCGGCCACGAGGATCACGACGAAGAGGCCCTCGGACTCGGTGCCGGACGCGATTGTGATCGCGCAGCCGAGGCAGACCGCGAGCAGCCCGATGTTGATGAACTGCTGGCCCGGCAGCTGAATCGGCCGCCCCGGCAGGATCTCCTGGAGCTTGCCGAAGGCGATGTTGGAGCCCCAGAACGAGACCGATCCGATGATCGCCGCGAACAGGATCGGGATCAGCGCGTCGAGCTCAGGGTTGCCGCCTGTGCCAAGCGACTCGCGGTACTCGACGAACGAGATCAGTGCCACCGCGCCGCCACCGACGCCGTTGAACAGCGCCACCATCTGCGGCATCGCGGTCATCTTCACCGAGCGAGCCGCCGGGACACCTACGGCGGTGCCGATCGCGACCCCGAGCAGGATCAGGCCGTAGTCACCGACCGACTCGATCAGGAGCGTCGCGATCACCGCAATCGCCATGCCCACCGCGCCGATGAGGTTGCCCCTGCGCGCCGTGCGCGGGTGGTTCATCTCGTGGAGCGCGAAGATGAAGAGCGCGAAGGCGACGATGTAGAGCGACCGGATGAAATCCGGGTCCTGGAAGAAGCTCGCCGTGTACATCAGTCGCGTCTCTTGAACATGTGGAGCATGCGGTCGGTCACGAGGAAGCCGCCGACCACGTTGATGGTCCCGAAGGCGATCGCGATGACGAGCAGGAAGTTGTTGACGAAGCCCTCGGCCGGGCCGATCAGGTAGAGCCCGCCCAGCAGCACGATGCCGTGGATGGCGTTCGTCGCCGACATCAGCGGCGTGTGCAGCGTGTTCGGCACCTTCGAGATGACCTCGAAGCCGACGAAGGCGGCGAGCACGAGGATCGTCAGCTCGGTCAGAAGATCCACTACGCCGTCACCCCCGCCGCCTGCTTCGCACCCTCGTGGACGATCTGGCCGTCGCGCGTGATGCAGGCGCCGGCGATCACCTCGTCGTCGAAGTCGAGCGTGAGCTCGCCCTCGTCGTTCGCCATGAGCCCCAGCAGCGACTGCACGTTCCGCGAATAGAGGCTCGACGCATGGTCGGGCATCGTGGCGGGCAGGTTGAGCGGTCCGGCGATGATTACGCCCTCCTTCACGACGGTCTGGCCGGCCTCGGTGAGCTCGCAGTTGCCGCCGGTCTCGGCGGCGAGGTCCACGATCACGGAGCCGGGGCTCATGTTCTTCACGGCCTGCTCGGTCACGAGCAGCGGCGCGCGCCTGCCGGGCACGGCGGCCGTTGAGATAACGGCGTCCATCTTCCCGATCTCCTCCGCGAGCAGCTCGCGCTGTCGCTGCTGCTCCTCGTCGGTGAGCTGGCGCGCGTAGCCGCCCGCCGCCTCGGCGTCCTCGAGGCCCATGTCGAGCTCGAGGAAGCGGGCGCCGAGCGACTCGATCTGCTCCTTCACGGCAGAGCGCACGTCGAACGCCTGCACGATCGCGCCGAGCCTGCGCGCCGTGGCGATCGCCTGGAGGCCCGCCACGCCCGCGCCGAGCACGAGCACCTTGGCGGGCCGCACGGTGCCCGCCGCGGTGGTGAGCATCGGGAAGAAGCGCGGGAGCTCCTGGGCCGCGATCAGCGCGGCGCGGTAGCCCGAGACGGTCGCCTGCGACGAGAGCGCGTCCATCGACTGCGCGCGTGTGATGCGCGGGATCGCCTCCATGGCGAAGCTCGTGACGCCGCGGTCGGCAAGGGCGCGCACCGTCTCCGCGGCGGTCAGCGGCTGGAGGAAGCCGATAAGGACGGAGCCCTCGCTCAGGCGGGCGATCTCCTCGGCGCTGGGCGGCGCCACCTTGACGACGACATCTCCGGAGAAGCCGTCGCCGGTGCCGGCGCCGGCCTCCTCGTAGGCGGCGTCGGCGTGGTGGGCGCCCTCGCCCGCGCCGGGCTCGACCGTCACCTGCAGCCCGCTTTCAACCAGGCGCTCGACGACCTCCGGCACCAGCGCGACACGGCGCTCACCCGTGGCCGTTTCCTTGGGTACTGAGACGTTCATAGGTCAGGCCCGGGTCGGGGGCGCGGCACATTACCAGCCGCCTCGCGACCAACGGCACGGCTGCGCCGCGGGCACCGCCCCCGGGCTTGCCCCGCGGCACTCAGTGCGGACTCAGGCGGCCAGGTCCAGCACGAGCTCGTCGACGCCGCCGCCGACGTGGCGCTGCTCCAGGTGGTCCGTCAGCTTCCTCATAAGGCGATGCGCGGGCCTGTTGTCGGAGGCCATCGTCGCGGTGAAGCGGCGGATTCCGCGATTGCGAGCCGCATGGGCGACATGCTCTCCCAGCAGGGAGCCGAGGCCGCGGCCCTGCCACTCGTCGGCGACCGTGAACGCCACGTCGGCGGCCGCCGGGTCGTTCTGGAGCCTCACGAAGCGGGCGACCGCGATCAGGCGTCGCTCGGGCTCGCTGGGGGACTCGGCCACCAGCGCCACGTGATCGCGGCCGTCCACTTCCGTGAGATAGCGGAGCTCCGCCCGGCTGAAGCTGCGCTTGGGTGTGAGGAAGCGCCGCTGCGCGCTCTCGGGGGAGAGGCGCCGGAGCCCGTCGGCAAGCATGCCCTTGTCGTCGGGGCGGATGGGCCGGATCAGGACCGGGGCTCCGTCTGGCAGGCGTTCGATCACGCCTTCAAGTGTTAGTTAGATGGACGCCGAACTGTGTGAAGTGCGTCACGCTCGTAGTCGAGCTCGGTTCGGACGCCCAGGGCATGCAGCAGCTCGTTCGCGTGATCGAGGTCGCGCGCGTCCGTGACCGCGGCGGCGAGCCGAGCGGCGGAGCCGACGGCTGCGACCACGTCGAAGTAGAACGTGATGGCAGCGGCCGGCGAGTGCTCGACGATGCGGCGGCCCTGGCGGATCGTCGTGTAACCGACCGCACCGTGGAAGCTTCGGAGCGCCTGAGCACTCGCCTCGGTCGGGATGGCGTCGACGGCCTCCGCGAGGCGGGCGGCGACGCCGGGCGTGAGCCCGCGCGCCCCCGCGAGGCCACCGGCGGCGGCGACCTCGGCGAGCCGCTCGAGCACCTCGGCCGGAGTGAGCTCGCCGTCGCAGCCGACACCGAAGATGCCGCCGAGTACCGCCGCCCCGCTCTCGGCCAGCCGGGCCGCTGCGGCCAGGAGCAGGGCGTCGCAGAGCGGGCTCGCCAGGCCGGGCTCGTCGCCGTGAGCCAGGGCGTCGCCGCCCACGTCCACGAACACGATCAGGTCGGCGCCCAGCTCAGCCGCTGCCGCCGCGATTCCGTCCGCGAGGGCGGCGGGGCCGAGCGTGGCGTCGACCAGGACCGTCTCCTCGCCGAGCAGCTCGGCCATCCGCGACTCGGCGAACACGACGCCGCTCTCACGGACGCGCGTGGCGCCGGTCGCGGCAAGCACCCCCGGAGCCAGCCGGCGCGCCCCCTCGATCTCGGCCTCCGCCCGCGGCCCCGGGGTCGGGTCGATCGGCCGCCGCTCCCAGGTCACCCCGCCCACCACCGGATGCGCGCCCTGAGCTCGGCGGACCTCCGCCGTGGCGAGTGCACCCACCACGTCCCCACCCCCGCCGATGCCGAGCACGAACGGGCGCCGCGACGCCGACAGCAGCTCGTCCGCGTCGATCACCGGCGCAGCAGCAGCGCGAGCTGGGCCTGCCGCTCCACCACCACGCAGGTTGCGAGTGCCTCGGCGGCCGTGGCGCCCACGCCCACCACGCCGTGGCGGCCCAGGAGGACGGCCCTGCGATCGCCGAGCGCGTTCGCGGCGGCGGCCGCGATCTCGTCGCTGCCGGTGGGCGCGAAGGGAGCCGTGAGCACCGCGCCGCCGCTTGCCGCCAGGAGCTCCTCCGTTCCTGTGTCGAGCGGCTCGCCGCTGAAGCTCCAGGCCGTGGCGTGCACGCTGTGCGTGTGGACGATCGCCTTCACGTCGGCCCGTGCGGCGTAGATCGCCAAGTGCACGCGCCACTCGCTGGACGGCTCGCCCTCGCCCTCCGCGGGCTCGCCGTCGGGGCCGATCGACACGAGGTCGTCCTCGGTCATCTGCTCGTACGGCGAGGCTGCGGGCGTGATCAGCACCGAGTCGCCGTCGCGGGCGCTCACGTTGCCCGAGGTGCCCGTCACCAGCCCGAGGCGCAGCATCTCGCGTGCCGCGTCCACCACGTCGGTGCGCGGGTCGGTCGTCACGCCGCCGACACGCGCGCGATCGAGTCCGGGTACGGCGGCTCGAGCACACCCGCCTCGGTGACGATCGCCGTCACCAGCTCGGCCGGCGTCACGTCGAACGCCGGGTTGAAGGCCTGGCCCTCCGCGCTGACCTCGCCCGGATCGCGCTCCTCGATCGGGATCGCGCTCCCGTCGGGCGTTGCCGGGTCGATCGTGGACACCGGCGCGGCCACGTAGAACGGCACGCCGTGCCGGTCGGCGAGCACCGCCAGCGGGTAGGTGCCGACCTTGTTCGCCACGTCGCCGTTCGCGGCGATGCGGTCGGCGCCGACGACCACGCGGTCCACGCGGCCCTGGGCCATCAGCGACCCGGCCGCGGAATCCGCGACCACGCGGTGCGGGATGCCGGCCTGCCGCAGCTCCCACGCGGTGAGCCGCGTGCCCTGCAGGAGCGGACGCGTCTCGCCAACCCACACCTCGGCGAGCCGGCCGCGCTCCCACGCCGCACGCAGCACGCCGCAGGCGGTGCCATACCCGCCCGTGGCGAGCGCCCCGGTGTTGCAGTGGGTCAGCGCCCGCGTGCCCTCGGCGAACAGCTCGGCACCGAGCTCGGACAGGTGCCGGTCGGCATCGTGCTGCTCGCGGTGGAGGCGGCGCGCGACCTCGAGGGGGTTCTTTGCGTCGCGGCATTGCTCGAGCGCCCAGGCGAGGTTCACCGCGGTCGGCCGCGTCGAGCGGAGCAGCTCGGCCGCGGCGTCACGGTCGCTGGCGAGCGCAAGCCCGTACGCCGCCGCCAGCCCGATCGCCGGCGCGCCCCGCACCGCCAGCGTCCGGATGCAGTCCGCCACCTGCTCGACGGTCTCGCAGCGGATCCAGCGCTCCTCCGCGGGCAGCGCACGCTGGTCGAGGACGAGCAGCGCACCGTCCTCGAACCGGAGCGGCTCAACCGCCGTGCCTTCCGCCCTGACGCTCATCGGTCCCGAAGCTACTACGCGCGCAGCTGG
>JBKPBS010000033.1:0-26603 GCA_046726915.1 Actinomycetota bacterium
GGCGCGCGCCGCCTCGGCGGCTCGCTCAGCCTCGCGGCGAGCAGCGCGTGCCCCTTCGGCCGCTCGCTCGGCCTCCTCCAGCGCGCCGCGGCGCTTCGCGGCGTCGGCTTCGAGCGCCTCCATCCGGGCTCGTGCGCCCGCCAGCTCCTCGTCCAGCCCCTCCAGCTCGCGTGCCAGTCGCTCCTCGCGCCCTGCCTCCAGCGCCGCCAGCTCCTGCTCGATCGCCGCGATCAGATCCTGCGGGCGCTCCTCCTCGCCGGCGAGCTGGGCGTCGGCGGCCGCCTGCTGCTCCAGCAGCTCCACCTGGCGCAGACGGCGCTCGCGCCGCTCGACCGCGGCGGCAGCCTGCTCCCGCACGCGTTCGAGCCGCATCGCGATCCGCTCGCTCGCCGATCGTGCCGCGTACAGACGAGCCTGCAGCAGCTCGCGGTCGCGCGTCTGAGTTGCGAACGCCTCCTCGGCGGCCTCGCGCCGCCTCGCCACCTCGCCGAGCAGCCGCTCCGCCTCGTCGCGCTCGGCGCGCACAACTCGCGCACGCTCCTCCGCCTCACTCAATGCAAGCCGTGCGCCCCGCGCGGCATCGCGTGCCAGGGCATACCGCGCCTCGAGCGTCTGGCGCTCGAGCCGAGCGTGCAGCTCCGCCGCTTCGGCCTGGCGCTTCAGCGGCCGCAGGCGCGAGCGCGCCTCGCGCTCCACGTCGAGCGCGCGCGAGAGGTTCTCCTCGGTCCGCTCCAGCTTCAGCTGCGCCCGGCGGCGGCGCTTGCGGTGCTTCCCGAGCCCGGCAGCCTCCTCGATCATCAGCCTGCGGTCGCGCGGGCGCGAGAGCACGATCTGCTCGACCTTGCCCTGGGAGACGACCGAGTGCATCTCCTTGCCGAGCCCGGAGTCGGAGAGCACCTCCACCACGTCCACGAGCCGGCAGCGCGCTCCGTTGAGGCGGTACTCGCCCTCGCCGTCGCGCTCGAGCCTCCGCACAATCGAGATCTCGGAGAAATCGAGGTCGAGCGCGCCGTCGTGGTTGTCGATCACCACCTCGACCTCAGCGGCGTTCGAGCTCTGCACGCCGTGCGCGCCCGCGAAGATCACGTCCTTCATCGACTGCCCGCGCACCGCCAGCGGCGACTGCTCACCGAGCGCCCACAGCACCGCGTCGGTGATGTTCGACTTGCCCGAGCCGTTCGGCCCGACGACCACCGACACGCCCGGGCCGAACTCCAGCTTGGTCCGGTTGGGGAAGGACTTGAAGCCCTTCATGGAGATGGAGCGCAGGTGCATCTAGGGCGCCACCACGTCGTCGAGGGTGTCCAGCGCGTGCAGGGCCGCCTCCTGCTCGGCGGCCTTCTTCGTCTTTCCCTCTCCGCGGCCGAGCTCCTGCCCCGCCACCTCGGCGACCGCGATGAAGCTGCGGTCGTGCGCGGGGCCCTCCTCCGCGACGGTCCGGTAGGCCACCACCTCGGCACGCCGCGCGAGCCGCTCCTGGAGCACCGACTTGTAGTCCACCGGGTTCTCGAGCGCCTGCTCGATCTCGCCGCGGAACGACTCGACGACGGCCGGCGCCGTCCGCGCCAGCCCGAATGTGAGGTAGGCCGCGCCGATGATCGCCTCGCAGACCGAGGCGAGCACGCGCTCCGAGTCCACCAGCATCTCCGCGGTGCGGCCGGTGCCCTCGGGCGCCGCCTCGCGCAGCTCCGCCTGCACTCCCAGCGACCGCGCCACACGCGCGCACGAGGAGCCGCTCACGGCCTGCGCGCGCACCTTGGTGAGCCGCCCCGCGCCGTAGCGCTCGAAGCGCGGATAGAGGTGGTCGGAGACCGCGAGGCTCAGGACCACGTCCCCCAGGAACGCCAGCCGCTCATACGCCTGGGCGCGATGGTCGACCCACGACGAGTGCGTGAATGCCTGCCGCCGCAGGTCGTCGGGCAGCTCGGCCAGCAGCTCCTCAAGGGACTCAGGTCTCGATCCCGCTGGCATGGGCGGCGACGAAGTCGGCCGCCTGGCCGACCGTCAGGATCTTGACCGCCTCCTCATCCGGGATGCGGACGCCGTAGCTGTCCTCGAGCTCGACCACGAGCTCCACGAGGTCGAGCGAGTCCGCCTCCAGGTCCTCCCGGAAGCGAGTGGACTCCTCGATGCGGCCCGGATCCACCTCCAGCTCGGTGGCCAGGTGCTCGCGGATGCGGTCGAGAACCTCCTCGCGGGTCATCGCGGGGCGACGCTAGCAGCGCTCGCGGACCGCAAGGCCCCGGCTGCTTCGAGCGCCGCGGTGGTGCGGCCGACCATGTCCTCGTCCACCGCCCGTTGGGCCAGCTTCACGGCGTGCTCGATGCCCGTGGGGCCGAAGCTGCCGTGCGCCACCACCACGGGCTTGCGGAGGCCGAGCAGGATCGCGCCGCCGACCTTCTCGGGGTCGAAGTCGTCGCGCAGCTTGCCGAGCTTGCCGCGGATCAGGAGGCCGCCGAGGCTGGACACGGCCCCCGAGAGCACGCGCGAGCGAATCTCGCTCGAGACCGCCTTCAGCGTGCCCTCGAGCACCTTAAGGGCCACGTTGCCGGTGAAGCCGTCGGCCACCACGACATCCGCCCCGGCGCTCGGGATGTCGAAGCCCTCCACGTTCCCCACGAAGTTGAGCGCGCCGGTCGCCGCGATGCGGTCGTGTGCCGTGAGCACGTCGGGCGTGCCCTTGCCGGACTCCTCGCCGACCGAGAGGAGGCCGACCGAGGGGCGCTCGATGCCCACCACGGCCTCCATGAAGCCGGCGCCCATGTAGGCGAACTGGACGAGGTGCTCGGGCCGCACCTCGACGTTCGCGCCGGCGTCGAGCAGCAGCACCGGCCCGCCCGGTATCGGCATGAGCACCGCGAGCGCCGGGCGGTACACGCCCCTGATCCGCTTCACGGACAGCGTGGCCGCCGCGAGCGTCGGTCCGGTGCTACCGGCCGACACGAGCGCGTCGGCGCGCTCCTCGCCCACCGCCGCGGCAGCCTGGACGATCGACGCGTCGCGCTTCGAGCGGACCGCGGCCACCGCCTCCTCGCCCGCCTTCACGGTCTCGGGCGCGTCGACGATCTCCGCCAGCGGGCCCGCCGCGGCCGCGATCTCGGCGGCCGGTCCGAACAGGAGGACCGGCAGGCCCGAGCGGGCAACTCCCTCGGCGACTGCGGCCGGCCCCTGGTCGGCGCCGTTCGCGTCGACCGCGATCACTCGTCGTCGGCGTCGACCCCGGGCTGCCGCACGACGACCTCGCGGCCGGCGTAGGTGCCGCAGTTCGGGCACACGCGGTGCGGCCGGCGCGCGGCGCCGCAGCGCGGGCAGCGCCTGAGGCCCGGCGTCTCGATCTTGTGCTGCGAGCGGCGCTTGTTCGTCCGCGAGTGGGACTGTCTCTGCTTGGGGACGGCCATGAAGGCCGCAAGGATAGCTTGCGAAGGTCGGCGCGCCGGGCACTTGCCGCGCGCTTCCGGCGCGGATAGCGTCGAGCCATGTACGACTACGTGATCGTCGGGGCCGGCTCGGCCGGCTGCGTGCTGGCCAACCGTCTCACCGAGAATCCGGACGTCTCGGTCCTCCTGCTCGAGGCGGGCGGGCCGGACACGAACGAGCTCGTCCACCTGCCCGCGGCCTTCTCGGCGCTCTACCGGACGGCCCAGGACTGGGACCACTCGACGATCTACGAGCCCTACGCGAACGATCGCCGCATCTACCTCCCGCGCGGGAAGGTGCTGGGCGGCTCGTCCTCGATCAACGCGATGGTCTACATCCGCGGGAACCCGCTCGACTACGACGAGTGGGGCCCCGGCTGGACCTGGGACGAGCTGCTTCCCTACTTCAAGCGCGCGGAGGACAACGAGCGGGGCCAGGACGAGTTCCACGGCGTGGGCGGCCCGCTGCCGGTGTCCGAGGGGCGCTCGCGCAACCCGCTCGCCCAGTACTTCCTCGACGCGGCCGCCGCGCTCGGGCTGCCGGCGAACGAGGACTTCAACGGCGCACGGCAGGACGGCGTCGGCTGGTACCAGGTGACCCACCGGAACGGCGCGCGGGCGAGCACCGCGGTCGGCTACCTGCACCCGGTGATGAGCCGGCCGAACCTGACGGTCGAAACGCACGTGCAGGCGCTCTCGATCCTGTTCGAGGGCGAGCGCGCCGTCGGCGTCGTGGGGGCTCGCCTGTCGGAGATGGTGGTGAACCGCGCCGAGCGCGAGGTGATCGTCTGCGGCGGCACCTACAACTCGCCACAGCTCCTGATGCTGTCGGGGCTCGGGCGGCCGGAGGAGCTCGAGGAGCTCCAGATCGAGGTGGTGGCCGAGTCGCCGGAGATCGGCCTGAACCTCCACGACCACCCGAACGTGGGCGCGGTGTACGGCATCGACGAGGAGATCTCGCTGTTCGGCGCGCTGAACGAGGAGAACCTAGCGCTCTTCGAGGCCGAGGGCCGCGGGCCGCTCACCTCGAACGTCGCCGAGGCCGGCGGCTTCATTAGGACGCGCGACGACCTCGAGGCGCCGGACATCCAGTTCCACTTCGCGCCGGCCCGCTTCCAGTCCGAGGGGCTCGTGCCGGGCGACGGCCACGGCTTCGCGTTCGGCGCGTGCGTGCTGAAGCCGAAGAGCCGGGGCTTCGTGGCGCTCGGATCGCCGGATCCGACCGCGAAGCCGCTGATCGTCCACAACTACCTGGAGCACGCGGACGACGTGGCGTCGATCGTGGCCGGCGTGCGCACCGGCCTCGAGATCTGCGAGACCGGCCGCCTGGGAGAGCTGTCGACGGGCATGCTGATCGGCCCCGACTCGAAGTCCGACGAGGACATCGAGGCGCACTGCCGCCAGCGCCTGCAGACGCTCTACCACCCCGTCGGCACCTGCCGCATGGGCGACGAGCCGACCGCGGTCGTGGACCGCGAGCTGAAGGTGCGCGGCGTGGAGGGCCTCCGAGTGGTGGACGCCTCGGTGATGCCGACCGTTCCACGCGGCAACACGAACGCGCCCGTGATCGCTCTGGCCGAGCGGGCGGCCGACCTGATCAAGGGCGAGGTGCCGGTGGGAGCGCAGACCGAGCTGCCGGAGACGGCCCCGACCGCCTAAAGGGGTCAGACCCCTTGAGGGTGGTTGAGGGTTTGGTGTCACAGGCGGGCGCGCTATCTCGTCAAGAGGGGAAACCCATGACGAGAGGAGCTCCCATGAAGATCCTGGTCGCAGGCGCTACCGGAGCGCTCGGCAAGCAGCTCGTTCCGCGGCTCGCGGCCGACGGCCACGAGGTGGTCGGCACCACGCGCAGCGAGGCGAAGCTCGAGGCGATAGATCGTCTCGGGGCCGCCGGGATCGTCGCCGACGTGCTCGATCCGGACCAGGTCGCGAGGGCGGTCGCCGAGGCCGAGCCCGAGGTGATCATCCACCAGCTCACCGCCCTGAACCGCCCCTTTGACGTCCGTCATTTCGACCGCACCTTCGCGGAGACGAACCGGCTGCGAACCGAGGCCACGGACCACCTGCTAGCCGCCGGCCGCGCGGTCGGGGTGCGCCGCTTCATTGCCCAGAGCTACGCCGGCTGGCCGTTCGCCCGTACGGGCGAGATGGTCAAGACGGAGGACGACCCGCTCGATCCGACTCCCCCCAACGCGATGCGCCAGACGTTCGAGGCGATCCGCTACCTCGAGAGCGCGGTCACGGGTGCCGACTGGACCGACGGCCTGGTGCTCCGGTACGGCGGCTTCTACGGCCCGGGCACCTCGCTCAGCCCCGAGGGGGGCGAGCAGGTCAAGCTGATCCGCGAGCGGAAGTTTCCCGTGGTCGGCGACGGCGGCGGCGTCTGGTCCTTCATCCACATCGAGGATGCGGCGGAGGCAACCGCGGCGGCCGTCACCCGTGGCGGGCCGGGGATCTACAACATCGTCGACGACGATCCCGCCCCCGTCGCGCAGTGGCTCCCGGCCGCGGCGCGCGCGGTGGGCGCGCCACCGCCGCGGCATGTGCCGCGCTGGCTCGGGCGGATAGTCGCCGGCGAGGCCGCGACGGTCATGATGACCGAGGTGCGCGGAGCGTCCAACGTGAAGGCGAAGCGAGAGCTCGGCTGGCAGCCGAGGCACGCGAGCTGGCGCGAGGGCTTCGCGCAGGTCGCTGCGTGAGCGATTCGCACGCGGAGCTGTTGGAGGAACTGCGCCCTGCCGCCTTCGCGATCAGCTACCGGATGCTCGGCAGCGTCGCGGAGGCGGAGGACGTGGTCCAGGAGGCCCTCCTGCGTCTCCACGACGCGCTCGAGAGCGGCGAGCGCATCGAGTCCCCGCGCGCCTACCTGGCGACGGTCGCCACCCGAATCGCCATCGACGTGCTGCGCTCCGCGCGTGTCCGGCGGGAGACCTACGTCGGCGACTGGCTGCCGGAGCCGCTCGTGACCGACCCCGAGACCGCCCCGGCCCGCCACGCGGAGATGGCGGACTCGCTGTCGCTGGCGTTCCTCGTGCTGCTGGAGAGCCTCTCCCCGGAGCAGCGGGCGGCCTTCCTGCTGCACGACGTATTCGACTACGGCTACGACGAGATCGCGAAGATCGTCGGGAAGAGCGAGGCCAACGCGCGCCAGCTAGCCGCGCGAGCCCGCCGCCACGTCGATGAGGGGCGGCCGCGGTTCGAGGCGTCGCGCGAGCAGCGCGAGGAGCTGGCGCGCCAGTTCTTCGCCGCGGCTCGGGAGGGCGAGGTTGAGTCGCTCGAGGCGCTGCTCGCCCGGGACGTGGTGCTGCACGGCGACGGCGGCGGGAAGGCACCCGCCCTGGCGCGCGCCCTCTACGGGAGCAGGCGCGTGGCGCGAACGCTCAGCGCGTGGTTCCGCCAGGGCGCGCGGATACCCGGTGCCTCGATGCGCCCGGTCGACGTGAACGGGCAGCCGGGGGCGCTCATGCTCGACGGCGACGGGAGTGTGCTCGGCGTGATGGCGCTCGACATCGCCGGCGGCCAGGTGCAGGGCATCAGGTCGATCGTGAACCCGGACAAGCTCCGGCACCTCGGGACGATCGGCGACGTGGGCGCGGCCCTGAGGGGCAGGACCCGCTAGCGGAGCTGCCGGAAGAACGTGCGCAGCTCCCTGATGAACAGCTCCGGCTGCTCGAAGGCCGCGAAGTGCCCCCCGCGGTCGAGCTCGTTCCAGTGCCTGATGTCGAGGAAGCGCTTCGCGGCCCAGCGCCGTGACGGGCGCTGGATCTCCTTCGGGAAGATCGAACAGCCCGTGGGGACGTCGACCGTGTCGGTCGCCTCGCCGCCGATCCATTCGTTCACCTGCCTGATGCTCTCCCAGTAGAGCCGCGCCGACGACGCTCCGGTTCGAGGCAGCCAGTAGAGCATCAGGTTGTCGAGGAGCTCGTCGCGTGTGAGGACGTTCTCGGGATGGCCGTCGCAGTCGGTCCACGCCCGGAACTTAGCGGCCCAATCGCCTTCAAGAACTCGACGATCGACCCGGGCCACCCGTGGGTGATGACGAGCGGCACCGCATTCCGATGCTCGGAGCGGACGTGGACGAAGTGGATGCCGAGCCCGGCGATCTCGGTCCGGAATTGCGGCAGCGCGTTGAGGCGCGCCTCCGTCGCGCGCGCGTCAGTCGAGCTTCAGCTCACGCAGCGCCGCCCAGCGCGGGTCCGGCTCGCGCTCGTGCGCGTGGTCCGGCGAGCGGTTCAGATTCTCGCCGCAGACGGCGCAGAGGCCGGCGCAATCCTCGCTGCAGACGATCTGGGTGGGAAGCGCGAGCGCCAGTGCGTCGCGCGCCCACGCGCGCATGTCCAGCTCGGCGGACTCGTCGAAGTAGGGCGAGCTGAGCTCCTCGCCCCCATCCGGCTGATCGATCTCGCGGGCGTCCACCTCGACGGCATGACCCGCCGGCTCGAGGCAGCGGACGCAGGGCCCGTCGAGCTCCGCGCCGAAGCGCAGCCGGAAGGCGTAGCCCCTCACGGTGTGGGACACGTCGAGCCGCGCATCGACCGCGCCGCCCTCGACCTCGTAGCGCTGCCCGCCGAAGTCGAACGGGTCGACCGGCACCTCCATGTCGAGCCTGCGCCCCTCACCGGACGACAGGCCGAGCCGACCTACGTCGAAGATGTCTGTGCGCTGCGCCATTTCCATCGAGGCTAGCGGCGTCGTTCGCGCGTACGAGCCCTACGCGGCGCGCCCGATCAGCTCGATCCGGTAGCCGTCCGGGTCGCGGACGAAGGCGATCTTCGGGCCCTCTGTCCGGCCGCCGGGGCGGTAGGGCGGCTTCTCCGGCTCGATGCCGTCGGTGGACAGCTCCCCGAGGGTGCCGTCGAGGTCGTCAACGGCGATCGCGATGTGGTTGTAGCCCGTGCCGAGGTCGTAGGAGTCGACACCGTGGTTGTAGGTGAGCTCGAGCACCGGATCCTCGCCGGGCAGGCCCATGAAGACGTTGATGGCCTCGTCGCCGATGTTCATCCGGCGCCGCTCCTCGAAGCCGAGCTTCTCGTAGAAGGAGACCGAACGATCGATGTCGCCGATGCGGTAACAGGTGTGGAGGTAGGAAGCCATGGCCTGAATCTAATCCGCCTCTCGTTCGTGGCTCGGGATGCGCTCGTCCAGTTCGTAGTAATCCCCGGCGCTGGCAACCCAAATCTGGCCCATGGTGCTGATGCCGGTCGGCGCATCGAGGCAACCCGGAGCGATGCTGATCTTCTCCCGCCCCGGCGCGTGCCAGAACAGCGACGACCCGCACTCGCCGCAGAACCCCCGGCGCGCATCGTGAGCACTGTCCGGACTGTCGATCCAGCGAAGCCCACGATCCTCGGTGAACTCGAGCTCGTCGAGCCGTGCTGCGCTGGCCGCCCAAACGTGCCCCGCCCACCTGCGGCACTCCGTGCAGTGACAAAGCAGCACGTCGCGCAACGGCCCAGTGACCTCGAACGCAACGGCCCCGCAAATGCAACGCCCAGAACCCATGGGCGAACGCTACCGGCCGCACTCGCCAAACGACCGTCCTGCCTAAGTGTTGCCCTGCAACACCTATCCAGGACGGTTGGCCCTAGCTAGCCGACCTCGGCCTCTTCGCGACCCTGCAGCCGGTCGCGGCCTCGCTGCACGGCCGCGATGAACTTCGTCAGGTTCACCTCGAGGGTGTTGAGGATGTCGTCCGCGTAGTCCTCGGCGCCCAGGCGGATCTCGCGCTCGCGAGCGCGTGCGTCCTCGATGATCTCGTCGGCCTGGCGCTCCGCCTGCTTCACGATCTCCTCCTCGGAGATCAGGCGGATCTGCTCCTCGCGCGCCTCGCGGATGATGCGCTCGGCCTCGCGCTTCGCCTCGGCCAGCATCTCCTGGCGCTCCTTCACGATCCAGCGCGCCTGCTTGATCTCCTCGGGGATCGTCGCGCGCATCTGGTCGAGGATGTCGTAGATCTCCTCCTTGTCGACACGCACCTGGTCCGTGAGCGGCACGGGCTTGGCGTTGTGAATAGTGTCGTCCAGCTTGTCGATCAGGACCAGTACATCCATCCGCGCCTCAGTTCTTCACCGCTTCAGTTCTTCCTGCAACCGCGCCGCCACACCGTCGGGCACAAGCCCGCTCAAATCGCCACCGAACATCGCCAATTCCTTCACTCCGCTGGAGCTCAGGAAGCTGAACTCTGGCGCCGCCATCATGTACATGCTCTCGATGTCGGGCGCCATTTTCCGGTTCAGCTGGTTCATCTCGAACTCGTACTCGAAGTCCGAGATCGCCCGGAGCCCTTTGACGATCGCCTTGGCGCCGTGCTCTCGGGCGAAATCGACGAGGAGAGTATCAAAGGGTTTTACCTGCACATTGCCGTATTCCGCCACCTCTGGCTCGATAAACGCAACGCGCTCCTCGGCGCTGAACACCGTCTTCTGCTTGCGCACCGGCTGGTCCACCACAGCCACTATGACGTTGTCGAACACGTTCGCGGCACGGCTGATGATGTCGATGTGGCCGTAGGTGACCGGGTCGTACGAGCCGGGGACCACCGCCGTCCCGCCGTTCCTTGGCGCGTTCACGTGGCGGAATGGATAGCGATCCGCGTGTCGCCGTAGGCGCGCTCGACCAGCAGCGGCAGGGACAGGAGGAGCGGATTGCGCTTGTCGGATTCGGTCACGATGCGTGCGTTCTCGCCGAGCATCGCCGGCAGCGCCTCGGACAGCGGGGCGGCAACGCGCGGCGCATCATCATATGGGGGGTCGCAGAACACGAGGTCGAATGTGCCCTCTGGGCGGGCCAGGAAACGCAGCACATCCTGGCGTCTCACCTCCGCCGCCGCGCCGGTGGCCTCGAGGTTGCGCCGCAGCGCCGCCAGCGCCTGCCGGTCTTGCTCGACGAAAACCGCGGACTCCGCCCCGCGCGACAGCGCCTCGATCCCGAGGGCGCCCGAGCCCGCGTAGAGGTCGAGCACGCGCGCGCCGGACACGTCACCGAGCATCGAGAAGAGTGCTTCGCGGACGCGGTCGGCAGTCGGCCGCGTGCGGCTCCCGCGGGCGGTGTGGAGGCGCCGCCCCTTGAACTCGCCGGCGACGACCCTCACGGCGGAGCGAGCCCTGCCGCTCGTCGCGCCTCGTCCACGTCCCAGTACATGACCATCCGAACGAAGCGCCCGTCGCGGTACGTCCACAGCTGCCCGAACGTCACCTCGGTCGGAACGCCGCTCTCACGCCCTACGCCGCGCATGTTGATGCTCGCGAGTGCCAGCCCCGGGCCGACCTCCTCGAGCTCCCAGTCCACGTACAGGTCCTCCCACGGCTCGACCCAATCGTGGAAGAACTCGATCACGCCCTCGGCGCCGTGGCGCACCGCACCTTCGGGATGGTCCGGGACGATCCACTCGAAGTCGTCGCCCAGGCCGATCAGCGCCTCCTCCACGCGGCCCTCGCGCCACATCATCGTGTAGCCGCGGTCGAGCAGCCGGAGCACGCCGCTCATGCCGGGATCGGGTCGAGCTCCGACCCGAAGCGTCCCACGACCGCCTCGCGAAGCAGCGCGTGCTCCGGCAGCTCGAGGCGCGGGTCCTCGATCACGATCTGGTCGGCGCGGTCGCGGGCGCGCACGAGCAGCTCCACGTCCTCCGGCAGCCGGGCCACCTTGAACTCCGGCAGGCCGTGCTGGCGCGTGCCGAGCACGTCGCCGGCGCCCCGCAGCTCGAGGTCGACCTCTGCGAGCCGGAAGCCGTCGCTCTCGTTCGCGATCGCCTCCAGGCGCGGGAGCTTCGGGTCGCCGAAGAGGATGCAGAGCGAGGAGTGCCCGCCGCGGCCGACTCGCCCGCGCAGCTGGTGGAGCTGCGAGAGGCCGTAGCGCTCGGCGGCCTCGATCAGCATCACCGTTGCGTTCTGCACGTCGATACCCACCTCGATCACGCTGGTGGCCACGAGCACGTCCGCCTCGCCGCCCGCGAACTTCTCCATCGCGGCCGCCTTCTGCTTCGAGGGCATCTGGCCGTGGATCAGCTCGACGCGCTGGCCGGCGAACTCGGTGGTACGGAGACGCTCGAACTCGGCGGTCGCCGCCTTCGCCTGGAGAGCCTCCGACTCCTCGACGAGCGGGCACACGACGAAGCACTGCCGACCGGCCGCGATCTCCTCGCGGATACGCTCGTACGCGCGCGCCCGCGCGCGAGCACCGTCGACCACGTACGTCTCGACCGGCCGCCGCCCCCGAGGCAGCTCGCGCAGGACGGTCGCATCGAGGTCGCCGTAAGCGGTGAGCGAAAGCGTGCGCGGAATCGGCGTCGCGGTCATGTGGAGCGCGTGCGGGGCGAGCCCCTCGGGCGCCTTCGCATCGAGCGCGGCGCGCTGGCGGACGCCGAAGCGATGCTGCTCGTCGACGATCACCACGGCGAGGTCGCGGAACTCGACCGGCTCCTCTATGAGCGCGTGCGTGCCGACCACGAGCTGCAGCTGGCCGCTAGCGAGCCGGTCGAGCAGCTCGCGCCGCCGCGCCGCGGTGGTCGAGCCGGTGAGAAGCTCCACCGGCAGTGCGCCGCCCAGCAGGGAGTCGAGCGTGCGGTGGTGCTGCTCCGCGAGCGTCTCGGTGGGCGCCATGAGCGCGGCCTGGGCGCCGTTCTCGACGGCGCGGAGCATGGCGGCGAGTGCGATCACGGTCTTCCCGGCTCCGACCTCCCCCATGAGCAGCCGCTGCATGGGCCGCTCGCGCGCGAGGTCCGCATCGATCTCGTCGATGGCGCGCGCCTGGTCGCCCGTCAGCTCGAAGGGCAGCGACCAGCGCCAGCGGTCCACCACCACCCCGCGCGCCTCGAGCGGGCGCGCCCGCCGCCCCTCGCGCCGCGCGCGCCGCCGGCCCGCCACCGCCAGTTGGAGCAGGAACAGCTCCTCGAACGCGAGCCGGCGCCGCGCGTCGCGCTCCTCCTCCTCGGTGGTCGGGAAGTGAACGGCCTCGAGCGCTGCCGACCGCTCGGGCAGCCCTTCGTCGAGTCGCAGCCGGGCGGGCAGCGGCTCGCTCGCGGCGAGCATGAGCGGGCGCGCCTTGCTCACGAGCTCACGCAGACGCATGGGGCTGACCCCTTGCGTGGCCGGGTGCACCGGGATGAGTCCGAGCGTGTGCACCGGGGCCTCGCCGTTGCCGATCAGCTCGTGCTCCGTGACCCAGAACTGGTTGCGCTGGCGGAGCTTTCCGTGCAGGAGAACCATCGCCCCCTCGCCAAGCTGCCGCGCGACCCAGGGCTGGTTGAACCACACCGCCACGAGCGGTCCGCTGTCGTCGAACACGCGCGCTTCCACGCGCTTCTGGCGACGGTTGCGCATCGGCTTGACACTCGTGCTCCTCACCGCGACCGCGACCGTGGCCTCCTCGCCGACCATGAGCTCCGCGACCCGGCGCACGTCACGCCGGTCACGGTGCGAGTGCGGAAAGTGCTCGACCAGATCGCCCCACGACTCGATGCCAAGCGCGTCGAGCCCCTTCACCGGCTCGGCGAGCACCGTCGGGCGCGGGTAGGAGCGGATCGGTGCGGAGGCGGCCTCGGCCGTGGTCAGCTCGTCGCTGGATGCAAAGCGCGAAAGGGTCACTCCGCGCAGAGCAGCCACCACCAGGCGGGCTGGCCGCCCTCGTGGTACTCCAGCTCGACGCCGTCCGGCACGCTGGCCTGCACGTCGTCCTGACCCAGCGGTGGTGCCTCGCCGGCGATGCACGTCAGGAGCTCGGCGCCGTCCACGAGCTGGTCGAGCGTCGCCGCGAGCGTGGCGGCGGGATCGCCCCACGCGACCAGCTCGCCCCCCGCGTAGCCCACGGCGTCGCCGGCCGTGAAGCGGCCCTGAACGTCGTCGCGTGCGGCGGGCGCCACCCCGCCGATGCGGAGCGCCTCCGCGGCGTGCGAGACCGCCGTGGCGTTCTCTTGCGCCGGGCGGCCGGGTTCGAATGCGAGCAGCGCCGCCAGCCCCTCCTGCGGCGCCGTCGTGGGCACCACCGCCGCCGGCTTCTCGGACAGCTCGCAGGCGCGCTCTGACGCGAGGATCACGTTCGGGCTGTTGGGGAGCACGAGCACCTCGGCGCCCGGCGCCGCGTGGATCCCGGCGAGCAGCTCGTAGGTCGAGGGGTTCATCGTCGGCCCGCCGTCGACCACGAGCACGCCGAGCTCCTCGAACAGTCGCTTCACGCCCTCGCCGCTCGCCACGGCCACCACGGCGCAGGTGGGCTGTTCGGCCTGCGAGGACTCGCCAGCGAGCCGCGCGCTCCGGTCCGCCACCTGCTCGTGCATGTCGGCCACGTCGAAGCGCGACACGTCGCCGGCGGGCTCGAACAGCGCCACCGCCGCGTCGGGGTCGTCGGTGTGCACGTGCACGCGAAGCGTGCGGTCGTCGCCGACCACCAGAACGGAGTCGCCGAGCTTCTCGAGCTCCGGCGTGAAGCGCCCCGCGTCGAGGCTCTCCCCGGTGACCGCGAAGTTCGTGCAGTAGCGGAAGCTCGACGACTCGTGCTCCGGCCGGTGGAGCGCCGCCGGCGCGTACTGGTGCTCGAGCTGGGGCGCCGCCATCCCGCGCAGGGCGGCGAGGCAGCCCGCGATGATCACGGTGAGCCCGTAGGCGCCGGCGTCGACCACGCCCGCCTCGCGCAGCACCGCGAGCTGGTCGGGCCCGCGGGCGACCGCCTCCTTCCCCGCCTCGAGCGCCCGCTCGAGCACCTCGGCCAAGAGCTCGTCCTGCTCCTCGGCGCTCGCCTCCGGACCCAGACGCTGCGTGTCCATGTGCGCGAGGTCGTGCGCCACCCGGCTCGACATTGCGCGGACCGCCGTGAGCATCGTGCCCTCGGCCGGGTCGCGGACCGACGCGTACGCCGCGTCGGCCGCGCGGGCGAAGGCCGCGGACACGAGCACCGGGTCGACCAGCTCGCCGGGCCGCGAGGCCAGCTCCTCCGCCGCCCCTCGCACGACCTGGGAGAGGATCACGCCGCTGTTCCCGCGGGCGCCGAGCAGCGCGGCGCGCGCCACCGCGCTCACGATCTCGTCGCGGCCGATCTGGTCCATCGCCGAGTCGTCGAGATTGTTCAGCTCGTCCACGACCGCGCGCATGGTCAGCGCCATGTTGTCGCCCGTGTCGCCGTCCGCCACGGGGAACACGTTGAGGTCATTGACCTCCTCGCGGCGGTTCTCGAGCTCACCCAGGGCAGCCGCCACGACCCGCTTGAAGCGAATCAGGCTTTCAACAGGGGGGGCCACCGGCCCTTTTTTACACCAAGGGGCGGTTTAGGCCGCCTTGGTGATCTTGCCGGCCTTCAGGCAGCGCGTGCAGACGTACTCGCGCCGGGGAGTGCCGCCGACGTCGATGCGGACCTTCTGCAGGTTCGGGTTGAAGCGCCGCTTCGTGGCCACCATGGAGTGGCTGCGGCTGTGCCCGAACGCGGGCCCCTTTCCACACGAGTAGCAGACCTTTGCCACGGCGCGTCAGGGTAGCAGTGACTCGCGCGCCGCCAGGAGCGCCGAGTCGATCGCGTCGCGCCCTATGTCGAGGTGCGTCACCGCCCGGACGCGGCCGTCCGGCGTGCCGCTCAACTGAACCCCTCGCTCGGCCATTCGCTCGACGAAGCCGTCCGGCGCGCTGAAGATCACGATGTTGGTCTCGGGCGCGATCACCTCGCAGCCCAGCTCGAGCAGGCCCTCCGCGAGCACCCGCGCGTTCTCGTGGTCCTCGGCCAGCCGCTCGACGTGATGATCGAGCGCGTACAGGCAGCCGGCCGCGACGATGCCGGACTGCCGGAAGGCGCCGCCCCACTGCTGCTTCCAGCGCCACGCCTCGCCGATCAGCTCGCGCGAAGCAGCGAGCACGGCGCCGACCGGCGCGCCGAGTCCCTTGGTGAAGTCCAGCCACGCGGTGTCGAAGCCGCCGGCGAAGTCGGCCGCGCTCGTCCCGGAGGCCACCACGGCGTTCATCAGCCGCGCGCCGTCCATGTGCGCGCGCAGGTCGTGCGCCCGCGCCACCTCGAGCACCGCCTGCACCTGCCCGAGCGGCCACACGCGGCCGCCGCCCATGTTTGTCGTCTGCTCGACCGAGACCACCCGCGAGCGCGGCAGGTAGCGGTTGCCCGGGTCGCGGATCGCGGCCTCGACCTGCTGCGCCGTGAAGATCCCGCCGTCGCCGTCGAGCGCGTGGATCATCAGCTGCGCGTTCTGCGCCGCCCCGCCCGCCTCGGCGATGATCGGGTGCGCGGTGCGGTCGAGGATCAGCTCGTCGCCGCCGGGGCGCGCGTGCAGCCGGAACGAGATCTGGTTGCACATCGTGCCGGTCGGGAGGAACAGCGCCGCCTCCTGGCCGAGCAGCTCCGCGACGCGTTCCTGCAGCCGGTTCGTCGTCGGGTCGGCGAACCGCTGCTCGTCGGCCACCTCCGCCGAGGCGATCGCCTTCCGCATCGCCTCGGTCGGGCGGGTTTGCGTGTCGCTGTAGAGGTTGATCACGGGGCGGAGCAGCCTACCGGCGCTCCGAATCCGTCCGCAGTTTGCGGGCCGCGGGCGATCCAGCCGACGCGTGGCGCATAGTTCCCGATCCGTCGGGGAATCATCCCGATCGTCTGGGGGGAGCCCAGGCAGGGAACCCATAGGAGCCGGAACACCAAGCTGTGCCGCCCGATTGCCGTGCCAACTCGTCGTTGGCGGGTGTGCTGGTGTGCGCCGTAGTGTCGATCTGCTCGGCTGGCGCGCCCGCGTCCGCGTCCGCCCAGGAGCTCCCGGATATCTATCCGGGGGCCGTCCCGCCCCTGCCACCACCGCCGCGGCTCGGCCCGGTCGCCGACATCCAGCCCGTGCGCGGCCAGGATCCGACGCCGCGGAGGGCGAAGGGGTGCGTCAGGAGCGGGCTCCCACAGGGCTTGCCGGGTGTCGATGCCCGCGCCGTCGACCCCGCCGCCCCGAACCCGCTGCGAGGCCTGCGCTGGTACGTCGACCCACTCGAGCCGGCCTACCGCTCGTACAGGTCGTTCATGGCACGGGGCCAGCGCCAGCAGGCCGAGCTGATGTGGCGGGTTGCCCGCGAGCCGCGCTTCCGCTGGTTCGGGCGCTGGGACCGCCCCATCCGGCGAAGGGTGCGCAACTACCTTCGCTGCGCCGCGGCGGTGCAGCCTGGTGCTGTTCCGCTGATGGTCGTGATGCGCCATCAGGGCAAGGGCTGCGGTGGCGGATACGACGGCGGCGGTCCAGCCGAGGACAGGCGCACGCGCGCCTGGTATCGCGCCTTCGCGCGCGCGATCGGCGGCGCGCGGGTCATCATCGGCTTCGAGCCCGACTCGCTCGGCACCGTCGACTGCCTGGCGCCGAGCCGGCGCGACGACCGCCTGAAGCTGCTGCGCTACGGCGTCGACGTGCTCTCTCGGCTGCCGGGCGCGACGATCTACCTCGAAGCCGGCGCCTCCGACTGGGAGCCCGCGCGCCGCACCGCCAAGCAGCTCCGCTTCATCGGCATCCGTAAGGTACGGGGCTTCATGCTGAACGCGACCCACCACGACTGGACTCGCAGGAACATCCTGCACGGGCTCGCCATCTCCCGCCGCGTGGGAGGCAAGCACTTCATCGTCAACACCTCCTTCAACGGCCGCGGCCCGATACACATCCGCGGTCGCCGGACGCGCAACGTGTGGTGCAACCCCCCGAATCGAGGGCTTGGGATTCCGCCGACGACGAGTACGGCCCACCCGCTGGTGGACGCGTACATGTGGGTCAACCGCCCCGGCTACTCCGCGGGCGCCTGCAACGGCGGCCCGATGCCGGTCGGCTGCTGGTGGCCCGAGCGGGCACTCATGTACGCGCGCTTCGCAACGCACTGGCTCGCGCCGCCGCGCGGCACGCAGAACGGATTCTTCCGCGGCCGCTAAGCGCCGAGCTCGTGCCGCAGCGCCGCCATCCGCAGCACCGCGTGCGCCGCGTCCTCGCCCTGGTGGCGCTTCCCGCCGCCCGTGCGCGCGAGCGCCTGCTCCATGTTGTCCACGGTCAGCACGCCGAACGAGCACGGCACGCCGGTGTCGAGCGCCACGCGCGCGATCCCGCTCGCGGCCTCGGCGCAGACGAAGTCGTAGTGGTCGGTCTCGCCGCGGATCACGGCGCCGAGGCACGCGACGCCGGCGTAACGGCCTGAGTCGGCGCAGAAGCGCGCCGCCAGCGGCAGCTCGAACGCGCCCGGCACGTCGTGCACGTCGACCGTTGCGCCGGCCTCGTGGAACACACGCGTCGCGCCCTCCACGAGCCGCTCCGCGAGCTCCTCGTAGAAGCGGCCGACGCAGGCCGCGAAGACGTCAGCGGTTCCGGCCATGTCGGCGGTGGTGCGTGGGCGAGCGAAAAGCGAGACTGGCGAGGACGCAGGGTGAGCCAATGTCGTAAGCCATTGGCGAGCCCGAGGACGACGCCAGGCGAAGCTTTGCAGCCGCCCACGTGCCGCCGTTCGGCATGGCCGGGACCGCTTTAGCCATTCCTCGGGCGGCGTGGCGCCGGGCCCTGGCCGTAAGGGTCCGCGCCCTCGGCGAGCGCGCGCTCGCGGTCCTGCACGCGCTCCTCATGGATCATCTCCTCGTCGAGCGCCAGGCCCTGGTGGTGCAGCATGTGGCCGAGGCGCTCCTTCTTCGCGCGCAGGTAGTCGCGGTTGTGCTCGCCCGGCGCGTGCTCGATCGGCACCTGGTCCGTGACGGTCAGGCCGTAGCCCTCGAGTCCCACGATCTTCTTGGGGTTGTTGGTGAGCAGCCGGATCGAGGTGAGCCCGAGGTCCACGAGGATCTGGGCGCCGATGCCGTAGTCGCGCAGGTCCGCGGGGAGGCCGAGCTTCATGTTGGCGTCGACCGTGTCGAGCCCCTCCTCCTGGAGCCGGTAGGCGCGCAGCTTGTTGAGGAGTCCGATGCCCCGGCCCTCCTGGGCGAGGTAGAGCAGCACGCCGCGGCCCTCCTGCTCGATGCGGGCCAGCGCGTCCTCGAGCTGCTGGCCGCAGTCGCAGCGCAGGGAATGGAAGACGTCGCCGGTGAGGCACTCGGAGTGCACGCGCACGAGCACGTCCTCCTCCCCCGCGATCTCGCCCTTCACCATCGCCACGTGGTGCTTGTCGTCCACGAGCGAGCGGAAGCCGACCACGTTGAAGTCGCCGAACTTTGTGGGCAGGCCGGCCTCGACGACGCGCTCGATCAGCTTGTCGTGCTGGCGCCGGTAGGCGATCAGGTCGGCGACCGTGACCATCTTCAGCCCGTGCTTCGCGCAGTAGCGCTCGAGGTCGGGCACGCGCGCCATCGTGCCGTCGTCGTTCATCACCTCGCAGATCACGCCCGACGGGTTGAGCCCGGCGAGCCGCGCCAGGTCCACCGCCGCCTCGGTCTGGCCGGTGCGCTGCAGCACGCCGCCTTCCTTCGCCTTCAGCGGGAAGATGTGACCAGGCTGAACGAGGTCGTGCGGCCGCGAGCTCGGGTCGATCGCCACCTGCACCGTGTGCGCGCGGTCGTGCGCCGAGATCCCCGTGGTGATCCCCTCGCGCGCCTCGATCGAGACCGTGAACGCCGTCTGGAAGGGCGACTCGTTCTTCGCGGCCATCAGGTCGAGGCCGAGCTCGTCGCAGCGCTCGCCGGTCAGCGCCAGGCAGATCAGGCCGCGCCCGTGCGTCGCCATGAAGTTGATCGCGTCCGGCGTGATGAACTGGGCGGCCATGGTGAGGTCGCCCTCGTTCTCGCGGTCCTCGGCGTCGCAGACCACGACCATCTTGCCGTCGCGAACATCCTCGATGGCCTCCTCGATCGAGCTGAACGGGGGATTCGTCACGGGACCCTCAGCTTCTCCACGTACTTGGCGAGCACGTCGACCTCCAGGTTGACCGTCCGGCCTGGCGCCGCCACGCCGAGCGTCGTGCGCTCGAGCGTCTCGGGGATCAATGACACCTCGAAGGCCTCGTCGTCCACGCCGGAAACGGTAAGCGACACGCCGTCCACCGCGATCGAGCCCTTCTGGACGACGTAGCGGAGCAGCTCGACCGGTGCCTCGATCCGCACAACCCGCGAGTTGCCCTCCTCGGTCACGGACGCGACGGTCCCGGTGCCGTCCACGTGCCCCTGCATCACGTGGCCGCCGAGGCGGTCCCCAGCGCGCAGCGGCAGCTCGAGATTCACCTCGTCGCCCTCCGTCAGCGGCTCGAGCGAGGTGCGCCTGAGCGTCTCCGGCATCACGTCCGCGGCGAACGACCCGTTGCTTCGCTCCACAGCGGTGAGGCAGACGCCGTTGACCGCGATCGAGTCGCCCGGCTGGAGCTCCGCGGCCAGCGCGGTCTCCACCTCCAGGCGGCCGCCGTCCAGCGCGCGGACGACCCCTTTTCCGGCTACGAGCCCCGTGAACAACTCACCACTCCTTGAAGCGGGCGACGATCAGGACGTCGTCGTCGATCCGCTCGGTCTCCATGGCGAGCGCGCGCGAGCCGGCGGCGATGTCGCCCACTCCGATGCCCTCGACGGCGGTCCTCGCCTTCGCGCCGCCGAGCATCAGCGGCGCGATGAACATGCGCGCCTCGTCGATCTCGCCGGCCTCCACGAAGGCGCCGGCGAGGTGCGGTCCGCCCTCGAGCAGCAGCGACTGGATCTCGCGCGCGCCGAGCTCGTCGAGGGCGTTCTCGACGCGCGCGGCCTCGTTTTCGCCGGTGGCGACGATCACGTCCACGCCCGCCGCCTGGAGCGCCTCCACCGACGTGCGCGAGGCCGCGCGCGAGCAGACCACTGTCAGCGGCACCTCGGCCACCCCCTGCACGAGCTGGGAGCCGAGCGGCAGGCGCGCCTCCGAGTCGAACACGACATGGCGCGGCTGGCGCGCGACGCCCTCGATCCGGGCCGTGAGGCGGGGGTCGTCGACGAGCGCCGTGCCGATGCCGACCGCCACCGCGTCGGACTCGGCGCGCCAGCGGTGGGCGCGGGCGCGGCTGGCCTCGCCGGAGATCCACTGCGAGTCGCCTGTGCGCGTGGCGACCTTGCCGTCGAGCGTCATCGCGGACTTGAAGATCACGAGCGGCCGGCCGGTGCGCGCGTGCTTCCGGAAGGGCTGGTTCAGCATGCGAGCGGTCTCCGCGATCTGGCCGTCCACGAAGTCCACCCTCACGCCCTCGTCACGCAGGATGCCCGGGCCGCGGCCGGCGGCCTTGGGAGTCGGGTCGTCGGACGCAATCACCACGCGGGCAATGCCCGCCGACACGATCGCGTCCGTGCACGGCGGCGTCTGCCCGTGGTGGCAGCACGGCTCGAGCGACACGTACAGGGTCGCGCCGGCCGTGTGTCCCGCGGCAGCCTCGAGCGCCATTACCTCGGCGTGAGCCTTGCCCGGCGGCTGCGTGATCCCCTCGCCGATCACGCGTCCGTCCTTGACCACGACCGCGCCCACTATGGGGTTCGGGCTGGTCTGCCCGCGCGCGCGTCCCGCGAGCTCAATGGCCCTCAGGAGATGGCGCGCATCGCGTTCCGTCGCGGTTGTCTCAGGCATCCGAAAACACCGTACCAGCGGTCCCTTCCCGGGCTGCCGGGGGGCGGTAACTAACGTGCGGCCGCGTGCACCGCCTCGTGCTCGTGCTGATCCTGATCGCCGGCTTCGCGCTGCGCGTGTGGAACATCGACTACGGGCTCCCGTTCGTCTACTCGATCGACGAGGGGTCGCATTTCACGTCGCGCGCGGTCGAGATGTTCTGGCAGGACCTCGACCCCGGCTACTACCAGAACCCGGCCGCCTACACGTACCTCGTCTACCTCGTCCTGCGGGCGATGTACGGGCCGCTCGGGTCCGTGTTCGACCTCGAGTTCGCGAACGTTACGGAGCAGTTCGACAAGAACCCGACCGAGATCTGGATAGCGGCCCGGATGCTCGCGGCCGCGCTCTGCATGGGCGGCGTGGCGGCGACCTACTGGGCCGCGCGCCGGCTCTGGGGAGTGCGCGAGGGACTGGTGGCGGCGGCCCTGCTGGCATTCGCCTTCTTGCCGGTGGCCTACTCCCGCGTGGCCGTGACCGACGTGGGAGCGCTGATAGGAGTGGCGCTCTCGCTCGGTTGCGCGGTGCGCGCGTACGAAAGCGGCCGCACGCGCGACTTCGCCCTGGCCGGCGCGGCCGCCGGCGTCGCGGTCTCGTTCAAGTACACGGCCGGCCTCGCGCTGCTGCCGCTCGGGGTCGCCGCCCTCGCCCAGATCGCGGCGCGCGGGGCGCTCGCACCGAGGTACCGGCGGGCGGACGCTGTGCGCGTGCTCGGCGCACTGGCGCTCGGCATCGGGCTGGCTGCCGCCGTGTTCGTCGCCCTGAACCCGTACCTGTTCGACTCGTTCGACGCCTGGTGGAGCGACCTTCGCGACCAGGCCGAGGTCGCCGCCGACCAGCCGAAGCCCGGGCAGGAGTCCGGCGGCGTCTCGTACTACCTCGACAGCCTCACCTGGGGGCTCGGCTGGGCGGCCGCCATCGCCACGCTGGCCGGAGCCGCGCTCGAGCTGCGTCGCAATCTCGTGCGCGGGCTGATGCTCATCGCCGTGCCGCTGGCGCTCTTCGTCTACCTGAGCGCGCAGTCCCGTTACTTCGGCCGCTGGCTCCTGCCGGCCTATCCGGCGCTCGCGTTGCTGGGTGCCGCGGCGATCGGCCAGGCGTCCGAGCTGTTCGGGGCGCGCTGGCGCGGCACGGGCCCGGCCCCGGGCCGCCCAACTGCGCCATCCAAGGGCGACCGTCCTGGATTAGGCTCCTATACGGCGCCCTATCCAGGACGGTTGATCGCTGGCGTGATGGCCACCGCCCTCACCGCTGCCGTTTTGACCCAGCCGCTCGCCGCCGACGTGCGGAGCGCGCAGGTGCTTGGCCGCGATGACACCCGCCGGCAGGCGCGCGACTGGCTCGAGGCGCACTATCCGCCCGAGCTGCGGGCGTCGATCGAGCCCGCCGTTCCGGGCCGCTGGTTTCGCTCCAACCCGGAGGGTGTTCCGCCGAGCTGGCTGTCCCGCTGCGCGAAGCGGGACGGCTGGAGCGAGCCGGGCTGGTCGTACGTGGCCGGCGGCGGCAAGCGCGTCTGCGCGCAGTACAAGCCCGGCCTCGTGGCGCGACCGGACGGCGGCGTGCGCGCCTCCTCGTACCACGCGGTGCTCAGCCCCGAGGTGATCGGCGACTACCGCCTCTACGGCTACTGCCTCGTGGTGACGGTCGACACCGTGCAGGACCGCGCGCTCCAGACCGGCGACCGCGACGCCCGCGCCTACTACGACAGACTCGCGCGCGAGTCGCGCGTCATCAAGACCTTCAGCCCATACGACGAGGGCGCCGATCCCGTGCCCTTCAGCTTCGACCTCTCCTACAACTACTACCCGCCGGAGTACCACCGCCCGGGCCCGACCGTGCGGATCCACCGCCTCCGCAACTGCAGGCAGGCGACCGGCCCGCCGATCATCCGGATCCCCCGCGCGAGAGAGCCGGCGCCCTTCTAGCTCGGCGCCCTTCTAGCGGCTGAACGCGCCGAGCGCCCGCAGCGAGTAGCGCTTGAAGAGCCCGTGGACCGTGCCCTTGGGCGGCGCCTGCCAGTCTGTCGCGTACTGGGCGTACATCAGTCCGCGCTGGGGCCACCAGGTGCCGACCGGCAGCGGGCCGCCGTTGCACGATCCAGCCGAGTAGCCGGGCCGGTTGATGTACATGTACGCGTCCACCAGCGGGTGCGAGGTGGCCGTGGTCGGTGCCGGCCCGAGGCCGCGCAGGCCCGGGTTGCACCACACGTTGATCCGGCGCCACTTGTGCTGGGCCTTGTTGATCCACTTCTTGTAGTGCAGCGGGCCGCGCCCGTTGTACGAGGTGTTGATGATGAAGTGCTTCCCGCCCACCATGCGAGAGATCTGGAGCCCGTGCCGGATGTTGTTGCGCGTCCAGTCGTGGTGGGTCACGTTCAGCATGAAGCCGCGCACCTTGCTGATGCCGATGTAGCGCAGCTGCTTGGCGGTGCGCGAGGCGGCCTCCCAGTCGGAGGCGCCGGCCTCGAGATAGATCGTGGCGTTGGGGAGCTGAGACAGCCTGTCGACGCCGTAGCGCAGTACGTCGAGGCGATCCTTGCGGCGGTCGCGTGCGAGGCAGTCGATCGTGCCGAGCGAGTCGGGCTCGAACCCGATCACGACGCGAGCGTCGCCGACGGTGTCGGCGAAGTCGTCGTACCACTTCATGGTGCGGCGGTCCTCGGCCTCGCCACCGGCGCGGTAGGTGCCGCTGCAGCCCTTGCCCTGGTGGCGCATCACCGCCATAAGCGGCACGGTGCCCGGCTGGTCGCACTGCACGCGGTCGAGGTAGCCACGGACCTTCTTCTGCATCCGCGGGCGCGTGAACTTGCCGAACCAGCGGAAGCGCGGCTCACGGGCGAGCTTCCAGATCGTGTTGGCCTTGGTGCTCTCGCCGGTGCGCTTCCACCTCGCCCACTGCATGTAGGCGGGTTCCATGCGGTCGAGGAAGAAGCGCTGCCCGAGCAGCGGGTTGGGAAGCGACGGGTCCACCGCCCTCGGGTCGATGCCCGGAGGCGCGGTCGGCCAGGTCGGCCGGGTCTCTGCGACGCACTTCGCCCAGTCCTCCGGGTACTCGCCCCTCGGCGGTGATGGGATCGTCGCGGGTGGGTCGATCAGCGCGGGATCCACAAGCCGTCCGGCTGGGTACCCCTGGGCACCCGCGGATCCGGGCAGCACGACGACGAACGCCGACGTGAGAAGCACGAAGCAGATGCGACGCATCCCACGTTCCTCATCGGCACGTCCTGCGCCGTTTTGCAGCCCCCCTGGACGCTTGTACTAGCCCCGCTAGGCTCCCGCCGCGTGGATACGCGCCTGAGCCGCCGGCGACTGCTGCAGGCCGGCGCCGCGGGCGCCGCCGGAGCCGCCCTCCTCCCCGCCGCGGGATGCAGCTCGGACGACGACGCCGCGGCCCACGACGGGCAGCTGAACGTCCTCGTTCTGATCATCGACAGCCTGCGCCCCGACCACGTGGGCGCCTATGGCTCGCCCCAGATCCAGACGCCCAACATCGACGAGCTCGCCAACCGCGGCCTGCGCTTCAACCGCGCCTTCCCCGAGGCCATGGTCACCGTGCCGGCGCGGCGCTCGATCTTCGGCAGCCGCCGCATCTTCCCGTTCCGCAACTGGGTGCCGAACAAGGAGATCGGCACGAGTCCGGGCTGGCTCCCGATCGACGATCCGCAGAAGACCTTTACCACCGCGCTCCGCGACAACGGCTACTGGACCGCCCAGGTGAGCGACAACCCGTTCACCGCCTTCATGAACGCCTTCGAGCCGTTCCGCCAGACCTTCCACGAATGGAAGACCGTCGTGGGACAGTCCGGCTTCCGCCAGTCGCCCGAGAACGTCCCGCTCGAGCTCGTGAACCACTGGCTGCCGCCGTTCCTGCGCGACGAGCGCTACGTGCCGGGCATGCGCAAGTACCTCGCGAACACGGGTGAGGGCAAGGACGAGGAGGAGACCTGCGCGGCGCGCGTCTTCAAGGAGGCGAGGGGCCTGCTGGACGACGCCCGGCGTCGCCAGCCGTTCGCGCTGACGGTCGACTGCTTCGACCCGCACGAGCCGTGGAGCACGCCGAAGAAGTACCTCGACCTGTACGGCGACCCGGATTACGAGGGACCCGAGGTCGGCGTGACCCCATACGGGTTCGCACAGAACTTCACCCCTGAGCTGCTGCGCCGGCTGCACGCCGCCTACGCCGGTGAGGTCACGATGACGGACCACTGGCTCGGCCACTTCATGGAGCGCTTCCACGAGCTCGGGCTTCACAGGAACACCGTGATCGTGCTGCTGAGCGACCACGGCTACCTCCTCGGCGAGCGCGGCTACACCGGCAAGGTGCCGTCGCAGCTTCACCCCGAGCTCGCGCAGGTGCCGTTCGTGATCGTGCACCCGGACAACCGCGCCGCAGGCACGGTGAGCCAGTACTTCGCGTCGACCCACGACGTCGGCCCGACCGTGCTCTCGATGGTCGGGATGCATCCGCCCGGGTGGATGACCGGGACGAACCTCGCGGTCGCCCTCGACGGCGAGCAGCCCGCCGAGAGGCGCGACTTCCACTACGGCGGGATGTACAACCGCTTCTACATCCGCACCGACGACTGGGTCCTGATCGGCGACAACCAGGGCAACGAGCGCACGCTCTGCGACCTGCGCGTGGACCCGCATGAGTTCGACAACGTCGTGAAGGCGAACCCAAGCGTCAGCAGGGAGCTGTACGGCACGATCCTTGACGCGGCGGGCGGGCCGCTGCCGTATTACGAGTAGGGCGCGCGGCGTCGCCCTCGCGCGGGGCACTGAAGGAGGCCGCTCCTCAGACCGGCGCGATCATCCGCTCAGCGCGATCGCCGCGACCCCGGCGGCCACCGCCACCGCCCCGGCAAACCTCCATCCGCTCACCCGCTCGTGGAGGACGACGGCAGCAAGGAGGGCGGCGATCACGACGCTGCTCTCCCTCACCGCTGCCACGGGCGCCGCGGGTGCGAGCCGGAACGCGGCGAGCACCATGAGGAACGCCCCGAACGTGGCAGCCGCGGTCACCGCCGCCCTGACCCCGACGTCCGGCCGCGTCTTCGTGACGAGCGGATAAACGAGCGCGCACGGCGCGACCACGAGGGCGAGGTACGCGATCGGATCGGCACGTTCGACGCCCTCGGAGTCGACCAGCGTGTACGACGCAATGACGGCACCGATGGCGAGCCCAAACCACACGTCCCTCAGGGGTAAGGCGTCTTTTGCCCCCTCCTGGGGGCATAAAGCGCCTAACCCGACGAGGAGGACACCCGCGGCGACGGCGAGAATGCCGGCGACGGCGCCGGCGGGCACGCCCTCCTTCAACGCAATAGCGCTGAAGACGAGCACTACGACGGGGGCCGAACCGCGAGCGATGGGATAGATGACACTCACCTCACCGCCGTCGTACGCCCGCGCCAGCAGAACGAAATAGGCGAGCTCGAGCACGGCCGAGGCGGCGATGTACGGAACGGCGTCGGCGGAGACGCCTCCGGTCACCAGGGCCGGCGGCGCCAGGAGGATCGTGCCGACGATCAGAAGGCCGGCGGCGGAGGATCGTGGATCGCGCGCGCCGGCAAGCAGCACATTCCACCCCGCATGAAGAAACGCGGCGCCAAGGGCCAGAGCGACGGCGGACAGCGGCACGGCGGGCAAGCTATCCCGAAACTCGCG
>JBKPBS010000034.1:0-21500 GCA_046726915.1 Actinomycetota bacterium
GCCTCGAGGAGCGGCCGCGGGCGCAGGTGGCGGGCGATCGGCTCGGCCGGCGCGGTCGCGCCCGCCTCGAGAAGCAGGCGGCCGGCCTCGGAGGCGCCGAGCTCACCGGTCACTCCGACGAGATCGCCGGGCCGCGCCCCGTCGCGGCCCACGAGCTCCTCCTCCGCATCCGCCCAGCCGGTCACGGCCACCGTGAGGACGAGCACCGGCCCCTGGACGACGTCGCCCCCGGCGATCGTCGCGCCGCACTCGGCCGCGAGCTCCTCCATCCCACGCACGAGCTCGAGCGGCTCCGCCAGGTCCTCGGGCAATACGACCGAGACGTACGCCTCGCCGGCCTCCGCGCCCATCGCGGCCAGGTCCGACAGCGCGGTGGCGAGCGCCTTCCAGCCGATGTCCCGCAGCCCGTGCGTGGCACGACGGAAGTGGACCCCGTCCACCAGCGTGTCGATCGACGTCACCGCGTACGGCCGCGCGCGTGTGACGGCCGCGTCGTCTCCCGTCCAGCGCACGAGCCGCCGGCTGCGGTCCGCTATCGCCTTCTCGATCGCCGCGATCAGCTCGAGCTCGCCCACGGCGATCAGGCCGCCGGCGCGCGCATCAGCCGGGAGCGACCCCGCCCGGCTTGGGCTTGCCGTTCCCATTGCCGTTTCCGTTGCCCGGCGCGGGCTCGGGTGCGACCTCCTCCGCCGGCGCCTGCGGCTCGGGCTGATCGAGCGGCGCCTGCTCGTAGAAGCGCGGGTCGTACTGCTGCTGGTCGGTCGTCGTACCGCCGGTCGAGGGGCCGTAGTACTGGCCCGTGCCCCGCGAGCCGGTCGAGGCGTACTTGCCGAAGAAGGGCGAGAAGTCGGCCGGCTCGGACGGCTGCGGGAAGTCGTCGCAGTAGTCCCCGTGGGCGGGGAGCATGAAGGCGTGCCAGACGGGCGCCGCGTAGGTGCCGCCCTGGGCGCCCGGCATGGCGATGCCGGCGTCCGGATATCCGACCCACACGGCGGCTGAGAGCTCGGGGGTGTAACCGACGAACCACGCGTCCTTCGCCTCGTCGGTCGTGCCGGTCTTCCCCGCCGCCGGGCAGCCGTAGTTGGCGGCGGTCCCCGTGCCCGACTGGACGTTCATCTTGAGGACCCTGGTGACCTCGTACGCCTGTCCGTCCGTCAGCACGCGCTTGCCCTTCGAGCTCGCCAGGTCCTCGCTCTTGCCGTCCGGGAACACGACCTTCTCGATCCCCGTCGGCCGGTGACGGACGCCGCCGCTCGCGAGCGTCGCGTACGCGCCCGCCATCTCCAGCGGCGTGACGCCGCGGGTCAGGCCGCCGAGGCCTTCGGCCGGGTAGCAGTCGAGCTTGGTCGTGATCCCGAGCAGCTTGGCGGTCTCACATACCTGCTTCGGACCCAGGTCAAGGATCAGCTGCGCATAGACGGTGTTATCCGACGAGAGGGTTGCGCGCGTGAGGCTGACCGTGCCGATGTACGAGTTCCCGAAGGTCTTGACCTCCCAGTGCCCGTACGTCGGGTCGGTGATGTTGAGCGGCTTCGAGGTGTAGTAGGTCGAGTCCGGGTCCACCCCTTTGCGGATGGCCGTGGTGAGCACGAACGTCTTGAACGCGGAGCCGGGCTGGCGGTGGCCCTGAGCGGCGAGGTTGAAGTTGCGCTGGTTGTAGGTCCCGCTGGAAGCCATCGCCCTGATCTTGCCGGTGGCCGGGTCGATGGCCACGAGCGCCGAGCTCGGTCCGGCGGGGTCCCCGTAGTACGAATTGATCGCCTCGCGTGCGGAGTCCTGAAGGGCCGGGTCGATCGTCGTGTGGATACGCAGCCCGCCGCGGCGCACCACGCCCACGCCGTAGCGCTCGATCAGCTTCTCCTGCACGTAGTCGAAGAAGTACGGCTCGCGGCGCTGGATGTAGCGCGTGCCGTGGCGGAGACCCAGGCCCCTGTGCGATGCCCGGTCGAACTGAGCCTGGTTGATGTACCCGTTCTCGAGCATCTGCCGCAGCACCTCGTTGCGCCGTTCGAGGGCGGCCCCAGGATTCCGGAACGGGTTGTATTCGGACGGGGCCTGCGGCAGGCCGGCCAGCAGCGCCGACTGGTAGAGCCGGAGTCTCTTGGCGTGCTTGTCGAAGAACGTGACCGCCGCGGCCTCCACGCCGATCGCCGTGCGGCCGCCGACCGTCCCGTAGGGAACCGAGTTCAGATAGTTGTGCAGCACCCAGGTCTTGGAGTGCTTCTCCTCGAGCTCCGACGCGAGCTTCGCCTCGCGTATCTTGCGCGCGAAGTCGCGCTTCGGGTCCTTGATGTAAAGCGCGCGGACAAGCTGCTGGGTGATCGTCGAGCCGCCCTGCACGGTCTTGCCGGACTCGAGGTTCTTGATGCCCGCGCGAACGATCGCGTTCAGATCCACGCCGCCATGCTTGTAGAAGCGCTCGTCCTCGATGGCGACGGTCGCGCGGCGCAGGTTGACCGGGATGTCGCGCCAGGGCACGACGCGCCGCAGGACGTCGGACTGGATGAAGCCGAGGCGCGACCCGTCGGCCGCGTAGACCACGGACAGCTGGCCCTTGTCCGCCGGCTTCAGCTCGGAGAGGTCGGGGGCGCTGGCCGCGATCGCGAGCACGTAGCCGACGGCCGAGAGCGCGGCGATGACCGCGACGGTCATCAGCACGGCGAGTCCGAGCAGCACCGAGCTACGCCCGGTATGGCGCCTCCGCCTCCGCACCTTTCGCTGCCGTTGGGTCATAGAGTCGTTCGGTGGCGAACCACGCTCAGGCCTCGGTTGAGGATAGTGCGTGCTCTCGCAGCAGACGCAGCCAGCGGGCGCGTAGCTCCGCGGCCGCTTTTCCGCGCTCCGAGGAGTGCGAGGTCCAGGTCGTGGCGCTCAGGCGCACGCCCTCCTTGTCGGTCTCGGCGACGCTCACGGAGATGCCGGCCTCCTCGTCGGCGATCAGCTCCATCGCCTTGTCGAGATCGGCGTCGACCGGGAGCCAGACCGACACCTCCACCTGGACCCGCGTTTCCATGATCGTGTGGTTCACGACCGAACTCTGCGCGAGGCGCTCGTTCGGCACGATCAGGCGGCGGCCGCCGTCAAGGCGGATGTACGTGTAGGTGAGCTTCATGTCCTCCACCTCGCCGGTCTCTTCCTCGAACGTCACGAGGTCACCGATTCGGATCGGCTGCGTGACGGCGAGCAGAATGCCCGCGATGGCGTTCGCGAGCGTCTGGCGAGCGGCGAAGCCGACCACAAGGCCGACGACGGCCGACGACGCCAGGATGCCCTTGGCGACGCTGGACAGCTCCGGGAAGTTGGAGGCGGCCACGGCCGCGCCGATCAGCAGGATCACCGCCGTCACGAGCCGGCGAACCAGACGGAGGCGCGTGCGTGTGGCAGGGGAGAGCTCGCCGCGCGTGACGAGCTCGCTGACGGTCCGACCGCGCTTCGCGATCAGGCGATCGACGATCTGCGCGATGACGACTGCGACGCCGATCGCGATGCCCGCGTCGACCCAGTCGCTGGTGCTTGCTGCCGCCGTGTAGAAATGAGCGTCCGGCATGGCGATTGAGGCTACCCCCGCGCAGGGACGGCGGGTCGCGGCAGTGCGCGACTCCGAGGCGGTTCGGGCCACCGTGCGGATCGGAGTCTCCTCCCGCCTGGCGGTGCTCCTCGTGGCGATCTTCGCCGCGCTCTCCTTCGGTCCTGCGAGCGGCGGACTGGCGCGCGAGAACGCCGACAAGTTCGACGAGCCTGTGCTCACCCACGCCATCGCCGACCCGCTGCTCGCGCCGCTCGCGCGCTGGGACTCGGTCTGGTACCTGCGGATCGCCGATTCGGGCTATGGGGACAGCCCGGCGCGGGCCGCGTTCTTCCCGCTCTACCCGCTGCTGGTGCGGGGCGTCGGCACCCTGTTCGGCGGCTCGAACGGCGCCCTGCTGGTCGCCGCATATCTCGTCTCGCTGGCCGCGTTCATGGCAGCGCTGGTGCTGCTCCACCGGCTGGCCGAGCTCGAGCTCGGGCGCCGGCTGGCCCGGCCGACGCTCCTGCTGCTCGCGTTCTTCCCGGCGGCGCTCTACTTCGGCGCCCCTTACTCCGAGAGCCTCTTCCTGCTCCTGGCCGTAGGCGTCTTCTATGCCGCGCGGACCGGGCACTGGGCCTGGGCCGGCGCGTGCGCGGGGCTCGCGTCGGCCACCCGCAGCGCCGGGCTCTTGCTTCTGATCCCGCTCGCCCTGATCTGGTGGAGCTCGCGGCCGCGGCGCCGGGGCGCTGCCGCCTGGCTCCTGCTCGCGCCGCTCGGCATCGCCGCCTACGCCGCCTGGCTCGGCCTCGTGGAGGGGGATGCGCTCCGCTTCCTCGACGTCCAGGAGGCGTGGTCGCGCGAGCTCACCGTGCCGCTCGCGGGTGCCTGGGACGGGTTCGTCGCGGCGCTGGACGGGGTGCGCCAGCTCGCGTCGGGGTCGCGCTCGCCGGTCTACTTCGACGTCGCGGCGGGCGACCCGTTCCGGATCGCCGCGATCAACGTGATGCTGTTCGTGACGCTCGTGTTCGCGGTGGTGGCGTGCGTGGGCGTGCTGCGGCGGCTGCCGCGGCCCTACGGGGTGTGGGTTGCGGCGTCGCTCGTGCTGCCGCTGAGCTTTCCAGTCACGCCGCAGCCGTTGATGTCGCTGCCGCGCTTCGTGAGCGTGCTGTTCCCCGTCTTCATGTGGCTCGCCGTCGTGTGCGAGGAGCGGCGCGCGACCGATCTCGTCGCGGCCGCCTCGGCGGTCGGCCTCGGCCTGTTCACGGCCGAGTACGCGAGCTGGCACTGGATTTCGTGAGCGAGGTCCGCGCCGTGCTGCTCGACGCGCTCGGGACGCTCGTTGAGCTCCAGCCGCCGGCGCCGCGGCTTCGCCGGCTGCTGCGCGAGTCCGGCTTCGAGGTGAGCGAGGAGCAGGCCGCCGCCGGGTTCCTCGCCGAGATCGCGTACTACCTCGACCACCACCTGGACGGCTCGGACCCGGAGCGGCTCGAGCGGCTCCGCGACCGCTGCGCCGATGAGATGCGGAAGGCGCTCGACATACCCGGCCTCGACCACGCCACCGCGCGCCGGGCGATGCTGGGAGCGCTCGAGTTCACCGCCTATCCGGACGTGCTCCCGGCGCTCGCCGAGCTGCGCGGGCGCGGTGTCACGCTGGTGGTGGCGAGCAACTGGGACTGCTCGCTACCCGACTGGCTCCGCCCGGCGGGGATCCTCGAGCTGGTGGACGGGGTCGTGACCTCGGCCGAGGTCGGCGCGGCCAAGCCGAACCCGCGCGTGTTCGAGCGCGCACTCGCCGTCGCGGGCGCCCGGCCGGGCGAGGCGCTCCACGCGGGGGACAAGGTCGACAACGACGTGGAGGGCGCCGCGGCGGCCGGCGTGCGGGGCATACTGGTGCAGCGAGAGGGCGCGCCGCCGCCGGGCGTGGAGGCGATCAGCTCACTTCGTGAGCTCGCCGCCCTACTCTGACTCCCGTGCAGCACCCGGCACTCGACCCGCCGCCGCCCCCGCCGCCCGCGCGTCCGGAGCTGCCCGAGGGCGCCACCCCGCGCTGGCCCGCGTGGTACGCGGGGGTCGGCTTCCTCGTGGCGCTGATCGCAACGCTGCTGGCGGTCGGGATAGTCGCGGCTGCCACGGGGGCGACGGCCGACGACGAGAGCCCGACCTTCACGGTCGTCGCCACCTTCCTCCAGGCGCTGATCTTCATCGGGACGGCGGTCATGTTCGCCTCGTTCACGAGGAAGCCGCGGCCGGAGCACTTCGGGTTGCGCCCCACCCGCTTCTGGCCGGCCGTCGGCTGGGCGGCGCTCGGGATCGTGAGCTTCTACATCGCGGTGGCGATCTACACGGCCGTCGTGCAGCCGGACGCGGAGCAATCGGT
This sequence comes from Actinomycetota bacterium, assembly GCA_046726915.1. Classification (GTDB taxonomy): domain Bacteria; phylum Actinomycetota; class Thermoleophilia; order Solirubrobacterales; family Thermoleophilaceae; genus JACVRW01. Next base: position 5,886 of record JBKPBS010000034.1, read on the forward strand.
TGCGCAGGACCTCGGCGCCGAGCAGGGCACATTCGGCATGATCGCGGCGGGCTTCATGGTCGTCTGCATCGCGCCGGTGGCGGAGGAGTTCTTCTTCCGCGGCTTCTTCTACCGCGCGCTCCGCAGCCGCTATTCGGTGCTGGCGGCGGCCGGGATCGACGGCCTTCTGTTCGGCGTAATCCACTATGACTTCACGGGGGCGGACGCGCTCCTGATCCTGCCTCCGCTCGCCGTGCTCGGCTTTATGTTCTGCCTGGTCTACGAGCGGACCGGGTCGATCTATCCAGTGATCGCGCTGCATGCGCTGAACAACGCGATCGCCTTCGGGGTCACGGTCGAGAACGCTTCGGTGTCGCTCGTGCTGGGGCCGCTGATGCTGCTCGCGTGCGCCACGGTGCCGCGAGCACAGCGGACGGCCATGGCATAGTGAGCCGAATATGAGCAAACGCCGCTGCCTCCTCCCGATACCGCTTGCGCTGCTCGCCCTCGTCCCCGTGGCGGAGGCTCAGACCCCGACCCCGCCGACCCCGCCGGTAACGCCGGTAACGCCGGTAACGCCCAAGCCGAAGCCGGCCGCCGGGAAGGCCTCGCTGTCGGTCCACGGCGGGCTGGCTACGAGGAAGGCGCGCTACTTCGCGCCAGCGCAGGAGGTCGTGGTGCGCGGCGTGGTGAGGCCGTACGTGCGCGGCGAGGTGCTCACGCTGTACGCCATCAGGCATGGGAAGGCGAGCAAGCAGGTGCGGCGCGAGGTCAGGCGCCGCGGCCGCTACGAGTTCCGCTTCAAGGTCGGTAACCCGGGCGCTGTGCGGCTGGTGGTGAAGCACCGCGCGAGCGACGGCCAGGTCAAGTTCCGCACGCGCAACGAGACGATCCAGGTGGTCAACTGGCAGGCGGGCGCGGGGGCGAGCGGCGTCAAGGTCCTGCTGCTGCAGCGCGGGCTCCTGAAGCTTGGCTTCGCGACGCCGGTCACGGGCTCCTTCGACGGCCTGACGGCCAACGCCGTGAACGTGTTCCGGAAGACGAACGGGATGGGCCGCGACGGTTACGCCACGACGTCGGTCTACGCCGCGGTCCTGCGCGGCGAGGGGGCCTTCAAGCTGCGCTACCCGGACTCGGGGACGCACGGCAAGCACGTGGAGTTCGACTGGTCGCGCCAGGTGCTGGTGCTGGCCGACCACGGGAAGCCGTACCGCGTCTACCACGTGTCGTCCGGAAAGCCGTCGACACCGACGGTGTTCGGCAGCTTCCACTTCTACAGCCAGACAGCGGGCACGAACTCGCACGGGATGGTCTACTCGTCGTACTTCATCGGCGGGTACGCGATCCACGGGTATGCGTCGGTCCCGAACTACCCGGCGAGCCACGGCTGCCTGCGCGTGCCGATCCCGAACGCGGTGTCGATCTACAACTGGATCGACATAGGCGACCCGATCTACACCTACCGCTGAGCCATCGTTTGTAACGCCCGCCGCAGCGGCGACCGACGCGCGGCGCCCGGGCGGGGCAGTTCCTGAACCGCAAGGGCCCCGCCCGTCACGGACGGGGCCCTCGCGGTTCCCCCTTGGCTGCGCCGGCCCACCGGGCCGACGGGGCTTGGGCTACTGGGCAGCCGCGATGGCCGAGGCGTCGGCCGCACCGGCCGGGGCGGTCGGAGCCGCCGCCGCGACATCGCCGGCCGGGGCGGTCGGAGCCGCGCCCGTCACGCTCGTGCCGGTCTCGGTGCCGCCGGTGACGGTCGCGCCCGTCTCGGTGCTGCCCGTGGCAGTGCCGTCGCCGACCGTTCCGGTTCCGGTCGGGTCCGTCACGGTCGTCTCCGGCGCGGGAGCGGCAGCGACGGTCGTGGCCGGGGCCGCCTCCGCGGGTGCGACAGCGGGGGGCGCCTCGGCCGGTGCGACCGCCGGCACTGCCTCGGCCGGTGCGACCGGGACCTCGGCCGGTGCGGCGGTCGGCACCGCCTCCGCCGGTGCGGCAGCCTGGGCCTGCGCGGTAGCGGTGGTCGTCGTGCTCTGCTGCAGCGACTCCTCGCCGGTCGGTGCGGTCGCGCCGATCACCGTCGCCTGGTTCGCCGTCGTGGTCGTCGTGCCGCCCGTGGTCGTGCCGGCGCTGCTGGTTGCCGTCGTGCTCGATCCGCTCGCGCTCGCCTGCTGGCTCGTGCTTGCCGTCATGCCCGGGATCGAGGACCCGCGCAGGTAGGGCTGCGGGTCCTGTGCCTCGCCGCCTACGCGTGTCTCGAAGTGCAGGTGCGGGCCGGTGCAGCTGCCGGTGCAGCCCACGTAGCCGATCACCTGGCCTTGCTGCACGCGTGCGCCACTCGTCACACCGAAGCGCGAGAGGTGTGCGTAACAGGTCGAGAACTGGCTCGTGTGCGTGATGCAGACGATGTTCCCGTAGCCGCTCTGCTGGCCGGCGAGGCTCACCGTGCCGCACGCGGCTGCTCGGACTGGCGTTCCGGTCGGGGCAGCGATGTCGATGCCGTCGTGGTTGCGCCCCCCGCGCGGGCCGAAGGGCGAAGTGACGGTGCCGTGCACCGGGCTCGAGATCGTCGACGAGCCGCATGCCTGGCCGCTCGGGGGCGGAGCGGGAGTCGACGTCGTAGTGTCGCTGGTGTTCGTCCCACCAAGTGTCGTGCCCGGCGTGCCCGTGCCGGCCTCCGGTGTGCCCAGGCCCGAACCGCCCTGGCGCGCCAGCTCCTGGCCGGCCTGCTGCACCGTCTGCTCCACACGCTCGCGCACCTGCGGCGGGATGTTCGACCCGCCGATAGAGGCGCCGCTGGCGCTGTGGCTCTCGAACAGCGCACCCCAGGTTGCGAGTCCGACGATCCCGTCGACCTCGAGCCCAGCCGACCGCTGGTAGCTCCTCACGGCGGCGTCGGTCTGAGGACCGAACACTCCGTCCGCCGTTATGCGAAGCGCTTGCTGCACGTGTGCCACGAGCTCGCCCTGGCTCCCCAGCTGCAGGGGAAGCCCGCCCTCGCGGACCTCGATCGCCCGGTTGGCGGGCGACTCGGCGGCAACCGCGGCGCTCACGCCGGCGCCCGATACCTGCGCCGCCGCCAGCGGCGCCCCTGGTCCCGCGACCATTGCCGTGGCGAGTGCGGCTGACATGTGCTTCCTGCGGCCCAACTCGCGCCGTGCCTTCGGCAGGAGCGCGCGACGGCGCCGTGAGCGCTCGAGCGAGCGAGTCCAAAGCTCAGGCGCGGCCAGATCCCGGTGCGCGTTCGTCATCTATGTCCCCTTCCGTTCGGGCCTACGGGGTTAGCTGACGGGCTCGCGCTGGAAGATGCGCTACTCGGATCTCTGTCCGCGATTCGCCCCGGGCGGCACGCTGCCGCCCAAAGTGGTTCCCCCGTTCCGGTCGCCTAGGGAAGCGGCCGGACTCGGCGCTTGACTTGACTTCTGCGCAACACCCCCGGGCAGGGGAGGTTGCGCGCCGAGCACCTTAGCGAATGCCGGCGACGAGAAAGGCATCGCTGCGCACCGGGCACCGCCCGGCGCTTGCGCCCTACGCCGCGGTGCGCCAGTCGGCGCCGTGCTCGCGGTACTTCGGAATCATGTTCGCGAGCGTGCCGAGGCACAGCCCGTAGAGCAGCAGGCCGAGCAGCGCGGGCACGCCGTGCGTGACCCAGGTGTTGTCGGCGGAGTCGACCAGGGCGGCGAACGGGCCGATCAACACGTCGTTCGCGTCCTCCACGGCCTCGCGGAAGGTGCCGTTCTGGCGTTCCCGCTCGGCCTCCTCGCTGGGCGACGGCCCAACCGGGCGCGGATCCGCAGCGCCCCCGAGCTCGTTGGCCAGTGCGTTCTGCTGGTTCTGCGAGCCACGGCTCAGCTCGTCGGTCGCGAAATACACGAAGCCGAGCAGCACCAGACCCGAGCAGACAATCGCGATGAGGCGGACGAACGATCCCATCGCGGTCTACTATCGGCCGCCGGCCGCGGAACCTGACTGTCCTTGTGCGCATCTACACACATTGCTGAAACCGCCCGGGAGCGCCTGATCGCGGAGCTGCGCGAGCACGCCCTCGTGGTCGGCGAGGTGACGCTCACGAGCGGCCAGAAGGCGGACTACTACGTCGACGCCAAGCGCGCGATTCTGCTCCCGGCCGGATTCCACGCGCTGGGCGAGCTGGTGGCGGCCGAGGCGGAGCGAGTCGGCGCCACCGCTGTGGGCGGCACGACGATGGGCGCGGACCCGATCGCGTGCGCCGCGCTGGCCGCCGGCGCTCCCGTGAAGGCCTTCTTCGTCCGGAAGGACCGAAAGGAGCATGGGCTCCAGCGCTGGATCGAGGGCCCCGAGCTGGTGCCGGGCGAGCGCTGCCTCGTCGTCGAGGACGTGGTCACGACCGGCGGCTCGGCGATCCACGCAATCGAGCGGGTCCGGGAAGAGGGCTTCCAGGTCGTGGGAGTGGTGACCGTGCTCGACCGCCTGACGGGCGGCGCCGAGGCGATCGCGGCGGCCGCCGACGGCGCGCCCTACACCTCGCTCGTCACGATCGACGACGTCTACCCCGAGCGCCCGGGCCGGGGGTAAGCGTCACCGGACCGCGCGGGCGACCCGGATCCGGGCACTCAAGCGATCGGCGTGGCGATGTGGCAGCCATGGGGAAGTCCCCTAACCGGTCCCTGAGCGGTGGTACATTCGCGACGGTCCCCTACGGAAGGAGCAGCCGCGCAGGCCGACCCTGATGCGACTCGCCTGCGGGAGCTCGGCTACGACCAGGAGCTCCGGGGGCACCTCCACGGGCTCGACAACGTCGCGATCGGCTTCGCAACGATCTCGCCGATCGTCGGGTTGTACGCCGTCGTCCTGGTCGGCATGACGGTCGCGGGGCCAGCCTGGGTGTGGGTTCTCCCGGTGGCGCTGGCGGGCCAGTGCCTCCTACTCGCGGTCTACTCGGAGCTCGCGGCCGAGTTCCCGATCGCCGGCGGTCCCTACCAGTGGAGCAGGCGTCTCGTCGGTGGTGCGTACGGCTGGTTCAGCGGCTGGGTGGCGATCTGCGCCTACGCGGTGGCGAACACCACGATCGCCTACTTAGGCGCCCCGTGGGCGCTGACCGTGCTTGGAGTGGAGCCGACGGCGGGAGCGATCGTGCTGACCGGCATGGTGCTCATCCTGGTCTGCGCGCTCGTGGGCGGGGCCGGGATCAACGTGATCAAGCGCATGGTGCGCGCGGGCGTGGCCGCGGAGGCCACGGCGCTCGTGGGAATCGGCGTCATCCTTCTGCTGGCGTTTAGGGAGCAGCACTTCTCCATCTTCGGCGACACGCTCGGCGCCGAGGCCGTGTCCGGCGGGTCGGTCGGGGGCGCGCTGCTCGCGGCGCTCGCTGTCGGCGGCTGGGTCTTCATCGGCTTCGACGCGTGTGTCGCGAGCGCCGAGGAGACACGCGCGGCCACCCGGCACGTTCCGCGCGCGCTCTGGGTGGCGCTCCTGAGCGTCGCGGCGCTCGTGATGCTGAACTCGGTCGCCACGACGCTCGCTCACCCCGCACCGGAGACCGTGGTCGCGGGCCGCGACCCCGAGCCGGTCACGACCGCGGTGGTGGCCTCGTTCGGCTCGTGGTCCACGCGGCCGTTCGCCGCACTGGTGCTCGTCGCGTTCGTGGCCTGCGGCATGGCCGCCCAGGCCCTCACGGCCCGGACGATGTTCTCGATCGCCCGCGACGGGGTCCTGCCGGGATCGTCCTTCCTCCGCCGCGTGGACCGCCGCGGGTCGCCGATCGGCGCCGTCGTCGTGACCGCCCTCGTGGCCGCGGCGGGCCTGCTGCTCGGACTCGAGTCAACCGCCATCGGCACGCTCATCGTCTTCGGCACAGCCGCCATCTACGTGGCGTTCCTGCTCGTGGCGGTTGCCGCCCTCACGGCGCGCCTGCGGGGGACGTGGAAGCCCGCCGCGCACCTGCAGTTCGGGCGCGCAGGTCTCGTGGCCAACGTCCTCGCGGTCGTATGGCTCACATTCGAGACGCTCAACATCGCCTGGCCGCGCAGCTCGATCGCGCCGGCGGGCGCTCCCTTCTACCAGGTGTGGGCGGCGCCGCTGGTGCTGGCCCTGATCGGGATCACCGGCCTCGCCTACCTGCTGATCGCCCGGCCGCTCAGCCCCGGCAGACCTCGCAGAGCGGGTCGCGCGGCACCGGCTCGTCCGTGACGGTCAGCGTCCGCGTGTCGAACACACGCACGCTGCCCTTGCTCGCGGGAGCGCACAGTCCGGTGAGCTGGTGTACGACGTCGAGCGCCACCTGACCGCCGACGAAGGCGCAGACCGGGCCCAGCGTGGCCGCCGGAGAGGGCGAGCCGCGGCGCTGCTCCACGATGTGGTCGTAGAGCTCGTAGGACTGCCGGTAGGCGCGCTCCTGGCAGTTGAAGCAGCCGGTCTCGCCGGGCACGTAGATGGGCCCCACGCGCGCGAAGGGCGGGAAGTGGCTCATCGTGATGTACGGAACGCCGTGCTCGAAGCAGGCGGAATTGACCCAGCGCTCGATGTCGTGTGCCGGGCGGTCGGCGGCGTCGACCACGAACGAGCTGCCGTGCACCGCGTCAGCGATCTCCTCGGGCGTCGCCAGGGTGCGCGCCACGGGCACGACGCGGATCCCCGGGTTGAAGCGCTCGATCGCGGCGGCGGCCACGGTCGCCTTCGGCCTGCCAATGTCGTCCTCGGAGAACAGGACCTGCCGGTTCAGGTTGCTGAGCTCGATCCTGTCCCCGTCGACCAGGGTTAGCTCGCCGACTCCGCAGCAGGCGAGGCTGAGCGCGGACCAGCTGCCCAGGCCGCCCACGCCGAGCACCACCACTCGGGCGCCGCGGAGCCGCAGCTGGCAGTCCGGGGCGGACAGCCCGTCCGGCGCGATGTCCGCGAAGTAGCGCAGCTGGCGGTCATAGCGGCCGCGCTCCGCCTCGGCCAGGGCGTCGTACGCGCCCGCGTCTTCCACGAGGCCCTCCGCATCCAGCAGCTCGAGCAGCTCGTTCACGGGACCGGCGCCGAACTCAGCCTCCAGCGCGGCCCGGGGCGAGTGTCCGTCGAGCCGCGCCACCAGCTCGCGATCGCGGTCGTCCGCGCCCTCGAGCACCAGATCGCAGTCGGCGCTCGGGCGCAGCAGGCAGATGTCGCCGCCGGGTGAGCTGAACACCTCGGTGGTCGTCTTGAGGCGAGGTCGGTGCATGGTCCCCTCCTTGGGGCCCGGCCATAGCCGGCGCCGAGCCCCTGAGGATCGGGAGGATCAGGAGGCCTTCGTGATGGACTTCGCGGGCAGGAGCCGCGTGGCGCACTTCTTGAGCGTCATTGGGGGTCACCTCCTTTCGCGACTCGCTGGGCGAAATAGACGAGCTTGTGGTGGACGAGCTCGTCGGCGAGCGTGTCGAGCGAGCCGTCGGGCAGCTGGCCGAACACGCCGACGGCGGCGAGTCCCGCTCCGGCCAGCGCCCTCTCGACGTCCGGCCGCGGGTGATGGCGCTGGGTGTGGCGCGTGGTCACCCGCTCGTAGCGGCCGGAATCCACCTCGCTGAAAGCCTCCACGACGAGCTCGGCCAGGCAGCCCGGCTCCTCGGACTCGTTGCAGCCTCCCCGCCAGGCGAGGAAGACCTCCGGCCCGTCGAGGGTCATGTCACAGGCGAACGTGGTCCGGTACGTCGAGAGCGTGTTCACGTCGAAGACGAGCACGCCGTCGGGGGCGAGGTTCGCGGCCAGCGACCCGAAGGCGGCGTCCAGATCGCCGTCGTCCACCAGGTAGTTCACGGAGTCGTCGAGGCACGTGATCAGGTCGAAGCTTCCGAGCCGCTCGAGCTCGCGGACGTCGGCGACAAAGAGATCGGCAGCGGGGGCCTTGGCGGCCGCCAGCGCGACCATCTCGGTCGATATGTCGCACGCGGTGACCGTGTAACCGCGCTTCAGGAAGGGCAGAAAGCTCTTGCCGGTCCCGCACGCGGCGTCGAGCAGCCTGTGGCCGCCGACGCCGAACCAGAGCGCCGTATTTTCGAGGTGACGCGTCCACTCGTAGTAGTCGTGATCGCGCGTGAGCTCGTCGTAGAACGGGGCTAGACGCTCATATGCCTCGGCAGCGGACGTCATCACTGGTTGCATCGCCAGTTATGACCCCCGAAACGCTGCAGAAGGTTTCATCCACTAGCTGGGATTGGGCGGAAATGCGTAGTTTCTGTTTCAGCCAGGCGCTCCGCGTGGTGGGGTGTCCAGACACCGCGGACGAGGCGGCCCAGGAGGCGATCGTGCGTGCCTGGCGTCACCGGGAAAGCTGTCGCCAACCGGAAAAGCCGTTCGGCTGGCTGCGCCGGATCGCGCACAACGAGGCCGTGCGCCTGGCCGCCTGCCGGCCCAACGAGGTGCTCGTGGAGGAGCCCCTGCCGGCCCCAAATGGACGAACAGACGAGGACGACGCCCTCGAAAATCGCTTGCTATTCAGCGGGATCCTGGGCACGCTGTCTCAAGCAGACCAAGAGTTGGCATGGCTCAGGTACTACGAAGACCTCACTTGCGCCAAGCTTGCTGAGCATTTTGGGCTAAGCGAAGCGACCGTTAAGGTGCGTCTACACCGCCTCAGACGGCGACTCAAGCAGAGATTGGAGGCTCAGACTTGAAGAGACAAACAGCGAGTGCGGTTGACTCCCGGCTGGCGAAGGCGCTGGCCCATCCGCTGCGAGTGCAGCTGCTGGCTGCGCTGAACGAAGGCGTGGCCAGTCCCAACGAACTGGCGAAGAAGCTGGACGAGCCGCTGACGAACGTCAGCTACCACGTCCGGATGCTGCACGACCTCGGCTGCATCGAGCTCGTGGAGACAGAGCCCCGGCGCGGTGCGCTCGAGCACTATTACCGCGCGATCGTGCGCCCGTTCTTCGGCGAGCGCGACTGGAAGCGACTGCCGAAGAACGCCCGCGGTTCGATCTCCGACGCCGTGCTCCAGCTCGTGTGGGAGGACGCCGCCGAGGCGATCAAGAGCGGCCTCTTCGACGAGCGTGACGATCGGCACCTGAGCCGCAGCGTGCTCGTGGTGGACGACCAGGGCTGGGAAGAGCTCCACGACGTGCTCGCGGACACGCTCGACCGGGCGATGCAGATCCAGGCCGACAGCGCCTCGAGGGCATCGAAGGACGACGGCGAGACGTTCAGCGTGAACCTCGTGATGATGACTCACCCGACGCCGAGCTCCGCGAAGGAGACCACGGCGCCGAGCTCCGGCACGAGGAAGAGGCGCCGGAACAGCGGCAGGAAGACAGCAGCGAAGGCCTGACACCCGGTAAACGGCCGCGCGTTTCAGATTGCCACGAGGCGCGTGGCCGCCGCCTTCCAGGTGGCGATGACCTGGGCGCCGGCGCGCACGCCGAGCCGCTCGGCGGATGCCAGCGTGATCTCTGCGACGAGCGGCTGTGGGCCGGCCAGGCCGAGCCGCACACGGTTGCCGACCGCCGTCATCGAGAGCACCTCGGCGGGTAGCCGGTTCTCGGCGGACCCGTGCGGCTGCTCGCCGGCGGGCTCGATCGCGATCTCCCAGGGATAGACGCTCACGGCCACGACGCCCTCGCCGGCGTCCGTGCTGGTGACGGTCCCGCCACCGTCGAGCTCGACCTGCGTGACCCCGCGTGGGCCCGCGCGCGCGACGCCGGTCAGCACGACGGCGCCTGTGAAGTCGGCCACGAACGCCGAGCGCGGGGAGGCCGCCAACTCGCTTGGGGTCCCCTCCTGCACCACGCGCCCTTGGTCGATGATGCCCACGCGGTCGCCGAGCTGGGCCGCCTCCGAGAAGTCGTGGGTGACGAGGACGGTGGGGGCCTCGCTCTCACTCAGGACTCCGCCGAGCTCGCGCGCCGCCGCGGCTCGGGTGCGGGCGTCGAGGGCGGACAGCGGCTCGTCGAGCAGCAGCACCTCGGGCCCGCGGGCGAGCGCACGAGCCACGGCGACGCGCTGGCGCTCACCGCCGCTGAGGGTGTGCGGCCGCTCGTCGGCGTGCGCGGCAAGGCCGAAGCGCTCGAGCAGCTCGAGCGCGCGCGCACGCCGCTCCGACCTGCTCAGCCCGCGGAGCGGGTAGGCCACGTTCTGCCAGGCGCTGAGGTGAGGGAACAGCGCATAGTGCTGGAAGACGTAGCCGCAGCGCCGGCGCTCGGCGGGCACATCGATGCCGCTCGTGGTGTCGAGCCAGGTCTCCCCGCCAGCATCGACGCGACCGCGCTCTGGCCGCAGAAGCCCGGCGGCGACACGCAGGACGCTCGTCTTGCCGGCTCCGGACGGACCGGCGAGCGCGAGGCACTCGCCCGGATCGACCGTCAGCTCCACGTCGAGCAGCAGCCGGCCCAGCCGGTGGCGGGCCTCAACGTGGAGCAAAGCCGAGCACCTCGCCGCCCCGGACCAGCTTGACCGACAGCAGAATTGCCGCGGACACCGCCACGAGAACGGCCGACAGAGCGAGGGCCGAGTCGAAGTCGGTCGACAGGCGGTCGTAGATGGCAAGCGGGACGGTCTGGGTGATCCCCTGAAACGATCCGGCGAACATCAGCGTCGCGCCGAACTCTCCGAGGGCCCGGCCCAGCGCCAGCGCCGTTCCGGCGGCAAGTCCCGGCAGAGCGACCGGGATCATCACGCGCAGGAAGCCGTGCGCCTCGGACGCGCCGAGGGTGCGCGAGGCGTCGAGGAGCGAGCGGTCAACGGCGGCAAACGCGGCCATCGCCTGGCGGACGTAGAAGGGCGAGGCCACGAACGTGAGCGCCACGACGACGCCGGCGGTGGCGAGCGAGAGCTCGATCCCCGCTGCCTCGATCGCGCCGCCGAGGATCCCCGACGGGCCGACGGCGGCCAGCAGGGCGATCCCGGCCGCCGCTGGAGGAAGCACCAGGGGAAGCTCGATCAGCGTCACGACAACCGCCTTGCCCCGGAACGACCGCGTGGCCAGCAGGTAGGCCGCGGGCGTGCCCACCAGCAGGATGATCGTGATCGAGGCAGCCGTGGCCCGGAGGCTCACCCAGAGCGCGTCGAGCGCCCCGGGCTCCCCCAGGCTCGCGATCAGGTCGCCCGGGCTCGAGTCGACGAAGATCGCGATGACCGGCAGCGTGAGGAACGTCAGCGCTGCCGCCAGGCACAGCCCGAGCAGGGCCGGGAACCACGCTGCTCGCGTCAAGGCGCCGGGCCGAAGCCCGCGTCGCGGAGGGCGTCGGCGCAGTCGCCGTGCCTGAGCCCGTCGACGAACTTCCGTGCGAGCTCGGGCCGCTCTGACTTGGTGACGACGCCGGCGCCGTAGGTCACCTGCGGCTCGAGCTCCTTCGGCAGCTCGATCGCCTTCAGGTCCCCGTCGGTGGCGTTCACGTCGGTCACGTAGACGAAGCCGGCGTCGGCCGCACCCTGGGTGAGCTTGCCGACGATGCCCTTCACGTCGGGCTCGTTCGAGCGCACGTTCGCGAGGATCGCCTGCTCCTGGTCGGGCGGCAGCTTGGCGAGCGTCTCGCGCGTGTAGGCGCCGATCGGCACCGACTCGGAGCCGACCACGACCTTCGTCCCCGCTTTGGCCAGGTCGTCGACCGAATCGATGTCGGAGTCCTTCGGCACGGCGAGCACGAACTCGTTGGTGGCGAACTCGACGGGCTTCTCGAGCAGGTCGTCGCCGTGGAGCTCGTCGGGGAGCCGGGTGTTGGCCGCGGCGTAGGCATCGACCTTCGCGCCCTGGCGGATCTGCGCGGCGAGCTCGTCCGAGCCCGCAAACGACAGCCGCACGTCGGCGTTCTCCGCTTCCCCGAACTTCGGGGCACAGGCCTCGAGCGCCTCGGTCATCGAGGAGGCGGCGGAGACGACCAGGCGATTCGGGTCATCGGAGCCGCATCCCGTTCCGAGGGCCGTGAGCAGCAGAACGCACATGAGCCTCCTCACCGCTCCCTTTCGATCATCACGGAGGTCGCCTTGACGGCCGCGGTTGCCCGCACGCCGGGAGCCAGCGCAAGCTCCTCCACCGCGTCGCGGGTGACCGCCGCGGTCACGAGGAAGGGACCCGCCTCAATTTCGACCAGGGCCATCACGCCGTCCACCTCCACCGAGCGCACGGTCCCGGCGAAGCGGTTGCGAGCTGAGAGCGCGTCCCCGGCTCGGTGGCGGCTGGGATGGCCCGCGAGGCGCTCGACCTCGCGCCTCGGCACCCGCCGCCGGTTGGCGGCATCGCGCCGCGTCCGAATCTTCCCGGCACGATCCCAGCGCCGCAGAGTGTCCTGGCTGACGCCGATCGCACGCGCGGCCTCACCGATCAGCAAGCCTTCGTCTTCGGTCACGTGCCTAAGCATTGCATAGGAGAATGCGCTCAGGCTATTAGAAGCTAGGCGCGCGCGGGGACCCGGTCGGGGGCGCCCGCGACCGGGGCGTCCCAGTCGATGTGGTAGTCGAATTGCCAGGCCGTCCTCTCTGGCTTGGCCAGCCGCTTCATCGCCACGGGCATCAGGAGGTCGCGGAGCACGCGGACGATGGGGCCGGCGGCCTTGTCGCTGTTCGTGCGGGCCGCCTGGGCGATGATCTTCTCGACGCGGGCTCGGCGCAGCAGCTCGTAGGCGGCGAACGCCCGCTCGTGTGGAAGGTCGCGCAGGCAGCGGGCGAGTTGCACGGCGCTTTCGATGGCCAGTGAGGCGCCCTGTCCCGAGCTGGGCGAGGTGGCGTGAGCGGCGTCGCCGATGAGCACCATCCGGCCCTTGCTCCACGTGGGCACGGTAGGGATGTCCTCCATCGGGCCGATGACCAGCAGGTCGGCCGCCTCGGTGCGGCGCAGCAGGTCCAGCGCCGGGGTGCGGTCGTCAGCAAAGGCCTTCCGCAGCACACGTAGCCAGTCGTCGGCGCCCACCGCCCGAGCCTCGGTGAGCGTCATCGACTCGGCGTGCGGCAGGCTCACGAACCAGATCCCCGAGGAGTCATCGGAAACCTGGTAGCCGAAGAAGGCCCGTTTGCCGAAGATCATGAACATCGTGCCGCCGGTCGAGGCCAGCCCGGTGTCGGACATCCCGGCGCCGAAGCTGAGCAGGCCCGCGTAGCGGGGTTGCGGTGCGGCCGGGTCGATCAGCGACCGGACGGTGGACCGGATGCCGTCGGCCCCGATCAGGACGTCGGCGCTGTCCTCCGTGCCATCGGAGAACTGCGCGCTGACGCCGTCGCCGCTGCTCTCCGCGCCAACCGGCCGCTTGCCGTGCTCGGTGGGGATGGCGCGGCGGGCCGCCTCCTCGTGGAGGCCCCGGTGCAGCTCGGCCCGCCACACGAACTGCGTGTCCGGGAGGCCGGGCAGCGTGCCGAACTCGGCGAGCCGTTTGCCGGTCCAGCTCTGGATCACCATCGCCGTCGTCGGTATGCCTATGCGCCGCACGAGCTCATCAGCTCCGAGGACGGCCAGTGCGTTCACGCCGTTGGCGGCGATGCTGAGTCCACCGCCGATCCCGTCGGCCGTGCCGGGGTAGGCCTCGTACACAGTCGGCCGGATGCCGGCCTCCTGCAGCGCCATTGCCGCCACCGGGCCGGCGATCCCGCCGCCGATCACCAGAGCGCTGCGTGTGTCGGTCATGACTTCCGCCTTTCGTAGATACGACCAGTGCACTGCCATTCAATGAGCGCTTGATGAGGACGGGGCTCAGCCGTCAATCGTGGTGGCGGCGGTTCGGTGCTGGTGTGCCCACAGGAAGTTCTCGATGCCGCGGGCCTTGAGCGTGCGCCGCTGCCAGCGGGGGAAAGCGGGCAGCGCCTGGGTCTTGGGGATGAGCTCGGGCCGCTCGAGCGCGTGCTCGCGCCCGTGGGTCACGAGCGTCAGTCGACCGGTGCCGAGGACGTTCCGCACCCATTGCGAGTCGAGGCCGTACAGGATCGGGATCACGAATCCGTCGCCGAGCGGATAGGCGCTGGCCGGATTGAGGTACTCACGTCCAGAGCGCCGTCCCACGTGCTTGACGATCGAGTATGCGCGCAGGCGCCGACCCGAGATCTTCAGGAAGAGGCGGTTCGAGGCCGGGCGCGCGGCGTCGCGGTTGCGTTCGGCTTCGCGCTCGCTCCCGCGACCGAGCGCCACGCCCGTCCCGACCACCCAGATCAGGAGCAGCCCCAATGACAAGGCCGCCGCCTGGGAGAGCGTGTTGCTCAGCAGCAGGTAACCGGCGCCAGAAGCGACCATCGCTGCCGCCAGCGCCGCGGCGACGTAGCCGAGCCAACGAGGAAGCAAGTCGCCGCGGCGCGCCAGGGCGACGCCGGCGAGCGCCAGGGCCGCGAGCGCGAGCATCTTCGCGCCATCCATGCGGTTGATCAGGTGAAACAACGTGCCGGCGCGGCCGGTCTCGCCGTCGGGGACCGCAGCGCCGGCAAGCAGGAGCCCGAGGGCGCACTCGGCCAGCGACACGGTCCCCGCGCCGATACCGGCGAGCTGGGCGACGCTCCCAAGCCGGCCCGCGCCGCGCTGGCGGGCTGCCCGCCCCAACGCGATCACGACGACGGCCAGGGCGATCGCCGCCAGGCCCTCGACCAGCAGGTACTGCGTCACCGCCACACCCTGGTGCCCGGTGTACGCCGAGACCACCTTCGCGCCGGACGCCGCCACATCCAGATTCGACGGCCAGACCGCCAAGCCCGTCACCCACGCCACGGCAAAGCCGATGCCCGCCGCGGCGGGCGCGGTGAGCAGCCCCTGGCGTCGCGATCGAATCGGCGTGCTTGGCGCGGTTGCTGCCTGCGTGGTCATGAGTGGCTCCTCGCTCTGTCGGCTGGGGGCTGTGCGTGTCGTTTGGGGGTGTTCTCGGTGGCGCGAACCCTGTCGCCATTACGGCCCGCGGGCATCGGTGCCAGCGACCATCTGCGCCCCCCGCTGGCCGAACTCTGTGAATGCCTGCTGGCTGCAATGCATCGGGACCCTGGCGGTCAGCCGAAGGCTTGCTGTCGGTTCTCCGCCGCGAAGTCGGCGGATCGCCCCCTGGTCGCGTTGGCCGCGCGCTGGCACGCTGGGCGCATGCGCAGCGCCAGGAGCGACACTATGAGCGGACGACGGATCGTCGTGCTCGCGGTCGTGTCTGCGGCCGCGATCGTCGGCACGGTCTTCTGGGGGATCGGCAAGAACGAGCAGGCGGCGGGTCGCGCCGCGACGCGGTTCGCCGCGGCGCTGGTCGAGAACGACCCCGGCGCGGCGCCGAAGGGCAGTCCGGAGTACATCAGGCCCATGCGCGCCTACTTCGGGGCGGTGACCGGCGCACGGGTGATCGGCACCCATAACGAGCGCGCCGACGCGAATACGAGCACGTCGCGCACATACCCCGTCGCGGACCTGCTGCTGCGCAGCGCGCGCGGACCGGCGGTGATCGAGCTCGCGTTCGACAACGGCGGAATCGGCAGCGAAAAGGTCACCGGCATCTACGAGCTCGCCCCCGACGACGCCCCCAAGCTGCCGGCCAGGGATCGCGAGCAGCTCGCGCGCGCGTTTGCGGAGCGTGGTGGCATCCCGGCAGACGAGGACACGCTCGAGCACGCAACCGCCCAGCCCCGGCAACCCGCCGCGCCGCGGCCCGTAGGCGCACCCCCGGCGCGACCGAAGCCGAACCCCGAGTTGCGCGTCGCGCAGAACGAGCTGCGATGCGTCCAACGCGCCCGCGGTGACGCGACGAAGCTCCTGAAGTGCGCTCGGTGACGGCG
>JBKPBS010000035.1:0-8506 GCA_046726915.1 Actinomycetota bacterium
CGGCAGTCCGAGCTCGCCAACCCGAGCGCCTACAACACGCGCGTGCACGCGGGCCTGCCGCCGGGGCCGATCGGCAACCCGGGGCTCGCCTCGATCAAGGCGGCCGCCCACCCCGCCGTGACGAAGTACCTCTTCTACGTCGTGAAGGTGGGCAGCTGCGGCGAGCACAAGTTCGCCAAGACCGACGCCGAGTTCCAGGCGTACGTGAACGAGTACAACCGCGCGCGCGAGGCGCGCGGGGGCAAGTCGCCCACGAAGTGTTGAGCACGCTCGCGGGCGTCCTCGGCTTCCCCGTCCGGCACAGCCGCTCGCCCGCGATGATGAACGCGGCGTTCGCCGAGCTCGGGCTCGACTGGCGCTACCTCGCGCTGCCCGTGCCACCCGAGCACTTCGCCGCGACCGTCCGCGCGCTGCCGGCCTCCGGCTACCGCGCGGCCAACGTGACGATCCCCCACAAGCTCGCCGCCTGGGAGGTCGCCGACGAGCTGTCGGACGCCGCGCGCGCGATCGGCGCCGTGAATACGCTCACGCTCCACGACGACGGGCGCATCGGCGGCGACAACACCGACGCCGGCGGCCTCCTCGACGCGCTCGGCGAGCCGCCGCCCGCGACCGCCCTCGTGCTCGGGGCCGGCGGTGCCGCGCGCGCCGCCGTCTGGGCCCTCGCCGACGCGGGCACGCGCGTGACCATCTGGAACCGCACGCCGAGCAGGGCGAGGTCGCTGGCGCGGGAGCTTGGCGTCGAGGCGGCCGAGCGACCCGGCCCGGCGGAGCTCCTCGTCAACGCGACCGCGGTCGGCCTTCATCCCGACGACTCGCTCGGAGGGCTCCCCCTGGTCGACGCGCGCGTCGTCCTCGAGCTCGTCTACGGGGACGCCCCGACGCCGCTCGCGCGCTGGGCCGACGAGCGCGGTGCGCGGCTCGTCGACGGGCTCGAGGTGCTCGTCCGCCAGGGCGCCCGGAGCCTCGCCCTCTGGACCGGCCGCGAGCCGCCCGTGGATGCCATGCGACGGGCCGTCGTCCAGGGCGCGTCTAGTACATCCGCCCAGGTCTAAACCACCACCCGACGACTGCCGATATGCGAGGCAATGGCGATCTCCCGCCCCTTCCTCCTCGCCCTCCTCGGAGTCGCGCTCCTCGGAGCCACGGTCTTCGCGGTTCAGAACGCCCGCAACGGCGGCACCGACAAGGGCTCGGAGCCCGTCGCAGAGCAAGCTGCCGAGCAGGCGACGCCGGCTGCTGAGCCGGCTCCGTCCGCCGCTCCGGCCCAGGTGCTCAGTGCGGCCTTCAACCCGACTGCGCTGAGGAGTGCGAGCTTCGACGGCACGCTCGCCTTCGCGCAGGGCGGCGAGAAGTTCACGGTCAAGGCTTCCGGCGCCTTCGAGTCGACCGGTCCCAAGGAGATGCCGAAGGCCGACGTTCAGGTGAGCATCGACGTGCCCGGCTTCGACGGGCGCGGCGGGTTCGTGTCGACTGGCGACCGTGCGTGGTTCACCCGCGACAACACCGGCTACGCCGTGCCGCAGGCAGCATGGTCGAAGATCGTGGAGGGGCGCGCGAAGGGAACCGCGCCGACGGCGAACGCCCCGAAGCTGGACGTCAACCCGAGCGCCTGGCTACAGAACGTCAAGTCCGAGGGCAAGGAGCAGATGGACGGCGTCCAGGTGACGCACCTCTCCGCCGACGTGGACTCGGCTCGCGCCATCACGGACGTCGCTAAGGCGATGAACGGCGCCGGCAGCATCCCGGCGGGCGCCGAGGCGCGCATTTCCAAGATGCTCGACAACGGCCATATCGACGCATGGGTCGGCGACGACAAGATCCTGCGTCGGGTCTCACTCGCTCTCTCGGGCAGGGACAACAGCGGCGAGCGCGGGACCATCGACCTCGACGTCGCGCTCTCGCGCGTGAACCAGCCGCAGCAGATCGAGCGCCCGGCGAAGGTCAAGAACGCCCTGCCGGGCGGCACCTTCGGCCAGTTCGCCACCGGCTTCGTCGGCGGCCTCGGGAACACCGTCGGCGTCACGCCCGACGACCTGAGGCTTGGCGTTCCGGTCACCAACTCCCACCTGAAGGCCGAGCGCGCGGTTGCCGACAACAAGAAGGTCGTGATCTTCTTCGAGAACCCGCGCGCGCTCGACGACAGGGCCGTCGCTGACTCGGTCAAGTCGCTCGACCGCCGTACGAAGAAGGTCGTGGTTCTCACCGACGACATCCGTAACTCGGACCGTTACGAGTCGCTGCTCGAGGACCTACATGTGAATCAGGCCCCCGCGATCGTGGTGATCGGACGTAGCGGAAAGGCCAGCCTCATCGAGGGATATGTCGACGCAGGCTCGCTCGTCCAGGTAGTCGCGGACGCGCGATGAGCAAGAAGGAGGGTGCGGCGGCGCCTCTGCGCGCCGTGCCTGAGGGCGGCGCTGACCCTGTGCCCGGCAACGGCCTCACAGCTCCTGAGAAGAAGAAGGCGGGTTCGCGCTTCATCTCCGACGTGATCGTCGAGATGGAGTTCCTCGGCCGCGAGCGCGTGGACGCCGCCGTCGAGGAGGGGAAGGCCTCCGGCCGCTCCCCGGAACAGGTGCTGCTCGAGTCCGGCGCGATCACCGGCGACCAGCTCGCGCGCGCGGTCGCGCAGCGCTTCGGGCTCGACCACGTCGACCTGACGATCTACAAGACGGACGTCAGCGTGCTCAACTCGATCACGCCTCAGGCGGCGCGGCGCCTCGGCGCCGTCCCGATCGGCAAGGACGACGGCGGCACGCTGTTGGTCGCGATGTCCGACCCGTCGAACGTGCTCGCGCTCGACGACCTGAAGCTGATGACCGGCAGCGAGGTGCGGCCGGTCGTGGCCTCGCCCGACGACATCGCGGGCCTGGTCGGCCGCATGAGCCGCTTCGACGACGCGGTGGCCGAGGCGATCGAGATCGGCGAGGAGGAGCTCGCCGAGGTCTCCGAGATCCGCGAGTCCGCGGACGACGCCCCGGTCATCAAGCTCGTCAACTCGATCATCGCCCAGGCGGTAGACGAGGGCGCCTCCGACATCCACTTCGAGCCCGAGGGACGCGAGATGCGCGTGCGCTTCCGGGTGGACGGCGTCCTGCGCGAGACGACGCAGATCCCGCGCCGGATGATCGCCGGCGTCGTCTCGCGCGTGAAGATCATGGCGGACCTCGACATCGCCGAGAGGCGCGTCCCGCAGGACGGCCGCGTGTCGCTCACCGTCGAGGGTCACGCGATCGACACCCGCGTCGTGACGATGCCGCGCGTGGACGGCGAGGGGATCGTCATGCGAATCCTCGACAAGTCGCAGGCCCTGATCGGCCTCGACTCGCTCGGCATGGCAGAGGGCAGCGAGGAGCTCTTCGAGGACGCCTTCCGGCGCTCCTACGGCGCAGTGCTCGTGACCGGGCCGACCGGCTCGGGCAAGTCCACGACGCTCTACGCGGCACTCAACGAGATCAACGAGCCGCAGCGCAACATCATCACGATCGAGGACCCGGTCGAGTACCAGCTCCCGGGCGTGAACCAACTCCAGGTGAACCTGAAGGCGGGGCTCACGTTCGCGGGCGGCCTGCGCGCGATGCTGCGCGCGGACCCCGACGTGATCATGGTCGGCGAGATCCGGGACGGCGAGACCGCCAAGATCGCCATCGAGTCAGCGCTCACCGGCCACCTGGTGCTGTCGACGCTCCACACGAACGACGCGCCGTCGGCCATCACCCGCCTCACCGAGATGAACATCGAGCCGTTCCTGAGCGCGTCGGCGATCGTGTGCGTCGTCGCGCAACGGCTCGTCCGGCAGCTCTGCACATATTGCAAGAGCCGGACCATGCTGAGCGTCTCTTCGCTCGAGAAGGCCGGCTTCAACGTGGCCTTCGACCTCGAGGCCTACGAGCCCGTGGGCTGCGGCCGCTGCGGCGGCTCCGGCTACAAGGGACGGACCGGCTTGTACGAGGTCATGTCGATCTCAGACGAGATTCGCGACCTGACGGTCGAGCGTTCCTCGTCCGACGAAATCCGCAAGGTGGCCGTCGCACAGGGCATGCGCCCGCTGCGTGCGGACGGCTTCGAGAAGGTCAAGAACGGAATCACGTCCATTGCCGAGGTGGCAAGGGTCACGTAATCCCACCCTCCAGCCGATAGGAGACCTGATGGACTTCGACTTCGCAGAAGTCCTGCTGCAGGTGATGGAGCGGAACGCCTCCGACCTCCATCTGACAGCAGGCTCACCGCCCATGATCCGCCACCACGGCCGGCTGCACGCGTTGGATTATCCGCATCTGACGCCGCAGCTCACGCGTGAGGTCATCTACTCGATCCTCACGAACGAGCAGCGCCAGCGCCTGGAGACCGATTGGCAGATCGACCTCGCCTACTCGATCCCGGGGAAGGCCCGTTTCCGCGTGAACGCGTACATGCAGCGCGCCGCGCTTTCGGCCGCCTTCCGCCTGATCCCGCACGAGATGCCGAAGCTGGGCTCGCTCGGCCTCCCGCCGGTGCTCGAGGACTTCACGAAGAAGCCGCGTGGCTTCGTGCTCGTGACCGGCCCGACCGGTTCCGGCAAGTCCACGTCGCTCGCCGCGATGCTCGACCTGATCAACGACACGCGGCAGGAGCACATCCTCACCATCGAGGACCCGATCGAGTTCCTGCACAAGCACAAGAAGTGCATCGTGAACCAGCGCGAGCTGGGTGCCGATGCGCAGAGCTTCGGGCTGGGCCTGAAGGCCGCGCTGCGTCAGGACCCCGACGTGATCCTCGTCGGCGAGATGAGAGACCTCGAGACGATCTCGACCGCGTTGACCGCGGCCGAGACCGGACACCTCGTGTTCGCCACGCTCCACACGCAGGACACCGCCCAGACGGTGGACCGCATCGTGGACGTGTTCCCGCCCGAGCAGCAGCAGCAGGTGCGCGTGCAGCTGTCGGTGGCGCTGCAGGGCATCGTGACCCAGCAGCTCCTGCCGACCGCTGACGGGACGGGGCGCTGCTGCGCGGTCGAGGTGCTGGTGCCGACGCCCGCGGTCCGCAACCTGATCCGCGAGGGCAAGACGCACCAGATCTACTCGGCGCTCCAGACCGGCGCCTCGCACGGCATGCAGACGATGGACGCCTCCCTGGTCGACCTGGTGCGCCAGCACAAGATCACACGCGAGCTCGCCGAGGCGCGCTCGTCCGCTCCGGACGAGCTCCGTCGTCTAATGGGCACGGTAAGGGCGGCGTAAGCGATGGCCACCTACGCATTCAAGGCACTCGACCTCGCCGGCGCCTCCACGAAGGGGGAGATGGAGGCCGGCGACAAGCAGGCCGTCGCGGCGCAGCTGCGCTCGAAGGGCCTGATCGTCGTCGACATCGAGGAGCAGGCACCCGCGAGCGCGGGCGACCTGCTCGCGCGCTTCCGTCGCGTCAAGGCGGACGACCTCGTCATCGCGACGCGCCAGCTCTCGACGATGGTGAACTCGGGCATGTCCCTGCTCCGAGCGCTGTACATCATCGAGGAGCAGACCGAGAACGACAAGCTGCGCGAGATCTGGATCGAGGTGCGGAAGGACGTGGAGGCCGGCCTGGCGCTGTCGGACGCGCTGCGTAAGCACCCGGACGTGTTCAACGACCTCTACGTCGCCATGGTCCAGGCCGGGGAGACCGGCGGAATCCTGGACGACACGCTGGTGCGCGTGGCGGAGCAGCTCGAGAAGGACGCCGCGCTCCGGCGCCAGATCAAGGCCGCGATGATCTACCCGGCGCTGATCGGCGGGTTCGCCTTCATCGTGCTGTTCGCGCTCGTCACCTTCCTCGTTCCGGTGTTCGAGACGATCTTCAAGGACTTCGGCGGCGAATTGCCGGCCATCACGAAGTTCACCGTGTGGCTGTCGCACATGATGACCGAGCGCTGGTACGTGATATTCGGGTCCATGTTCGGCGTGGTCTGGTTGTTCCGCACCTGGAAGAAGACCGAGCGCGGCCGCATGCAATGGGACACGCTCAAGCTCAAGTTCCCGATGAAGATCGGCGACATCGTTCAGAAGGTCGCGCTCGCGCGATTCTCGCGGACGTTCTCCGGCCTGATCGCGGCCGGCGTGCCGATGCTCGAGGCGATCGACATCACCGGCAAGACCTCCGGCAACAAGGTCATCGAGAAGGCGATGTTCGAGGTGCGCGAGTCCGTCAAGAAGGGTGGCTCGCTCACCGCGCCGATGGCCGAGGTCCCGGAGGCCTTCCCGATCATGGTCACGCAGATGATCGGGGTCGGCGAGGAGACCGGTGCCCTCGAGACGATGATGACCAAGGTCGCCGACTTCTATGAGGAGCAGGTGGCGGCGGCAGTCAAGGCGCTCACCTCCATCCTCGAGCCGATCATGATCCTGGTCGTGGGCGCCATCGTCGGGTTCATCGTGATCGCGATGTACCTGCCGATGTTCAAGGTCTACGACTCGATCAAGTAGCACCCTCGGGGCTTGCGCCCGCTCGGCGCATCAGCGCGAATGCGAGCAGCGCGGGCAGGGCTGCGAGTAGCAGCGGATACGGGCCGTCCAGGAGCCAGTAGGGCCCGTTGAGCGCCTCGGTGCGGGTGGCGACCCAAGTGAGGGGATAGGCCACGCTTGCCAGCGCCACTACATCGCGTAGGTAACTGCCGGCCGCTGGCTGCGGACTTGTCAGCCCTCGTCGGGAGAATCTGGCTTTGGAGTTTCCGTCGGCCGCTGAGCAGCCGGTCCCTGCCCCCTGAGGGTCGAGATCTCATCGCCGGGACATACAAGCCCTGGCTATCAGTCACGGGCTGAAGTCCCTCCGGACCCCGAATCACCTCCTCGTCGAACAGGATCCCACGGCCGTCTGCCTGCCAGTCCAGATAGCCCGCCCGCGCAAATACGCCCATGACCTCGTCCCCGCTTCGCGTCTTTACGCGGCAAACCACCCGCTGGAGGCCGTGCTTGGGTTGAATCGGCGGCTTCCCTGTTCTCCAATGCCTCCAAGCCCTTCAGGGCCATGGCACGCATTGCGGATCCGCCGCCCCGAGACAGGAGCCCGAGGCAAAGTCCGGTAGCACACTCGGGGCGGTCAGCTCGGCGAGGCGTCCAGCCTCTCTGACGTGCCGTGCCCTTCTTTGCTCAACACAATTCGGAGCGCGAGGAAGCCTGGAACGACGGCTAGGAGAAAGACGCCCAGCGCTTCGATTGTTCCGATCACTCGCCGAGCGTTCCATATGGCGCGGACGCTCGGTCGGTGTCAGTTGCCCGGTCGCAGGTGCTCCACCGCTATTCCGTGCTCTGACGCGAGGCGGTCGGCGATCAGGGAGCGGTGGCAGGCCTCTGGGTCGCGCTCCACGCAGAAGAGGGCTCCGGCGCCTTCTGAGGGCAGCGAGGCGGCGACTGCGGCCAGGTCCGCGCGGTTCAGGATCTCGGCCGTATAGCGCTCGCGGAAGGCGGCCGCCAGCACGGTGCGTGAGCGCTTCCCCACGCCCTGGCGGTCGTCTTCCGCGTACTGGAGCCGGCGGAGCTCGGTCGTCGGGGCCAGCTCGGTGTGGTGGCGGTAGGCGATGCCGGCCTCCGCAAGGGATGCCTGCAGCCGCTGGGAGTTCGCCCACGCGTACTCGGGGCCGCGCACGCCGCGGCGCTGGCGCACGTCGAGCAGCAGGCGCACGTCCGCGTCGCGCAGCGCACCCAGGAACTCGGCCAGCGTGAATCCGTACACGCCGATCGTCGTCAGCCTGCGGACGTGACCACCAGCCTTCCAGCGGGCTCGCTGGGGTCGCCCGTGGCGGGCATGAAGATCAGCTCGTAGCGACCGGGACGCGCCTGCAGGACATCGAAGCGAGCGGGTGTCAGGGGGTCCGCGGGGGCGGTCAGGCCGAGGCCGGGGATCTCGACATCGCCGGGCTCGCTCACCGACACCTCGAGGGTCGCCGCGCGGCCCGCGCGCAGCCTCATCGACTGGTTCTCGGCCGCATCGAACGACAGCGTCGCGGGGAGCTCAGGCGCCGGAGCCGGCGTCGCAACCGGCGGCCCGGTCTCGCGCGGCTCCTGCGGCGTCGTGTCGCCTCCGCGCTCGTCGATCGGCCGCGACAGCGACGCCACGAGCGCCGCCATCCCCAAAACGATCGCGAAGAGCAGCAGTGCCCGCCTCAGATGCACCGCTCCGATGGTATTTGCGGTGGACATTTGGCCTAGCCACGGGAGAGGCCGAAGTAAAGGTTCGCGTCCCGACAGCCGATCTACGCGCAGAGGCCAGAGCCACGGTGTAAAGGCAAACTCGCCGCGAGGCGGGGACGCAAAGCTCCGGGGCTCCGATCGGGACTAGTGCCCAGGAGGAGCCGGCCGAGCTGCCACCACGGTTCACCGACAGGCGGCTATCCGCGGCAACTGGCACCAGACCAAACCAGAGTCACCTCAAAAGGAGGAGACAAATGCTGCGGATGCTCCGCGAGCGTATGCACAACGAGGAGAAGGGCTTCACGCTCATCGAGCTCCTCGTCGTGATTCTCATCATCGGCATCCTTGCCGCGATCGCG
>JBKPBS010000036.1:0-34960 GCA_046726915.1 Actinomycetota bacterium
GCCGACATGCAGCAGTGGACCGGCTGCGTCGCAGGCGCGCTCACGCGGAACGAGTTCGAGGACGCCCTCGTTGCCGCGGGGCTCACCGATATCGAGATCAACGAGACCCACCGTGTCCACGAGCACGCGACGTCGGCGATCGTCCGGGCGCGCAAGCCACGAGTCTGAGCTGACGATGACCGCGGCGCGCGCAGCGGCCGCCTACCCGCTCCTGCTCGCACTCGGCGCGCTCGACGCGACCGGGTACAGCGTGATCGTTCCGGTCGCGCCGGCGATCGCCGACGCGACCGGCGCAGGACCGGCGACCATCGGCCTGCTGGTCGCGTCGTTCCCGGCGGGCATGGTCGCGGGGTTCGCGTTGGCTGGCTGGGCTGTGCGCCGCTTGGGTCCCAGGTGGCTGCTGATCGCGTCTCTGGGCCTTGTCGCCGTAGGGGCGCTTGGGTTCGTCGCGGGCGACTCGCTCGATATGTACTTCGCCGCGCGGACCCTCATGGGGCTCGGCTCAGGCGGCATCTGGATCGGAGTCACGTTCGACACGCTCGAACGCTGGCCAGGGCAGGAGTACGTCTGCATGAGCCGCGTGTTCGCGGCCTACTCCGCGGGCGGCCTGATCGGCCCGGCGCTCGGCGCGTTCGGGGGTATCCACGGGCCCTTCTTGGCCTACCTCGCGATGCTGCTCTTTGCAATGCCGCTCGTCCTGTTCGTGAAGCCCGCGGTGCACCGCGACTTCACTGGCGACGGGGCGGTGCTCCGCACGCGGACCTTCTGGATCGCATCCGGGGCCATCCTATTCGCGTCGCTGGCGCTAGGCGTGCTCGAGGGCGTGCTGCCGCTGCACCTCGCCGAGCGCGTCACCCAAGCGCAGATTGGCGCGCTCTACGTCGGGGCCTCGCTTGTCGTTGCGATCAGTGCGACAGCTTCCGGCGGCCGGCCGCCGCGCCCGCTGGTGATCGCGGCCATCGTGCTCAGCGTCGCCGGCATCGCGCTCGCCGGCATCGCCACGGACGTGCCGCTCTGGGTGCTGGCGCTGCTACTCGCAGCACTCGGGATCGGGTTCGGGAACACCGGCTCGCTTGGCTTGCTCGTCGAGGCCGTGCCTGTCGAGCGGATCGTGACCGCGATGGTCGCCTGGTCGCAGATTGGCATCATCGGCTACCTGCTCGGCCCACTGACCGGGGGGATCGTGGGGGAGGGCGCGGGCTACGGGTACGTTTGGCTCGTCCCGGCCGCTGCGGCGCTGCTCGTGCTCGGGCTGACGCGTACGCAGGTCACGCGCGCATGAGCGACATCCAGCTGAACGATCCGAAGACGCTCTACCGCCGCTGGGAGGACTCCCAGTGGAGCCCCTTCGACGTCGACCTGTCCACGGACAGGGAGCAGTGGCCGGGGATCGACCCCGCCGTCCGAGAGGTCATCCACTTTGCCCTGTCCTCGCTGATGGTCGCCGAGGAGCGCATCACGACGAAGTTCACCGGCCTCGTCGCCGCCCACGGATCGGAGGAGGAGGCCACCTTCCTCTCGACGCAGCAGGTCGACGAGGCACGCCACATGCAGTTCTACGCGCGCTTCCGCGACGAGGTGATCGCCGAGCCGCAGGTCATCGCCGCGCACGTGGAGCGCGCGCGGCGGGAGGTGTCGGACTCGTTCCGCCTCCTCTTCGACGAGGCGCTCGTCCAGGCGCACGAGGAGCTCGTAGCAAGCCCAGGCGATCTGGCGGCGAAGGTCCGCTTCGTCACGCTGTACCACCTGGTGCTCGAGAGCACGCTCGGCCTCACGTCCTTCAAGTTCATCACGGAGTACCTGAACGAGGAGGGGCTCCTGCCGGGCTTCGTCCAGGGCTACTCGAAGATCCACCACGACGAGACGCGGCACATCGGCTACGGGGTCTGGTTCCTGCGCGAGGCCGTCCGCGAGCAGCCGTAT
Organism: Actinomycetota bacterium; assembly: GCA_046726915.1. Classification (GTDB taxonomy): domain Bacteria; phylum Actinomycetota; class Thermoleophilia; order Solirubrobacterales; family Thermoleophilaceae; genus JACVRW01. The sequence goes on from JBKPBS010000036.1 coordinate 1,924, forward strand.
CTCGCCGACGCGGTGCGCGAAACGCTGCGACGGCTCCTTCCCTCCGTCGCCGAGACCCTGAAGCCGCCCGGCGACGGAAACGGCTCGGCCGACCTGCTCGGCGTCTCGCAGGAGGAGATCCGCGAGTTCGCCCTCGGCGGCCTGACCCGGCGGCTCAAGCTGATCGGCGTTCCACTGGAGACCGTGTTCAGCTAGGCGATTCGGGCGTGCAGGCGCAGGGTCCTGTGCGCTGCACTTCGGCGATTTGGCGGCCGGTGTCCAAGGCCACGTCGCAGCAGTCCGTGAGGAGCTCGTGGACCTGGGCGCGAGCGCGTTGCACGCGCGCCTTCATGCCCGGGACGGAGAGGCCAACCACACGGGCTGCCTCGACCTGAGAGAGCTTCCCGAGGTCGGTGAGTGTCAATGCCTCGCGGTACGGCTCGGGCAGCTGCCGGATCAGCGGTGCGAGGCAGCGGGCGAGCTCTTGCCGGCCCTGGTCTTCCCCCTGATCCTGGTCGCTGTCACCGTCGGCGTCGATGCGCGTGACGAGGGCGTCCGGCTCGGCGGGGATCTCCTTGGCGCTGGCGCGCGAGCGGTAGTGGTCGATGATCGCGTTGCGCGCGATGCGGTAGGCGAACGCGTCGAGCCGATCCTCGACGCGCAGGTCGCTCAGGCTCCGGTGAAGGCGCAGCAGCACCTCTTGGGCCACGTCGTCGGCGGCGTGCGAGTCACTGATCCGCCGGCCGACAAAGCCGCGCAGGCGCTCCTGGAGATCAGTCCACAGCTCGGCCGCGTTCGTGCTGGCTGCCCCTACTGGCATCCGCACCGCCCCGAGCCGGGCTCGTCGCCGCAGCAGTCCGCCTTCTCCGATGGCTCGCAGCAGTCCGCCTGTGCCGCAGGAGCGCAGCACGAAACGCTCTCCTGGCTCGGGGGCGGAGCCTGCGTGGCCTCAGCCTGCTCGTTCATCTCTCTCAATGGTCTCATCAACGGTCCCTCAGCTGTAGGCCTTGCGGTAGTTCCGGGCGGTTAGCGGGAGTGCGAGCACTCCGAGTGCGGCGATCACTAGGAACCCGACCGCGATGTCGGCCCAGTCGTATCCGCTCAGCATCAGCTCACGCATCGGGCGCAGCACATGCTCGGCCGGGTTGAGCTCGATGATCGTGCGCAGAACGCCGCTCTCGATGTGGTCGGTCGACTGGTAGGCGCTCGTCAGGAAGATCAGCAGGAACGCCATGGGCTGGACTGCCTGAACCGCCGCCGCGTCCCGCGTCCGGATCGCCAAGTTGGCGCTCAGGGCGCCGAACGTGACGATCCCGAGCAGCGTGCCCATCGCGATCATCAGCAGCGCTCCGGGGATCCCGGTCGCCACCTCGGCGCCCAGAGCGATGGCGAGCACGAGGACCAGCGCGGCCTGCACCGCCAGCCGCAGGCAGTCGCCCAGCAGGCGGCCGAGCATCACTGCGCCGACCGAGGTCGGGGTCGTCAGCAGCTTGTGGAAGTAGCCATTCTGGAAGTCCGTCGCGAGCGCCACGCCGGCGTTGCCGATGCCCGGCACGGTCGCGAGCAGGACGGCGGTGGGGGCGAGGTACTGGAAGTAGTTGTCGGTCGGGAAGCCCGGCAGCTGCGCAACGCCCTCGAACAGACCCCCGAAGACGAGGTACATGATCAACACCGGCATGACGGAGAAGCCGAGCAGGATCGGGTTGCGCGGGAACTGCACCAGCGCGCGGTGTGCGAGCAGGATGGCCTGGCTTGCCGTGTTCATGCAGCCCTCCTGGTGTCCTCGAGCGTGCGACCCGTGAAGTGGAGATAGACGTCTTCGAGGCTGGCGTCGCTCCCGACGGTCGCCTTGAGAGCCAGTGGCGTGCCTTCGGCCACGACCTTGCCGCGGTCGATGATGGCGATGCGACCGCACAGCCTGTCGCCCTCGTCCATGTAGTGCGTCGTGAGCACGAGCGTGACGCCGAGCTGGCGCCGCAGGCGGTCGAGGGTGTCCCAGAGGCCAGTGCGGCTGCGCGGATCGAGCCCCTCGGTGGGCTCGTCGAGAAACAGAACCGGTGGCAGGTGCATGAGCGCTGCCGCCAGGTCGACGCGGCGCTTGGTCCCGCCCGAGAGCCCGGCCAGACGCCTGCCGGCATCCTCCTCGAGCTCCATGACCTGCACGAGCAGTTCGGCGCGTGTCCTCGCCTCATGCTTGCCGAGGCCGTGGAGCCGTCCCTGCAGCACCATCAACTCCGCAGGGGTGGCGAAGTCGTCAACTCCGGCCTGCTGCATCGCGAACCCGATGCGCCGGCGCACCTCGGCTGGCTCGGCGACGACGTCGAACCCAGCCACCGAGGCATTCCCGCCCGTGGGCTTCACGAGCGTGCCCAGCATCCCGATCGTCGTGGACTTGCCGGCGCCGTTGGGGCCGAGGAGGCCATAGGACTCGCCGGCGGCCACTCGGAGGGAGATGCCGCGGACCGCCTCGGTGCCGTCTGGGTAGGTCTTGGCGAGGTTCTCGAGCACGATCGCGTCGCCGCCTCGATGTCCGCTTGCGATCCGCTGGGTGCGGGCGGTACGGACGAGCTCGTCGATGGCGCTGGATGGAGAGCTCGCAGCGGGTGAGAAGTTGGTCATGCCAACAAGGACGTGCGCGCACCCAGAAGGATGCAGCACGCCGTATCCCGAGTGAGTCCTTTCGCGATCGCGTTCGTCAGCAGGGCCATCCCGACCGAAAGACATGAGATGAGCCGAGGATCGCTCGCTGCGCGCCTGCTCGGCCCGCTGGAGCTGGAACACAACGGCGTGCCGATTCCGCTGGGCGGGCCGGCACAGCGTGCACTGCTGGCGCGCCTGTTGCTCGATCCGGGCCGTACGGTTTCGGTTGAGCGTCTTGTCGAGGATCTCTGGGGCGAGGACGCGCCGGCCAGCGCGGTGAAGATGGTCCAGATTCACGTCTCGATGCTGCGTAAGGTCCTGCCTGCGGACGTGCTCGTGACGCGCTCACCGGGATACGCACTCGAGATCGAGCCCGAGGCGGTTGACCTAGTCCGCTTTGAGCGCCTGCTGAAGCAGGGCCAGGCCGCGCTTGCCGGCGGATCCCCGCCTGCAGCCGGCGATCGCCTGCGGCAGGCGCTCGCGCTCTGGCGCGGCCCGGCGCTCGCGGAGTTCGACGCGCCCTTCGCGGCGTTCGAGTCGAGGCGGCTGGAGGAGCTGCGCCTGGCGTGCGTGAAGGACCGGATCGATGCCGACCTGGCGCTCGGCAGGGACGCCCCGCTGGTCGGCGAACTCGAGGCGCTGGTCGCGCGCCAGCCGCTGCGCGAGCGGCCCCGCGGCCAGCTCATGCTGGCGCTGTACCGCTCCGGACGCCAGGCAGACGCGCTCGCCTGCTATCGCCGGCTCCGGCAGATGCTGTCGACCGAGTTGGGGATCGAGCCGTCGCCGGCGCTGCGCGAGCTCGAGCGGCGGATGCTCCAGCAGGACCCGAGCCTGGAGGTCGCGGCGGTGATGCCTTCTCCTCGTCCTCCCACCGCCGCCAGCCACTCGCCGGTGCAGGCCGCAGGCCTCCTTAGGCAGCGGCATGGAAGCGCGCGTCCCATCCCCGCGCGCTCGGCAGCCGGATGGACCCCGAGGCGGCGCCCGTGCGAAGCCGCCTTGCGAGTCCAATAAAGCACGCGGCTTGTCGAGCTCGCGCGGCGATACAGAGTCGAGTTCGACCCCGAGAGCATCGAACGCCTTTGCGCGGAGTATGGACTCAGCTACCCATGCCCGAGATGCCCGACCACTGATTTAGCGGTGTGGCAGCAGCGTGAGCCGCGTCCACCTGGTGATCGCGCGGTTGCCCGCGCCGTCTCTTGCCAGCACGGCCAAGCGGTAGACGCCGGGGCGCAGGGTCTTGCGTTGTGACAGCCGGCCCGCGAACCGGACGGAGTTGACGCCGGCTCGGCCGTTCAATCGGAGGCGTCCCTTGCGCTGCCCGGTGCGCGCGGAGACGAACCGAAGCGTGACCCGGGCCGGCTCGGATAGGTGAAAGCGAATTTGCCCGCGGCGTGACGAGAGCCGCGCCGGCGCGCTTCCGATCCGGAGCCGCTTCGGCGACACGCGCAGGCGGGAGATCACCGGCGCCACCGAATCAGCTGACGGGACGCTGCCACCTCCGCTCGCCTGCTCCCCGCCGCCCGTGGCACCGCCGCTGGTTCCACCACCCGTGGTGCCGCCGGCGGCCACCGAGACCACGCGCGTCACGCCTGCCGTGAGGCCCGTGGGATCGGTGACGTTCAGCTTGACCACGTAGTCGCCCGCCTGTGCGTAGACATGGGTCGGCGTCCGGTCTGTGGCGCTCTGCCCGTCGCCGAACGCCCATGAGTAGGCGAGCTGCGACGCATCGCCCGGATCAGGATCGCTCGACGAGCCGGCATCGAAGGCGACAGCACTACCGGCGACCGCGGGTCCAGCCACGAAGTCCGCAAGGGGCTGCGCTCGCTGGTACTCGTAGGCGCCGATGTCGGACTGGCTGCCACCCAAGCCGTCGCCGTCGATGCAGCGTTCGTGAAGGTCGAGGTCGGTGAACGCCTCCGCCACGCAGGTCCCGGCGCTGTCGATCAACGCGGAGTCGGCCCGCGGATGGAAGCCTGGGGCCGCGAAGCGCGGAGCCTGAGCGATGTTCCACGGGCCGAGCGTGACTCCGGCCTCCGAGTCGAGGTCGGAGCTGTCGATGTCGAAGTTCGAGTAGCTGACGCTGAGCTGGGCGGTCGCGCTGTACAGGACCCTGCGGAGCAGCGGCGTGGCGTAGCCGTCGATGGTGGACCGCTCGATGTCGAGCGACGCCGAAGTAAGCAAGCCGGCAGCCGACTCGAAAACGCCGGCGCTGTTCGACGGAGCGGGCGATGAGCGCGAGATCGTCACGTGCGTGAGCACCGCCACGGCGTCATTGCCCACGCGAACCCCGATCGCGTCAGGTCCGCTCGTGGTCACCAATGTGTCGGCGAGCGCCATCGTGGACCCCTCGGCGGTGGCCCCGACGCTGCTTGCATCGATCCGAACTCGATCGCCATGGAGCGTCGCTCCGGGCCTACTGCTCAGCCCGACCGGAGCTGATACGACGGAATCGTCCACGTTCATCTTGTCGCCGTCGGCCACCACCCCGGTACCGGCGGACATCCGGACGGAAGAGTCCGTGATGCTCGACGGATTGAAGCCCACGATGCCACGGGCGTCGGCAGCGGCGCCCGGCCCGATCACGGCGATGTCGTCGGCGTACCTCCCGTACATGTTGAGACCGGTCGCGTCGACTTCCCCGGGTGGGACCTTCAGGGACAGGTGGCTCACGCTCGAGTTTTCCCCCAGAGAGAGCGCAGCGTGGTTCGCCGTGCCAAGCAGCACGGTTTGCCCGGGGCCGGCGCCAATGATGCTCACGTCGTTGTTGTTGACGCTCGGCTCCCAGTATCCGAATGGGCCGACGTAGGGTTCGGGCGACGGACCGATCTCGACGACGTCATCGCCCGCGTGGGCCTTGGCGGCATCGAGTGCGTCCTGCACCGAGGGTTGGACGGCACCGGAGCAGGTTGGCTTGTTGACGCAATAGGTCCCGGCGGAGGCCATGCCGGGGAGCGCCAAGCCGAGCAGCGCCACGCTGAGCAGCGCCGAGACGACCGAGGTGCGAGCTTTCACGATGCCGGTATCTCCTTGAGTTGCTGTCGGCTCGGGAGGGTGAGCGACTTTTGTCGCTCACCCTCCAGGACGCAGCCGGACAGGGACGGTGGGCGCTACTGCAGCGAGGCGGTCCACTTCACGCCGCCGACGTAGCAGCCGGTGCTGGCGTCGCTGCGGCTGAACGTGCCGCTCGCCTTCGTGCGCGAGACGAAGCGGCCGCTCAGCGAGAAGCCGCTGGTGGGGGAGGTGGAGACCTTGTAGTTGAAGCGGCCCGAGCCGGAGACCTTGCCCGACTCGACCGGCACCGCCACCCTGAATGTCTCGATACGCGCCGGGTCGCCCTGGCAGTTCATCTTCATGCGCGCCGTCACCTTGGCGAGCTTGAGGCCGCCGAGCTTTACGACCTTGAGCTTGATCGAGCCCGTGAACGGCATGACATTGGCGGGCTGAGTCGTCTTGCCGCCGTAGAGCCCGACCTTCGGCTGCGCGGCGTCGGCCGCGGCCGGGGCGAGCGCCGTGGTGGCGAGGATCCCCGCGATCGCGAGCATGCGAGTGGTACGTCCTGCGTGCATCTGGATCTCCTTCGGTTGAGGTGTGTCCTGCTGGTTGGCGCCGTGCGTCAGGCTTCGCTCGACCGGGCGAGCAGCGAGCCGGCCAGCCGCGTGCGCCGTGAAGGGCGCGCGTTCGAATGCGGCCGGAGCGCGCTGGCGCGGGCGCGGAGCAGCTCCCTGAGGGCGAAGGTCGTCTGGAACGGGTCGGCGGCGACGCGCCCGTCGTTCAGGGAGATTGCTGCGGCGGGAATCCCATCGATCTCGCCAATGAGCGCGGGTCCGGCGAGCTGCCGCTGGCTGTCGAGCGCTGCGAGCCAACGCAGTGCCCAAGCGTCGCCGTCCGTGGCCGGGCGGATCGTGTAGGTCTCTGTGGGGTGCATGCTGGGAGGATCGGACAGCGGCAAGCGGTGCACATGAGGGAAACCCCCGCAACCACCCCCTGAATCTCGCCCCGGCGTCAGCGCGTGATTGACCCGAGCTCCTCGACGACTGCTCGCGCCGTTGCCGCGGAAGCGACGTTTTCCTTCCGCTCGTAGAGAGCCAGCGCCTCGCGTGCCGCGCTCGAGGCTTCGCCGAAGCGGCCGGCGACCTTCAGGACGTCCGCGAGGTCGAGCAGCGCGTCTCCGTGGAACCAGAGCAGATCGGTCTCGGCGGCTATCGCCACGCCCTCGCGGGCGAGCTCCTCGGCCTCCTCGAGCTTCCCGTCCCGAGCGAGCAGCCTGGCATGCACTCCGCGCCGCTTGACCTGCCACTCGCGGTCGGCCGGAGCCGGTACCTCGTCGATCGCCTCGACGAGCGCGCGGGCCCCCGCGTAGTCACCGCGCTCGTATGCGGCCCGCGGCAGGTCCACGGCCGCGGTGGAGAGCGACAGCCTGTCGCCGATTGCTACGAAGGAGGCCTTCGCAGCGAGCATCTGGCCCTGGGCCGCGGCAGGATCGCCGGCGAGCAGCTCGATGTATCCGCTCAACAGCTCCTGGACGCCGGCCTGCCACCGGAGACCGAGGTCGCGAAGCCGCTCGCAGCTCTCCAAGATGCGTTCGCGAGCCTCGTCGAAGCGGCCCCCCATCGCCTCGTGACAGGCCAGGAAGCCGGACAGGCTCGCCTCGAGGACGGTGTTCCCCGCCGCCTGACGGAGGAGCCCCTCGGTGCGGCGGGCTGCCTCGCGGGCGGGCATGGGGCCGTACAGGAGCGCGAACGCGTACGCGGCGAGCGCCCACGCCTCCTCCCTCCGGCTGCTCGCCTTATGCGCGCATTCGGCGCCCAGGAGCGCGGCGCGCGCGGCCTCGGCGAGCTCGCCGCGAGCCCATCGAGCCTCGGCCAGGAGGCACCAGGCCCGGGCCAGGCCGAGCTGGTCGTCCAGCTCATCGAGCGCGGCGATCGCGGCTTCGGCGCCGCGGATGTTGCTCGCCGGGTCCACGGACTCGGGGTCCGTGAACATGAGCGCGTGCAATCGCTTCACGCTGGCGTTCCACTCCAGCCCGCGATCGCCACTCGCGCGCGCGCGGTCCACGGCCTGCTCCAGCACGATCTTCGAGCGATCGAGCTCACCCACCTCGAAGAGGGCGTAGCCGTAGTCGGGAAGCAGCTGAACGGCGGCTTCGTCGCCATCGGGGAGCAGCGCGACTGAGCGCCCGAGCAGGTTCACCGACGCGGGCATGTCGCCGCGGCCGAACGCACGCCTGCCCGCGGCGGCGAGCAGGGCGGCCGCGCGCCGGGCAAGCCGGCGATCCTCGTCGGTGACGGGACCGATCTCGGCCCGGTAGCGGTAGGTCTGCTCGAGGTGAAATCCCGTGACCTCGGCGTGCTCCGGCGCGTCCTCGCCGAAGCGGCTTCCGAGCCATGCGGCAACGCGCTCGTGGAGCGTCGCGCGCAGCCGTTTCGGGATTCCCTGATAGGCCGCCTGCTGAATCAGGACGTGCCGGAAGCGAAACGTGTCCTCGCCCGCGCTCGCCAGGCGAACGGGGTGCAGGAGCTCCTTGTCCACGAGCGTGTCGAGGTGCCGCTGGGCGAACTCGCGGGCGTCGGCCGGCAGCAGTTCGGCGACGGCCGCGCCCCAGAACTCCTTGCCGATCATGCCCGCTCGCTCGATCACGGCCCGCTCACCGGGGCCCAGGCGGTCGAGGCGGGCGGCGACGACGGCCTGGATCGTCGGCGGGATCGGAACCTCGCCCTCCGGCTCGCCGGTCTCGGCGAGCATCGCGACGATCTGCTCGATGAACAGAGGATTGCCCTCCGCGGTCTCGCGCACCCGCGCGCGTGCCGTCTCGGGAAGGCGCGCGGCGATGGCGTCGATCAGGTCCTCGCTCTCCGCGCTCGTGAGCGCGTCAAGCAGAAGCGAGCTGGCGTTGCGCTTCCCGCCGCCCCACGTCGGCCGGCCCTCGAGCAACTCGGGCCGCGCGAGGCAGACGAGGAGGATGGGCACGTCGCGGGCGCGCTCGGCCAGATAGTCGATGAGGTCGAGCAGCGTCGGCTCGGCCCAGTGGACGTCCTCGAAGAAGACGGCGAGCGGCCGGTAGCGCGCAAGCGCCTCGAAGAGGCTCCGAAAAGCCCAGAAGATCTCTTCGAGACTGCTGGTCGCCTCGGTGAGCCCGATGGCCTCTGTGATGCGATCAACGGCGCGCGCCCTGTCCTCGTCGCCGGCGAGCAGCTCCGCCAAGGACACCGACGCGGTGAGGCTCGCGACTATCTCGCGCAGCGGCCAGAACGTGATCCCTTCTCCGTACGCGAGGCAGCGCCCGGCCACGACCGTGGCGTCGGCGGCGGCGCGCGAGGCGAACTCCTCAGCCAGCCTCGACTTGCCGATCCCGGGAGGGCCGAGGACGGTGAAGAGATGGGGGCCGCGCCGGCGAACGGATTGCGCGAGCGCGCCTTCGAGCTGGGCGAGCTCGTGCTCCCGGCCGACGATCGGAGTCGCGGGCGCCCGTGCGAGCGGCGGGGGTAGGGGGACGAGCTCGGCGAGCCGCCAGGCACGCCTGTCGCGACCCCCGGCCGGCTCGGCAGTCGCGGCGTCGCCGAGCAGCGCGCGGGTCTCCTCGGCAATCAAGATCTCCCCGTCCCGCGCGGCTCCCTGGAGGTCTGCGGCGAGCGAGAGTGGCTCGCCGGCGATCGTGTCCCGGCCCGATTCGGAGCGGCTGGTCACGACCTCGCCTGTTGCGATTCCGGCCCGCATCGCGACCGGCTCGGATGCAGCCGCAAAGCGCTCGCGCAGCTCGATGGCGGCGGCCACCGCACGAAGCGAGTCGTCCTCGCGCACGCGCGGGACCCCGAAGACGGCGGTCACCTGGTTTCCCTGCACCCCCTCGACCCGGCCGCCGTGTCGCTGGGTTACCTCGGCCGCCGTCTCCCGGTAGCTCTCGGCGAGCCGCTGAAGCGCCTCGGGGTCAGTGACCGCGGGCGGCTCCCCGCGAGCGACGAGCACGGTCACGGTCCTGCGAGTCTCGTGCGCCGGTGCCGGTTGCGCCGGAGGCGCTGGGCCGGCCGGCGCCCTGGCTGCCTCGATCGTGAGCTCGGGATCCTGGCGCAGGATCGCGCTCTCGAGGCGCTGAAGCTCCGGGCCGGGGACCAGTCCGAGTTGCTCCGTCATCGTCCGGCGAGCGTCCTGATAGACGTCGAGGGCCTCCACCTGGCGCCCCGCGCGGTACAGAGCGAGCATCAGCTGACCGCGTATCCGTTCGCGCAGCGGATGCTCGCGGCACAGCGCCTCGAGCTCCCCCACCACGGCCGCGTGCCGGCCAAGGCCCAGGTCAGCGTCGATTCGGTCCTCGAGCGCCGCGACGCGAAGATCCTCGAGGCGGGCTATGTCCGCCTGGGCGAAGGGCTCGTAGGCGAAGTCGGCGAGCGCCGGGCCGCGCCACAGGTCGAGCGCCTCGCGCAGCAGGCCGGCGGCCGCAGCGGGATCGGCCGCCGCGAGGGCACTCGAGCCCTCCGAGAAGAGGCGCTCGAAGCGCTCGGAGTCGAGCCGGTCGCCGTCCACTCGGAGTAGATAGCCGCCGGACTCCGTGATCAGCACCTCGCCCGGAGCCCCCTTCGCGCGGCCGGGCTCGAGGCTCTTGCGCAGCTGCGCCACATACACCTGGAGCGCATTCGGCGCGGTCTCGGGTGGTCGCGCGCCCCAGAGGTCGTCGATGAGGCGCTCCTTCGACACGACCTCGTTGGGATGCAGCAACAAGATCGCCAGCAGTGCCCGCTGCTTGGCCGCTCCCAGCGAGAGCTGCTCGCCATCCCGGCGCACCACGAGCGGTCCCAGGATCTTGAAGTCCATCTCTCTCGCCGCGACGCTACCGCAATCTGAGGCGGCTTAAGCGAGCCTTAAGCGCCACTTCGGTGGCCCAATGGATGCTCCCGGGCATGGATTTTCGCTTGCTTGGCCCTCTGGAGATAGAGCACGACGGAGCGCCGGTCCCGCTTGGCGGTCCGTCACAGCGTGCCTTGCTGGCGCGCCTGTTGCTCGACGCGAATCGCGCGGTGGCGGTCGATCGCCTCGTCGACGATCTCTGGGGCGAGCACGCCCCGGCTAGCGCGGTGAAGATGATCCAGATCCACGTGTCGATGCTCCGCAAGGTGCTGCCGGCCGGCATGCTCGTGACCCGCTCGCCGGGGTACGCGCTGGAGATCCCGGCCGAGGCGATCGACCTCGTTCGCTTCGAACGCCTGCGCAAGGAGGGCCAGGCGGCACTCGAAGACGGGTCGCCCGCGCAGGCCGCCGATCGCCTGCGCGAGGCCCTCGCGCTCTGGCGGGGACCCGCGCTGGCGGAGTTCGACGAGCCATTCACGACGATCGAGTCAGGACGCCTCGAGGAGCTGCACCTGGGAGGCCTGGAGGACCGCATCGACGCCGACCTCGAGCTCGGCCGGCACGCCGGTCTGGTCGGCGAGCTCGACGCGCTGGTCGCGCGGCACCCGCTTCGTGAGCGCCTCCGGGGCCAGCTCATGCTGGCGCTGTACCGCTCGAAGCGGCAGGCGGATGCACTCGCCGGCTACCGGCAGCTTCGCGAAATGCTCTCGACCGAGCTCGGGATCGAGCCCTCGCCGGCGCTCCGCCAGCTCGAGCGCCGCATGCTTCAGCAGGACCCGACGCTCGACCTAGCGCCGGTCGAGCCTCGAGTTCGCCCTCCGGCGATGGACGCGCTGCCGGTGCGGACCGGAGGCCTCCTGGGTGCGCCGCGCGCGAGCTTGGGTCACACCAGTACCCGCTGGGCAGCTTCTTGGGCTTCGAGGCGGCGCCCCTGCGCGGCCGGCTTGCGAGCCCATTGAGGCGCACTCGCCTGTGAGCCCGGCCGCTGGTTAGGGTCCCTGCGGTGGGCCCGCACCAGCAGCCGGCGCGCATCGCCGTGGTCATTCACCCGACCCGTCCGATCGCGGCGTCGCTCGAGACCCTCGAGCGCTGGGCCGGGGGGCATGGCCTGGAGATCGTCCAGATCCCGGCCGTCGGCGGTGCGGACCGCGAGGTCGCGCGGCGAGGAGAGCTCGACGCAGGCGATCTCGTGGTCGCGCTCGGAGGCGACGGCACCGTGCTCTCCGCGCTGCGCGCGGCGGCGCCGCAGAACGCGCCGGTGCTGGGCGTGGCGTGCGGAAGCCTCGGCGCGCTCACGGCCGTGCACGCCGATCGGCTCGAAGCTGCACTGGAGCGCGCGCTTGCCGGCGACTGGACCGCGCGCCGGCTCCCAGCGCTCGCGATCCATCCTGCGGATGCGCCCGACGAATGGGCGGTGAACGACTTCGTGGTCGTGCGCCACGGGGCGGGGCAGCTGGTGGTCGACGTGTCGGTCGACGACGAGCTGTACGTGCGCCTCGCCGGTGACGGGCTGATCGTGGCGAGCCCGCTCGGATCGAGCGCCTACTCGATGGCCGCCGGCGGCCCGCTGCTCGCGCAGGGCACCCTCGCCTTCGTGTGCACGCCGGTTGCGATGCACGGCGGCAACGCCCCGCCGCTGGTCGTCCCCGCGACATCCAACGTGCGGGTGGAGGTCCACCCGAGCTTCGCCGGCTTCGAAGTCGAGATCGACGGTCACGTCTACCCGCTCGACGCCCTGGACTACGGCCTGTCCCTGCACGAGGAGAAGGTCACGCTGGTGTCGTTCGGCGAGCTCGGCCTCGGACTACCAGGCCTCCGCAAGCGGAGGCTCATCACCGACAGCGCACGGGTCCTGGCGCGCGACGATCGCATGGATCGCACGCCCCGGCGCGCCTAGCCCACCTCTAAGATTGCCGCCATGAGCGATGAGAGCATCGCCGACCGGATCGAGCGGCTGGTGAGCGAGGAGCACGAGCTGCGCTCGCGCGAGCAGGCCGACAGCCCGGACTCTGGGGCTCTCGAGGAGGACAAGGAGCGCCTGCGGGCCGTGGAGGTCGAGCTCGACCGCTGCTGGGACCTGCTCCGGCAGCGTCGCGCGTACCGTGACGCCGGCTCCGATCCCGACCAGGCAGAGGTTCGGGACGCCGAGACGGTCGAGCGCTACCTGCAGTAATCGAGACGGTGGACAGGAAGACGATAGTCCGCCGCTTTGTCGACGAAGCGGTCAACGGCGGCCGCGATGACGTCGTCGACGAGCTGTTCGCCGCCGAGCTGACGGCAACGGCGCGCGACTGGTTCGGCGCATTCCGCGCCTCGTTCCCGGACATGCGGATGGAGCTCGTGGAGCTCGTCGCGGAGGACGACACCGTGGTGGCCCGCTTCGAGTGCTCGGCGACGCATCTCGGCGACTGGCGCGGACACGCCCCGACCGGCCGTCGTTTCGAGAAGGTCGACGAGGTCTACTTCTTCCGGTTCTCGGGCGACCGCATCGCGGCGGTCTGGGGGATCGAGGACACGCTCGACCGCTTCGAGCAGCTCGGCCTGGAGCCCTCCTAGTAGGCGGCGGCCGAGACGAGCGGGCCGAAGTAGCGGCCCGCCACCGGGTTGTCCGGGTCGCCGAAGAAGCCGCCGATCGCGGGCGCCCCGGCCGAGGCATCCGAGCGGATCCTCTGGATGACGTTGGCCGGCGCCAGGCCCGCGCACGGGCCGGCTGCCGCGCCGCTGCCGATGCAGAGCGCCACCGTCCCGGCCGCGTGGGGGGCCGCCATGCTCGTGCCCGACGCGACCCTGTAGGCGCCTCCCGGCCAGCTCGATTCGATGCACACCCCCGGCGCGGCGACCATGTGCGCCTGCCCGCCGGTGTCCGTCGGATCGGCAAAGTTGGAGAACGTCGCGTAGCTGTCATCGGTCTCGCCGGTGCGGCAGCCGGGGGCGGCGCCGAGCGCGCCGCCCGCGCCGTCGCTGTCCGACATCGCGGTGACCGTCAGCACCTCCGGATAGGCCGCCGGCACGCTGGTGGAGAACTCCTGCCCGCTGTTGCCCGCCGCGACCACGTAGGTCACCCCGGCCGCCGTGGACCTGCAGATCGCCCGGTTCAGCGCGTCGCCGAGCAGGTTGCCGCAGAGCCCGTCGGCGAAGCCGAACCCCGCGAGGCTCATGTTCGCGACCTTGATGCCCAGCGAGCTCGCCTTCTGCGTGACCCAGTCGATCCCGCAGATCACCTGCGACCACGTGCCCTGCCCGGATGCGTTGAGGACCTTCACGGCGTAGAGCCTCGTGCCGGGCGCCACGCCGACGAGCCCGCTCCCGTCGTTCTCGGCAGCGATCGTGCCGGCCACGTGCGTGCCGTGCCCGTTGTCGTCGCGCGCAGGCGCCGTCTTCTTCGGCGTGGTGCAGTTCTTGCCGCTCGCGACGTTGAGGTCGGGATGGGTCAGGTCGATGCCGGTGTCGATCACCGCGACCGCCGCGGTGCTCGCCTCATGTGCCTGGGCGGCGCTCGCCGCGCCGATCCGCCGCACTCCTGTGGGCGCCACGTCGCCGGGCAGGAGCGCCACCTGGCCGGCGATCCGGACCTCGCGGTCCGGGCTCACGAACGCCACGTCGGGGTCGGCGCTCACATGCGCGAGCTGCGCGCTGCCGAGGCGGGCGGCGAACCCCTTCAGGGCGTGGCCGTAGACGTGCTCGGTGCGGAACCCGTGCGCGCGCTCGAGCCGGGCGGCCTCCGCGGCCGCACTCGGGACGGAATCGCGCAGGACGACGATGTAGCTATTCCGCGCAGGCTGGGCGGCCGCCGGAACCGCCGCTCCGAGGGCGCCCACGACGAGCGCCGTGAGCACCAGACCCTGAACGAGCCGATGCGAGACCGTGACCGCCTGCCGTGCGTCCATGCCGCCTCCCTGGGCGATCGTCCGAACCGCCCCTGACGGTACGACAGCAGGCCGCGGCGGTCCAGCAAAGTGGACGGATGTCCATGCCGGGCATTCATGTGGGCTTCAGGCGTGCGCGGCAGATTGTTCCGATGCGCCCAGGTCTCGCCGCGGTGGTCGTCCCGCTGGTGGTTCTCGCCGGTTGTGGCGGGGCGGGTGTAGCGCAGGACGTGAGCGTGGTTCCCAACCCCCTGAAGCTCGGGCGCCAGCACGGCATTCACCGGATCCGCCACGTCGTCGTGATCATGCAGGAGAACCGTTCGTTCGACTCCTACTTCGGGACGTTTCCGGGCGCGGAGGGGCTGCCGGCGAGGGACGGGCGCTTCACGGTGTGCGTGAACGACCCGCGGACCGGGGCCTGCGCCTACCCCTATCACGACCCCGGGCAGGTGAACGGCGGCGCGCAGCACAACGCCGACTCGGCAGCGGCCGACATCGACGGCGGCGCCATGGACGGCTTCGTGGCGACGGCGGAACGGCCCGGCGGGCGCGCGTGTGGCGAGACGGCGCCGGTCTGCGAATCGTCGGCCCCGCCGGACGTCATGGGCTATCACGACGCCCGCGAGATCCCCAACTACTGGCGCTGGGCGCACGACTTCTCGCTCCAGGACCACATGTTCGAGCCGACGGCCTCGTGGAGCCTGCCCGCGCACCTGTTCATGGTGTCGGGCTGGTCGGCCCTGTGCTCGCGCGGCGGTGACCCGTCCAGCTGCGTCAACGACGACGAGCTGGGCGGCTTCAAGACCGAGCAGATCAGCCACGGGCAGGGCGCCGAGGGACACGAGGCCACGCCGGCCACGCTGCGGCCGGTCATTCGCTGTCTCGTGCGCCACGGTATCCGGCACGAGCCGTACGGCCTCGACCTGCGCCAGCCCCACACCCCGGACGCGCTGGCGCTCTGCCGCCATCTGGCTCCGCCCGCCGCGGCCGGGCGGATCACGGAGTACGGCAACTACGCGTGGACCGATCTCACCTGGCTGCTTCACCGCCAGAACGTGAGCTGGGGTTACTACATGCACGGCGGAGTGCCGCCCGAGAACATGAAGGAGACGCCCGAGATCTGGAACCCGCTGCCCTCGTTCACCACCGTGCGCCGCGACGGCCAGGTGGGCAACGTGCAGGACGTCTCCCACTTCCTCGCGGCCGCCCATGACGGAAAGCTCCCGGCGGTCTCGTGGGTCGTCCCCGACGAGATCCACTCCGAGCACGCCCCCGCCACACCCGCCGACGGCCAGCGCTACGTGACCCGCCTCGTCGACACGCTGATGAGCGGCCCGGACTGGAACAGCACGGCGATCTTCCTCACGTGGGACGACTGGGGAGGCTTCTACGACCACGTGTCGCCGCCGAAGCTCGACCAGAACGGCTACGGCATCAGGGTGCCGTCCATGGTGATCAGCCCCTACGCGCGAAGCGGCTACATCGACCACCAGACGCTGTCCTTCGACGCCATCAACAAGTTCATCGAAGACGACTTCCTCGGCGGCGAGCGAATCGATCCGCGCACCGACGGCCGGCCCGACCCGCGCCCGGACGTGCGCGAGAACGCGCCGATCCTCGGCAACCTGACGCGCGACTTCGACTTCAGCCGGCCGCCGCGCCCGCCGGACCCGCTGCCGCTCGACCCGCCGCCCGGACCGGCGTCGCACCCAGGCGCCTAGCCGAAGAGCTCGGGCGGGCGGTCAGTCTGGGCCGCCGGACCGGTCTAAGTTGTGAGGCATGGGTCCCGCCACCAACACCGAGGAGCTGAACGTGGCCGCGGCCGGCCGCGGCGACGAGGGCGCCTTCCGCCGGCTCGTGGAGGCCCAGCGCGCCGACCTCCACGCGCACTGCTACCGGATGCTGGGCTCGCTGCATGACGCGGACGATGCGCTCCAGGACACGCTGCTGCGGGCCTGGCGGGCGATTCCGGGGTTCCGCGGCCAGAGCTCGCTCCGGACCTGGCTGTACCGGATCGCGACCAACGTCTGCCTGGACGCAATCGCCCGGCGTCCCAAGCGCGTGCTCCCGATCGACTACGGGCCGGCCACCGCCGGCGGCGAAGAACCCGAGCATCCGGTGTCGGAGACCGTATGGATCGAGCCCTACCCGGACGAGATGATCGGCATCGGCGATGGCCAGGCCGCTCCCGACGCGCGCTACGAGCGGCGCGAGGCGGTCGAGCTCGCATTCGTCGCGACCCTCCAGCACCTGCCTCCTCGACAGCGGGCCGTGCTCATCCTCCGCGACGTGCTGGGCTTCTCGGCGAGAGAGACCGCGGAGTCACTCGACACCACGGTGGCGTCCGTCAACGGCGCGGTGCAGCGCGCGCGCAGGACCGTCGAGGACCGGCTTCCGGAGCGAACCCAGCAGGCGACGCTGCGAGCGCTCGGCGACGGGCGGCTCAAGCAGATCGTGGAGCGCTTCGCCGACGCCTTCGAGCGAGGCGAGATCGACTCGGTCCTCGACATGCTGACCGACGACGCGACCTTCGGGATGCCCCCATACCCGAGCTGGTGCCGCGGTCGCGAGGCGATCGCCGACTCCTGGCTCATACCGAGCGGACCGCCGCCGCGCCTTCGGTACGTCGCGACGCGCGCGAACGGGCAGCCCGCGCTCGGCGCCTACGCCCTTGATGCGGTAGGCGCCGCGTACCTGCCCATCGCGCTGGACGTGCTGACGCTTCGCGACGACCTGATCGTCGACGTCACGGCCTTTCGAACCCCCTCGGTCTTCGACCGCTTCGGCCTGCCGGACCAGCTTCCGAGGAGATGATCGTCGTGACTACGCGGCGGCCTCGAGGGTCGCCTCGTTCGCGCCGTCGATCATCGCTCCGGCCACGATCTCGAAGGCCCCGCCCCAGGCGCGCTCGTACTCGGGCCGCCAGGCATCGCCGGCGACCGCCGCCATCGAGGCGATCAGCACCTCTCCGACGACCGGGTAGTGCTCGGGCTGTGCGCCGTAGGCCACGTGGCGGGCACCGAGCTCCCGCAGCTTCGGGACGAGCGGGCCGAGGTCGCGGAGCGACTTGCGCAGCAGGACAAGGGTGCCGAGCAGCATTGTCTTCTGGCGCTTCAGGTCGGTATTCGCGAACAGCGGCTTGACCGCCGGCGCCGCCTCGAACAGCCGCGCGTAGAACTCGTCCATCAGGTCGTCGCCGCGCGGGGCTATGAGGTCGAAGCTCGTCTCGAGTGCTTCCAGGTCAAGGCTCATCGTCGTCTTTCGGTAGCTGATCCGGGTGTTACCTCAAGGATCGCCACGATGCGCCCAGGCCGGTAGGTGGGCAGGCCGCAGGCCTGCCGTCGGTTGGCCGCCAACCGGGCGGCGGTTTCCCGCCAAGGTCGATCACGACTCGTGCAGATGAGCCTTCACGCGGCCGGCACGCGGCCGCTTCGGATCGCCTTCACGAGCGCCCGGTGGTCGCTCTCGTTGGTGTCCGCGTAGGACTCCGCGAAGCGGGCGAGGGCGTTGTCGAACGAGTCGCCGTTTCCGAGATACGACGCCAGCGCCACGCGATCGCCGGTGCGGGCATGCGCTCGGGCCAGCGTCCTGCCACACAGGCGCCCGTAGCGCGCGAACCCGTCCGCGTCGAACGTCTCAACCGCGACCGAGTACTTCCAGTCCCAGAGCTGGCGCACGTAGAAGTCGCGGCCGCGTCCGTCTATGTCACCGGTGCGGATCCAGCCGAGCAGCAGGTCGCCGGCGGCCTGCATCAGCCGCTGGCCCTCGACGACCCTGCGTCCCTGGTTGGCGTAGCGGCCGCGGCCGAGATGCGTCCGGAGCACGGATGGCTGCGCCTCCTTCACCTGTAGGAACAGCGGATCGTCGTCGTCGCGGCCCAGCATCAGCACCACCCACGCCCGGGTGCCGACGCTGCCCACACCCGTGACCTTCCGGGCCACGTCCACAGGCCGGTAGCTCTGCACGACGGGACGGAGGTCCGGTCGCAGGCTGTCCGTGTAGCCGCGCACGATCGCGCCGAACGCATCAGCCAGCGCTGACGCCTCCGCCTCGGACAACAGCTCTGCGATCGGAACCATCAGCGGCGGGTCGCTGATCAGCCGGAGCTTGCCGTCGACCCGCCTCGTGAGCTTGTCGAGCGCGCGGAGGCTGTTCTTGCGCTCCGCCCTCTCCATGTCGCGCTCGAGCTTGCGCGCCGCCTTCTCACCGAGGCCATCGCGTGCGCGGGCGAGGATCGCATCAGCCTCGAGACGCGTGTACCAGACGTCGAGATTTCGCATTTCGGCGAAGTCCCGCATCGCCTCGCGGTATTCATGGCCCGCAGCGGCTACGGCGGCGCGACGATCGCGGCCGCCGAGTCCCGCATCTCGAGCGGCAATCGCGAGGCTCGCGCCGAGGCGCTTGACGTCCCACTCCCACGGTCCCGGGAGGGTCTCGTCGAAGTCGTTCAGGTCGAACACGAGCTCGCGGTCGGGTGCGGCGAAGCCGCCGAAGTTCGACAGGTGTGCGTCGCCGCAGAGCTGGGCCGTCAGGCCCGAACGCGGGGTCCCGGCGAGGTCGGCGGCCATGATCGCCGCGGTCCCTCGAAAGAAGGCGAAAGGAGAGGCGGCCATGCGCTTGTAGCGGATCGGCAGCAGCTCCTGGAGCCGCGTGGCGCCCTGGTGCTCCAGCACCCCGACCGGGTCCGCCCGGCCGGCGGGGACGCGCCAGTCGGCGTGCGACTTTCTCGGAACGGACTCGCGCGCGCTCTTGCCGCGCGCCCTGCGCTCCGCCACCGTGGCCCCGTTGACAGCCACGAGCCCATCATCTCACTGTCGGGGGAGGGCGGCCTGCCGGCCGCCCTCCATCGTTCACGATCGAACTCGCCTGCGTCTACGGGTCAGGCGGACGCCGCCTCCATGTTCTTCGTCACGACCTCCATCGTGCGGGCGAGCTCCTCCGTCGGGCTGAACTCGACCACCTCGGTCCCGGCGTACAGGATGGGGGTGTGTCCCGGGCCGACGAAGTACGCGTCGCCGGCCTCGAAGAGCTCCTCGCCGTCGTCAGAGCGGAAGCCGACCTTGCCCTTGAGGACGTATCCCATGTGCTCGCACTGGCACTGGTCGTTCGGGAGCCCCTCGAAGAACGGCGACAGGTCGGCGTCCTGGGAGTAGGCCTCGAAACCGACCGTCCAGCCGCCGGCGAAGTGCTCGAAGTGGCCCTCGTAGCCCTCGACCGTCTCGTGCTCGGAGGCGGTTTCCTTGGATGCCTTAGGCATGGTGGCTCCTCTCTGCGGTTGTACGCGAGTCTCTCTGCTGGGTCACGTGGCTGCAAGCGGCTCGCCGGCTCATTGCTTCGGGTCGCCCGACAGGACGTTGAGCTCTCGGACGATGCGGCCGTGCTCGAGCTCGAGGATCGCGTTTGCCAGAACCTTGCGTCCGCCCGGGAACTCACACGTGATCGTTGCCGCGGCGCGGTGCTCGTCCGCAACGGTGTTCTCCACCCTTGCGACGACGCCGGCGCCGGCGCAGTGCTCGAACATCCCTCTGAGCACGTCCTTGCCGTGCCGGGCGCGCGGGGCGCTCGGCGGATTGTCGCGGTCGATCTGGATCAGCTCGACGTCGTCCCCGTACAGGCCGAGAAGCGCCTCGATGTCCCACTCCTCGTAGCTGCGCTTGAGCGTTCCCACGTCGAATGACGTGCTGGTATCGACGGTCATCGCTACCTCCTTAGGCTTGTGAAATTGACCGTGCGCGGCCTACCATGGGCCTTGAAGTGCGGTTCAAGTCAAGGGCTGGCCCGAGATGGATGAGTTCCCGGAGCTGACTATCGGAGAGGTTGCCCGGCGGGCCGGTGTGGCGACGTCCTCGATCCGCTACTACGAGCGGATCGGGTTGCTTCCGAACCCCGAGCGCGTGCATGGGCAGCGCCGCTACGGCACCGACGTGCTCGGCAAGCTCGGCTTCATCGGGGTTGCGCAGAGCGCCGGCTTCAAGCTCGCCGAAATCAGGGAGCTGATCGACGGCGTCGATTCCAACAGCGGCATGGGCGAGCAGATGCGCTCCCTGTCGAGCCGCAAGCTCGACGAGGTCGAAGCGCTGCTGGAGCGCACCAGGGCGATGAAGGGCTGGCTCGAGGTGGCGAAGCAGTGCGGGTGTGCCACTCCCGCCGAGTGCGCCCTCTTCCCGGCGGCGGGCGAGCAGGCCGCGGATCCCGAGTTGGCGCTCCGCGTGGTCCAGGTCGAGGGAAACGACTGCCGCCGCGCCCTCGACGCACGCTGAGCGCCACCGCTGCGGTTGTCGCGGTTTGTCCCCGCTGCTTCGGGTAGGGCATTCGGGTACCCCGAAGTAGGAGGCAGCGATGCCGCAGACCAAGGCGGATCGTTCGGCGGCGGCGAAGAAGGCTGCCGCCACACGGAAGCGCAATCAGCAACGAGGCAAGTCCGCCACGGCCGGAACGAAGGCCGCGGGGACGAGGCAGAGCAGGGACGCGCAGGGCGCCCTCGGGACGGCCAAGCGCGCCGTCGGTGCGGCGGCAGGCAGCCTCAGGTCCGCCGGCGAATCCACTGGCCGCGCGGCGAAGCAGGCAGGGAAGTCAGCGGCGAGTCGCGCCAGCGCGGCGCGCTCGCGCAAGTCCTGACGCCGTGCAGGCCCGCCGGCAGGAGGCCGGCGGGCCAACTCGCGGCCCCTAACGGCGGTCCGCGCAGGGCTACTACGGGGCATGGACTCGAATGGCGGCCCCCGCTCAGGCGACTACGGAGCCGCCCAGAGGACGCTGCCCGCGCTCGAGATGGCACCCCCTCGGTCTTCTGGCCCAAGCAGGAGATAGCGATCGACGCCTTCCACCACCTGGTCTACGCGACAGCGACCGGCCTGGCGTACGAGTTGATCGACCGCTGAACCGGGTACTGGAGTCACATGGCGACTTCAGTGCGTTCAGCGCGGGGGGCCCGGGGATTTCGGCGGGCCCGGGGTGTTCGGGCCCGAGCGGGGTTCGCCGCGAGACGAGGCATGTGGGGCGTCGCCCGCATCGTCAGCCTCATCACCTCGGTGATCGTGGGACTGATAGTCGTCGCGATCGTGCTGGTGCTGCTCGAGGCGAGCCGGCAGAACGGGATCGTCGACTGGCTCGTGGGAGCCGGTGACCCCCTCAGCTCGCCCTTCCACGGCATCTTCAGCCTCGACGGCAGGAAGGCCGAGGTCGCCGTCAACTGGGGCCTGGCTGCGCTGGTCTACGGCTTCGCCGGCGGTCTAATCGCGCGGCTCCTGCGGCGCTAATCGCCGCCGACTCGTCCAGCTCCGGCGGCTTCAACTTCGCCGCCGCCGCCCAGCGAATGCGGTTTTGCAGGCTGTTTTCGCAATGAGCTGTTCGGGTACCCGTCCGCAGGACCCAAGAGGAGAGGGAGCGAATGGCCAGCAGGAAGTCCCAGTCTCGAGCCAGCCGATCGACGTCGAGTGGCCGGTCCGGCAGCCGCGCCGGCAAGACCAGCCGCAGCAGTCGAGCCGCCACCAGTCGGAGCCGCGCGCGCAGCAGCGCCGGCCGCCCGAAGTCTTCGTCGCGCACGAGCGCGAGCCCGCGCCGGCGGTCGACACGCCGTCAGGCGGCTCAACCGAAGTCGACCGTAAGCAGGCTCGTCAGCGCGGCGCGCTCGGGCAAGGGGCCCGTACTGGCCGCGGCGGCCACCGCCGCGGCCGTGGTCGGCGGCGTGGCGGTGCGCGCCAGGAAGCGCGGGTCGCGCGGACTTGACGTTCACGGGCTCGTCAAGCGGGTCGGCAAGGCGAGCAGGAGCGTCGGAAAGGCGAGCAAGCAGGTGAGCAAGGACGTTCACCAGCTCGGCGACGACGTGGAGCGGGTTGGCAAAGCACTTTCGTAGACCCGGACAACGACCGAGACCGAAACCGAAGATACGACCAAGGAGGCCACGATGGCCCAGGGAACCTCGAAATCAGGGCAGAGGAGCGGCTCGTCGAGCAAGCGCGGCTCGTCGAGCGGCGGTCGCTCGGGTGCCCGCTCCGCGTCCTCTCGCGGCGGCTCGAGCGCAAACGGCGGGAGCGCGCGCTCACGGGCGGCTTCGAGCAGCAGGCGCGCGCCGTCGAGCCGGGCGTCGTCGGGCGGTGCGCGTAAGTCGTCCGGCCGCAGCCGGTCCTCGAGTGCGAAGCGGTCGAACGCGGGCCGGACACCCAGTGGCCTGAAAGGCCAGGTTGAGAACGCGCGCAACGCGGCGTCGAGCGGCGCGCAGACCGCGGGTCACGCGATTGGAACTGCTGCCAGCAAGGCCAAGGGCCCGGCTATCGCCGGTGGCGCCGCCATCGCGGGGCTCGTCGGCGGTATGACGATCGCCTCACGCGGCGGTCGGCGCCGCGTGCTCGGCGTGCCGGTGCCCGGCACGCGGCGCCCGCTCATCAAGGTGAAGCGGCCGACGCGCGTGAACACGACCCGGGACCTCGTGAAGGCAGCCGGCCACATGGGCAACGCCGGGCGGCAGATGGCCGAGCTGGCGAGCGAGGTGCGCCTGGCGCGCGAGCAGATGGGCGCGAACGGCCGGCGCCGGTCGCCCGTCGAGGTGGTACTCGACGGCCTGACCGCTCGGCGGCCCCGCTAGTCCGAAGCGCGCGTCCGCGCGCCCGCCGGGCACTCCGCCGGCGGGCGCGCGACCATACGCTCAGAGTTCCTGAGGCGGAGCGCCGCGCGAGAGGCGGCGCGTCCGGACCTCGTCGCTGAGCGCCTCCTCCCAATCCGGCTCGCCCAAACGGGCGGCTGCCCGCCAGCGAACGGCGATGTCGCGGTAGGTCACGCCCGGCTCGAGTTCGGCGGGCAGGTTCTCACGCTCCGACTGCGACTCGACGGTCGCCGGCGCGTCCGCAGAGGCCACCACGTCCACGTCGGGCTTACATTCGAACCGGAGTTCCTTGGCCCGAACGGAGAACTTCATCTCGACGTCGGGTTCCCGCTCCACTATGACGCGCCCTGCAGCTGCTGAACGTCCTTCACCGTGATCCGTCCACCGCTACCCGTGCCCTTGATGTCCGCGAGGTCTATCCCGAGCTCGTCAGCGATCCGAAGGGCGGCGTCCGTGGCGTTGTGCTTCTCGGCGCGCCGCTGCTCGCGGCGCTCGCCCAGCTCGCGCACCTTCCGCGTCGCCGCGAGTCCCAGGTCGCGCGCCTCGTCGGAGGCTGCATGCCGGATCTCCCGGGCGACGGTCTTGGCGACGACCTTCGCCAGCCCTCCGGGGCCGGCCTGCGCGGACGCTCCGCCGTTGCCCTGGCCGGCCGCCTCGGCGTCACCCTGGCCGCCCTGGGGACCGCCGTTCTGCGGTCCGCCCTGAGCTGACTGCCCGTCCCCGCCGAGGGCGCCCGTGGCGGCCTGCCCAAGCTGTCCGACTCCCTGACCGACGCCACCGAGCCCCTGCCCGGCCTGTCCGACTCCCTGACCGACGCCACCGAGCGCCTGCCCGGCACCTTGGCCGAGCTGGCCTAGCGTCTGGCCGGCACCGCCGACCAGCTGGTCTAGGTTGCCTGCTGCCTGTCCCGCGCCCTGTCCGACGTCGCCGACGGCCTGACCGGCGCCCTGTCCGACGTCGCCGACAGCCTGACCGGCGCCCTCTCCGACGTCGCCGACAGCCTGACCGGCGCCCTGTCCGATGTCGCCCACGGCCTGACCGGCGCCTTCGCCGACGTCGCCTACCGCCTGGCCGGCACCCTGGCCGACATCCTCGAGCGCCCCCTCGGCGCCCTGCCCGACCTCCTTCGCGGCGTCTCCGGTCTTGTCAACCGCCTCACTTGCACCCTGGCCAACCTCGGAGATCGCACGGCTGAGCCCCTCTACAAGCTCGGGGTTGCGGTCGAGGCTGGTCATCAGGCGATCGACGACCGCGGTGACGTGATCGAGCCTGGCCTTCAGCAGTGCTTCCACCTCGACGCCCTTTATGTCGAGCTTCACCCGGCTAAGGTGGACGTCGATCCCGACATTCAGCTTGACGAGATTCAGCACATTGGCCTTGACGGCCAAGTGGGCGTCGAGGTCGTCGAGCTCGAAGTGGATCAGATCGATCCGCAGCTCCGGCACGTCGAGCAGGACGTCGGGCGGACCACCCGGATCGCTTTCCTCGCGGCTCACGAAGCGCCGGTACTCGCGCGCGCTCTCGTTGTCGCTCCGCCGCGCGCGCTCCGCCGGCCGCGATCCGTTTCCGCTCTGCCCGCCGCGTGAACTCGAGCGCCGCGATGTCGTCTTCTTCTGAGCCATCAGAGACTCCTCATCCGCCGGTTCCCTGCTGACCGGACTGCGCCAGCCCCTGAAGGCCCTCACCGGCGCCTTGCCCGACTCCCTGGACGCCCTGCTGGGCGCCCTGCCCGAGACCCTCGACGCCCTGCTCGGCGCCCTGCCCGAGACCCTCTACGCCGCGCTGCGCGCCCTGTCCGACGCCTTCCACACCTTGCTGAGCCCCCTGGCCGATACCCGCGACACCCCTTCCGGCTCCTTGACCGACGTCCTGAACAGCGCTTCCGGCTCCCTTGCCGACGCTCCCGACCACGTCGCCGGTGTCGGTGAGCAGATCGTGAGCTCCGCCGCCCACATCGCCAAGCGCCTCGCCGACGCTCTTGAGCAACTTGGGGTTGCGGTCAAGGGTCGTCAATACGCGTCCGAGGATCTTCGTGACCTCCGCCAAGCGGACTTCGAGCAACGCCTGGGTCTCGACGTTCTGGATATCCAGCTCGACCTTGCCGAGCCGGACCGCGGCGCCGGCATTCAGCTGGACGAAATGGCCGACCTCGGCGAGCAGCGCGAGGTGGGCTCTGAGGTCGTCGATCTCGAACTTGATCTCGTCGACCTTGACAACCGGTGCGTCAACGAAGACGTCGACTGCCTCTTCGATGTCATTGGGATCGACGACCGAGTAGTCCGGCAGATCGTTGCCGGCGCTGCGTCCGTTCGACGACCGCCGGTTCCGATTGGTGCGGGAGCGCGAAGAGCCGCTCTTCGAATTGTTCGAACGCGAAGAGCGCTTCGAGCTCGAGTTACGAGATTTGCTCCGGGACGTCCCTGACCCGGAATTCCCTCGCGCCATTCGTCTCTCCTCGTGGGCAACGTCCAGTCACAGGGTGTTGCCCCAGTCTGTTACCCAACGACGGGGCCTTTGAACGCCTTTGATGAAACGCGCTAGGTACGCCGTTGCGCGTGCTCAGACGCCCGCTGCGGGCCGGCCCGGCTCGCGGGTCCCGGCAGCGTCGAGGGTGGGCGACGAGCACTGGTTCTGGGGACGCCCGAGCCCCGAGCAGCTCTGGATGGACCTGGGCGAGATCCACGCCCGCATCAAGTGTGACTTCGACCCCACCCTGCCGGAGCCGCGCGCGGACTGGGAGTCGCGGACGGCCGCACCCGGCGCCTCGCGCGCCGCCTGCCGCGCCTCGCCCGGCCGCAAGAGCGTCTTCGACGGGATGCAGGCCCGGTAGTCGCACTCGCCCCCGACTCGCTCGCGCTCGACGATCGCAACGCGGAGACCCGCGTCGGCGAGGTGTCCGGTACAGTGCTGTCCCGCCGGTCCCGCCCCGATGACGATCGCGTTGTAGGCGCTCACGCGCGGGCCTCCCGCGCCTTGTCGATCGCCCACGCGGCGGTGATCAGGCCGATGTGGCTGAAGGCCTGCGGAAGTTCCCGAGCTGCTCGCCGTTCGCCGCGTCGATCTCCTCGGCGAGCAGGCCCAGGTCGTTGGCGTACCCGGCGAGCTGCTCGAAGAGCGCCTCTGCGCGCCCGAGCTCGCCCGCCTTCGCCAGGCAGGACACGAGCCAGAACGAGCAGATCACGAAGGTGCCCTCCTCGCCCGTGAGGCCGTCGGCGTTCAGACCCTCCTCGTTGCGGTAGCGGAGCACGAGGCCGTTCTCGGTGAGCTCCGCCTCGATCGTCGAGCGCATGCACTCGTCGGTGGCCGGCAGGAAGCCGAGGATCGGCATCAGGAGCTGCGCGGCGTCGAGCTCGTCCGAGTCGAACGACTGCGCGAATGCCTGGCGCTTCTCGCTCCAGCCACGAGCCAGCACCGCGTCGCGGATCTCGTCGCGGGCGGCCTCCCACTCCTCGGTCCTGGCGTATTCGCCGAGCTGGTCCGCCAGCTTCACGGCACGGTCGAGCCCCGTCCAGCAGAGGACTTCGACGACAGGTGGTGGCGCGGCTCGCCCGCGCATCTCCCACATCCCCGAGTCCGTCCCCATCCAGCGCCGGGCAGCCGTGTCGGCCAGGTCGGCCACGAACGCCTGGATCTCCGGATGGAGGTCGCCGGTTTTCCCCTGTACCGCCAGAGCGAGTTCAGGAGCTCGCCGTAGCGTCGGTCAGACGGACCTGGCCCGCGTCGGTCGTGAAGATCGTCTCGATGACGAGCGTGCCGGGGAGGTAGCGGCGCTCGCTGGTGAAGGACCGTTCGGGCGGATCGACCAGTGTCCGGCGCGCGGGTCGAGCAACCGCGCGAAGATCGCATCGCTGTCGTAGCGCGGCAGGCAGAGCCAGTCGATCGAGCCCTCGCGGTCCACCAAGGCGGCCGAGTTGCAGTCGGCGAGCAGCCCGTAGTCGGCTATCGGCTTGGACGGCTCTTCGGTGCTCGCGTGGTCGGGCGCAGGATGAGTGATGACGCTTGTCTCCATGCCGACGGAGTCAGGCGGATGATGAACGCGTTACACACGCGATGTAACGTGGGACAGCCGGAATCGACCTAGCTTGCAGATGGCGGGCGGCGAAGACGACGAGATGACGTGCATGGAGCTTGTCGAGGTGGTCACCGACTACCTGGAGGGCACGCTCCCCGACCCCGACCGGAAGCGGCTCGAGGCGCTCGGCGCGCTGCCCGCCGAGCCGATTGACCCGGCAAGGCACGATGAGCTGCTGAGGGCGTTCCGCGGCTGGCGCAGCACGGCGCCGTGACCCGCCCCAGAGGCTCCCGGCCCGCCCAGCTGGCTGCGGCACTCGCGGTCGTGATCGTGCTGCTCGCCGGCATCTGGGTGAGCGGCGGGCTCATCACGAACGACTTCGGGCTGGCGATGGCGCTGACCGTCATGTGGATGGGAGTCGCGGCGGCCGGCTGCCTGGCTGTGGCGTGGCGGCGGCCGGGCCTGCGCGTGCCGGTGATCGGTGCCTACCTTCTGACCGCCGCGGTGGCGGGTGCGTACCTCGGTCGCACCATCTTCATCGACGACGAGGTGAACGAGCGGGTGGTGAGGGTGACGCCGGTGGACAGCGTCGAGAGTCTGCGCCCGAAGAACGTGCTGCTCGCCCGCGGGACCTTCGAGCCGGTTGCCCACTCCGCGGCCGGAACCGCGACCACGATCCGCACCGCGGCCGGCGCAAGGGTGCTCACGCTCACGAACTTCGAGGTCGACAACGGACCCGACCTGCGCGTCTATCTGGTGGCCGGTCCGGCACGCGACGAGTCCGAGGTCGACGACTTCGAGGACCTCGGCGCGCTCAAGGGCAATAAGGGCAATCAGCAGTACGAGCTTCCGCGGGGGCTGGACCTCGACCGCTACTCGACCGTGGTCGTCTGGTGCCGCGCCTTCTCCGTCAACTTCGCCCGCGCGCCGCTCACATGAGACCCGGCGAGGCGTTCCCCGACCTGGACCTGCCCGACCACACCGGGCGGCCGCGCCTGCTCAGTGAGCTTGCGGGCGGTGACCCGGTCGCGCTGTTCACGTCGCGAGGCTGTCCGACTCCGAGCGGCGCTGGCTGCCGCGACTCGGCCTGCTGGAGACGACGGACACCGTCCACCACCCGTACATGCCGGCTGCCTTCACGCTGGCGCCCGACTACGTGCACCGGGCCTACAACGGCTACTGGTACTTCGGGCGGCCGACGCACGAAGAGCTGAGGCGCGACATGCGCGCGATCACGATGGCGGCCCGCGAGGACTGGGAGGCGCCCGGGGCGTGACGCCCTTTGCCTTCGTCGTCTTCGACGGGCGGGCGTTGAGCCTGGATCCACGTGCGCCGGGTCGCCGCTTCGGATCGACTCGCGCTGCGTCGAGGCCGAGCCGGTGCAGGGGGCCTCCGCGCACATCTGTGCGCTCACCGACCGAGCGCAGCGCTCCGCTACGACGAGCCCGAGGTGCAGCAGGCAAGGCGCGACGCTCTCGCCTGGTGGATCCCGATGCTCGGCGACGACCTGGTCTGCCTCAGCACGTTCGCCCTGGACGCGAGCCGGTGTGGGGCGCGGTCACCGTTGCGCGCGATCCCGCCAACTTCGGCGACGATCCGTTCCTGCGGCTCTTCCCCGGCACGGTCGTGCGGACCGACGTTTTCTGCGGTGTTGCGCCGCCGCCGGGTCCCGTCATCGAGCGTTACGCCGGCGCGCCCTGGCCTGGCGGACACTTCGAGGTGGCTACCGTGTAACGCTTGTTCGGGAGCCGAGACAGGGGAACCGTGCCGGCCGTGCTGCTCTCCACCGACGCGCGCGAGCTGCTGGGCGAGGCTCGGCGTCGGACCCTTGCGCTCGTGGAGAGCGTGAGCGACGAGGATCTCGACCGCGTCCACGACCCGCTGATGAGCCCGCTCGTGTGGGATCTCGGCCACATCGCCGCCTTCGAGGACCTCTGGCTCGCGCAGCGCACCGGCGGCCTCCCGCCACTGCGACCCGATCTCGCGGTGGTCTACGACGCCGCCGAGACGCCCCGGGCCGACCGCGGTGACCTGCCCTACCTCAGGCGCAGCGAGGCGCTCGAGTACATGGCCGAGACGCGTGCACGCTCGCTCGAGGTGCTCGACCGTGTCGCGCGCGTCGGGCCGGTCTGGGAGATGGTCGTCCAGCACGAGCACCAGCACAACGAGACCATGCTGCAGACCCTCCAGCTCGGCGCGCCCGGTGTCTTCGCGCCCGAGCGCCGTCCGCTTCCGGACGGCGGCTGGGACGCGGACGGCACAGTCCGGATAGACGGGGGAGCGTTCCCGCTCGGCGAGCCGGACGCGGAGTTCGCGTACGACAACGAGCGTCCGCAGCACACGGTCCACATGCCCGCGTTCGAGATCGACCGCACACCGGTCACGAACGGCGCCTACCTCGCCTTCCTCGAGGACGGCGGCTACCGGCGCCGCGAGCTCTGGACGGACGCGGGCTGGGCGTGGCGCGAGACGAACACGGTCGAGCGGCCGCTCTACTGGACCGAGGACGGCCGCATGCGCAGCTTCGACCGGATCGAGCCGCTCGACCCGGACCTGCCGGTGATGCACGTGTCCTGGTACGAGGCGGATGCCTTCGCGCGCTGGCGCGGCGCGCGCCTGCCCACCGAGGCGGAGTGGGAGAAGGCGGCGTCCTGGGACGAGGCCGCCGGCGAGAAGCGCCGCTTCCCGTGGGGAGACGACCCGCCGGACGAGTCGGTCGCGAACCTCGACCAGCTCGGCTTCGGACCGGCGCCCGCCGGAGCCTTCCCCGACGGCGCGTCGCCCTACGGGGTGCTCGGCATGGCCGGCGACTGCTGGGAGTGGACCGACAGCGACTTCGGCGGCTACCCCGGCTTCCGTGCGTGGCCGTACCGGGAGTACTCCGAGGTCTTCTTCGGCGGCCCCTACAAGGTGCTCCGCGGCCCGTCATGGGCGTCGCGGCCGAGCGTGGCGCGGACGACGTTCCGCAACTGGGACTACCCCGAGCGCCGGCAGCTGTTCGCCGGGTTCCGCTGCGCTGTCGACGTGCCGCGCGAGACGACCGTGCGAATCGACGTCTTCGACGTGCGCGACACGCTCGCCGACGACGTACGGGCGGGGCTGAGCATGGAGCCGAAGCAGCTGCCGCCGAAGTACTTCTACGACGAGCGCGGCTCGGAGCTGTTCGACCGCATCACGACGCTGCCCGAGTACTACGCCACCCGCTGCGAGCGCGAGATCCTCAACCGGCGGGCGCCGGAGATCGTGCGCGGCTCGCGGGCGGCCGAGGTGGTCGAGCTCGGCTCGGGGAGCGCGTCGAAGACGCGTGCGCTGCTGTACGCGATGGCGGGCGAGGGCACGCAGCGCCGCTACGTGCCGCTCGACGTGTCGCGGACGACGGTCGAGAGCTGCGCCGCCGAGCTCACCGAGCTCTACCCGGGCCTCGAGGTGCACGGCGTGGTCGGCGACTTCGGCCGCGACCTCACCCGCGTGCCCGCCGGGCAGCGGCGCCTGTTCGCCTTCCTCGGCGGCACGATCGGGAACCTGTTCCCGGACGAGCGCACGGCGTTCCTCGCGCGGCTGCGACAGCTGATGCTGCCGGACGACCGGCTGCTGATCGGAACCGACCTCGTCAAGGACCGCAGCGTGCTGGAGGCCGCCTACAACGACAGCCAGGGCGTCACGGCCGAGTTCAACCGCAACGTGCTGCGCGTGGTGAACGACGGACTGGGCGCGAATTTCGCCCCCGAGGCGTTCGAGCACGTGGCCTTCTTCGACGAGGCGAACGCGTGGATCGAGATGCGCCTGCGCGCGAACGGGGCGCAGTCCGTGCACATCGAGGGTGCCGACCTCGAGCTGACCTTCGAGGACGGCGAGGAGATACGGACCGAGATCAGCGCCAAGTTCACGCGCGACGCGGTCCAGACGGAGCTCGCGCGCGCCGGCCTCCGTCTCGACGACTTCTTCACCGACGAGAACGGGCTGTTCGGGCTCGCGGTGGCGCGTCACGCGCCGTCGTAGTGCCCGCCGCGGCGCCCGACTGGGAGCGCACCGTGCACTGCATCGGCGACCTGCACGCCGGTGCGATCACCGGCGTGCGGATGGCCGCGCTGAGCCGCGACATCGATCGGCTCGGCACGCCGGCGCTCCACCTTCAGATCGGCGACGTGACCGAGCGAGGGACGGAGGCCCAGGACAAGCTCGCGCTGCGGTTCCTCGAAGGGCTGCCGGGTCCGTGGGTCACCGCGCTCGGAAACCACGACATCCTTGGCAACGGGCGCACGGCCGCCGCGTGGGCGCGTGCCTACGGGCAGCCCTCGCACAACTTCAGCGTGGACCTTGACTTCGCCCGCCTGATCCTGATCGGCCCGGGTCGAAGCGAGCCGGGGAAGAAAGCCGGGCGCTTGTCGTCCGCGACGCTCGCGTTTCTCGACCGAGAGCTCGCGGAGGGACCCGAGGACTGCTGGATCGCATGCCACTGGCCGCTCTTCCGCACCGTCATGGGCGACCCGCGCCTGCACTTCACCTCCGCGATGGCGGCCTTCCACGCGAAGCCCGACGAGCGCATCCGCGAGCTGCTCGCGCGCCGCCGCAACGCCCGTGTCTGGCTGTCCGGTCACACCCACTCGCCACTGAGCGCACCGGGACTGATCAAGCGCGTGCGGCTCTCCCGCGGCCACAGCATCGTCGCGATCAACACCTCGGCGCTGGTCGGGGTCGGAAAGCGCCGAAATCCGCGAGCGCCACTCTGCTCCCTGTTCCTCACCCAGCGGCAGGACGGCATCGAAGTGCGCTGCCGCGACCACCGGGCCGGGAACTGGCGAAACATCCGCGGCCGCCGCGTGACGAAACCCTCAACCTAAAGGGGTCAGACCCCTTGAGGGTTTGACCCGGGGGCGGATTCTCATGCGGAATGGCTTTTCTCTTCTGTGCCTCGCAAACCGCGCGAAGAGGTCGAAGGTGGCGTGTTCCACGTCTTCGCGCGCGGCAACGACAAGCGTCTCATCTACCGGGACGATGCGGATCGGCGGATGTACCTCCGGATGCTGTGCGGGACGGTCAAGCAGCGTCGCTGGCGCCTGCTCGCGTATTGCCTCATGGAGAACCACCTCCATTTGCTGCTGGAAACGCCCCTGGCGAACCTCGGTGCTGGCATGCAGCGCATGCACAGTCTGTACGCGCGCGAATTCAACACGCGACATCGCCGCTCGGGCCATGTCTTCCAAGGACGCTACGGCGCGGTGCGGATCAAGACGGACGAGCAGCTGTGGGGGGTCGCCGCCTACCTCGCGATGAACCCGGTGAAGGCAGGCCTGTGCGCCCGGCCTGATCAGTGGCCGTGGAGCAGCCACGCGGCAGCCATTACCGGCGAGGCGCCGGACTGGATCGACGTTTCCCGGTTGTTGAGCTACTTCGGGAGTGCGGGTGGCGATGCGAGGCGGCGCTACGCCGCGATGTTCGAGCAGGGGGTCAGACCCCTTGAGGGTCGTTGAGGGTTGAACCCCCGGGTAGTCGGTCGGCGCGCTCATGGTGCTGGCCATTGGCACCGCCGTGTCGATGGCGGTGCTCTCGTCGGGCGCGCCGGGAACCGATGCCCGGGGCCGGCCGGTCACGGCGCGGCCCACGCCCGACGGCACGCGCATGGAGTGAATTCGTCCGTCTGATGGACGAATCCGGCGCGGCCACGGTCGCCGACCTCGACCGCGAGGCCGTCGCGGAGCGCGCCGAGAAGCTCCGGGTGGTCCCGCCGGGCGGTAGCCCTGTTATAGGAAGGTCCCCAAAACGCGGGAAGCCCGGCGCTGGCCGGGCTTCCCTGGGGAGTTCGCAGCGCCGCTAGGGGTGCTGCATCTCGTTGACGGCGGTCACGGCGAAGTCCTTGTTCACGAGGACCTCGAGCTCCGTGCCGTCGGGACGTCGGACGTGCGCCTCGTAGGGCGAGCCGTGGTCGGCGTCGGTCTCCACTCGCTCGATCGTTCCGCCCTCGACCTTCGCGAGCGCCGCGGCGCGCACCTTCTGCGCCACGTCACCGCTGAGCGCCTTTTCACGCACTCCGTTCGCGCCGACGTGCCTGCCCGGCCCGCCGGGGGGCGGCCCGGGCCGCTGATCGGCGCCGGCGCTGCCGCC
>JBKPBS010000037.1:0-28171 GCA_046726915.1 Actinomycetota bacterium
CCCGCGCGAGACGTTCAGCATCGTCGGCGAGGCGGAGAGCCCGCACAGGAGCGAAGCGGCCACGAACAGCACAAGGCCGACCACGAACACGCGGCGGCGCCCGAGCAGGTCGGCAAGCGATCCGGACGCAAGCAGCAGGGCGGCGAGCGCCAGCGCATAGGCGTCCACGACCCACTGGAGGTCCTCGAAGCTGGAGCCCAGGTCCTTCTGGATGTCCGGCAGCGCGACATTCACGATCGTGATGTCGAGCAGCAACATGAAGATCGAGAGGCACACGACCAGGAGCGTCCACCACTTCGCAGCCATGCCTCCCACGCTAGGGGACGGCGGTCTGACACCATCCCAGTCGTGTTCGGCGGCGGCTCAATCCAGCTGGCCCGGGTCTTCGGAATCCGGATCGGAGTGGACTTCAGCTGGTTCCTCGTCCTCTTCCTGATCATCTGGACGCTGTCCGACTACTACAAGGACGTCGCGCCCGGATCGAACGCCTTCGCGCTGGCCGTCGTGAGCGCGCTGCTGTTCTTCCTCTCGATCCTGCTCCACGAGCTCGGGCACGCCTGGGTCGCGATCCGCAACGGGATCCCGATTCGTGGCATCGACCTGTGGATGTTCGGCGGCGTGGCCAAGCTCGGCAAGGAGAGCGACTCGCCCGGCGTGGAGTTCCGGGTAGCGGTCGCCGGCCCGGTCGTGACCGTGCTCATCGCCGCGCTCTGCTTCGGGCTGGGTGTGATGGTGTCGGGCACGTCCGAGGCCTTCGACAGCTCGCAGTTCAGCGATGACGTGAGCGGCGCGACCTCGGCCGTTCTCGGCTATCTCACGACGATCAACCTGTTCCTGCTGGCCTTCAACCTGATTCCGGCTTTCCCGCTCGACGGCGGCCGGATCGCGCGGTCGATCGCGTGGAAGATCACGGGCGACCGGAACAGGGCCACGCGCTTCGCGGCCTGGCTGGGCAGGGTGGGCGGATACGTGATGGTCGGGGTCGGTGCCTACGCGTGGCTCGCGACTGGCGATGCGGTCTTCGGCATCTGGCTCGCCTTCATCGGCTTCTTCCTCGCCAGCGCGGCGCGCTCGGCGGAGGCGCAGGCCGTCTTCGCGGGGCGGATCGAGCACATCCGGGTGGCCGACGTAATGGACGCCGAGCCGGTGGCGATCCACGAGGACGCCCCGGTGTCCTACGCGGAGCACACCTTCTTCCTGCGCTACGGCTGGCCCTGGTTTCCCGTCGTGGACTCGGCCGGCAGGCTCGTGGGGGTCGTGTCCAAGGAGGCCCTGGAGAGCGTGCCCGCGGAGGAGCGGGACACGCGGACCGTCGCCACGGTGATGGCGCGGGACGACGGGTCGAGCGGCCTCCGCGTCCGGCTCGAGGAGCCGCTCGAGAACCTGCTGAGCCAGGAGGGGCTGACGCGTCTCGGGGCGATCATGGCCGTGGACGGCGAGGGCGTGCTGCGCGGGATCGTCACCGTCGACGCGGTCAGGCGAGCGCTGCAGGCACCTGCCTGAAAGCTCTCCGGATCTGCTCTTCGACCGCGCTCGGTTCGTTCAACAACCGCATGTAGGTAATGCGGATCACCAACCAGCCGGCGAGCTGGAGGTCGGCGTCGCGGACCGGATCGCGCCTCTTCGCCCTATGGGTTGCGTGCGCTCTGGCGCCGTCGGTCTCGATGATCAGCCGCTGTTCGCGCCAGACGAAGTCGCACTCGTAGCCTTCGACGTACACGTTGACTTCGGGGCGCGGAAAGCCGCGCTCGTCCAGGAACAGGAGGAACATTTCCTCTAACCCTGGGTGCGTGCGTGTGCTACCGGGCGTATGAAAGGCAAGCACTGAGGTCAGGAGCCCGCTGCCGCGGCGGCCATGCCTTGGGGCTGCGCTCCTCCAGTCGAGGCCCAGGTACTCGGCCTCATCGAAAGCGCGTTCCAGGATCCTCCTCCGCGGCACGACATCGGCGAGATCGATCAGGGTCCGCGCCGGGGTGGTCACGACGATGCCATCCCGCCGCACGCGCTCGCCTTCCAGCGGGGCCCAGTGCACGACTAGCCCGCGAGACCGCCTGTTCTTCGGCGCCGTCACATGGATTTTCTGACCCTCACCCTCGAGAATTCCCCACAGAACGGCAGCACTGAAGTGGCTCAACGCCGCCCCCTCTCCGCACGCAAGCACCGCGGCCATGAATCGTCCGTTGCGCGTGAGTGCCAGATGGCGAACGGCGTAAATGGCCCGGTGCACGGTGTGGAGCCTCCGCCTCCTTACCCGCCAGTCGATCGCGTCCTCGCCCAACCCCAGCGCCACGAGCTGAGCGCGGGTAACCACCCCATGCTGCCGCCGCGCAAGCTCCGCAACCCTCCCGTCGAGGGGGTGCTCTTCACTTTGACCGCGCATTACGCGGTTAAGTCGAAGGGGGCCCCTGTTCGCCCCCTTGGGGTGGCCTCGGGGCGGGCGTGAATAGACTCCGCGCCGCATGCCGCAGCACGATGTACTGGTCATCGGGGCTGGCCTAGCGGGCCAGCGCGCCGCTCTTGCCGCGGCCGAGATGGGGGCTTCGGTCGGGATCATTTCGAAGGTTCATCCCGTTCGGTCACATTCCAACGCGGCTCAGGGCGGTATCAATGCGGCGCTTGACCCGCAGGACTCGTGGGAGTCGCACGCTTTCGACACGGTCAAGGGCTCCGATTACCTCGGCGACCAGGACGCCATCGAGATCATGTGCCGCGAGGCGCCGAATGAGCTGCTCCACCTCGAGCACCTCGGTGTCACCTTTCACCGGGACGAAAGAGGCCGGCTGGGCAAGCGCGCATTCGGCGGGGCGTCGGCGGCGAGGACGTACTACGTCGCGGACATCACGGGCCAGGCGATTCTCCACGTGCTCTACGAGCAGCTCATGAAGCACGAGGAGGTCACGCGCTACGAGGAGTGGTTCTCCACCGCGCTCGTGCAGGACGACGACGGCCGGATCGCGGGCGTGGCCACGCGCAACATCCGCGACGGCGCCATGGAGCTGTTCGCCGCCAAGGCCGTGATCCTCGCCACCGGCGGCAACGGGCAGATCTACGACCCCACCACGAATGCCCTGATCTGCACGGGGGACGGGATCGCAATGGCGTACCGCGTCGGCGCTCCCCTGATGGACATGGAGATGATCCAGTACCACCCGACCACGCTCGCCGGGCTCGGCCTCCTCATCACCGAGGGAGCCCGCGGCGAGGGGGCCCACCTCTACAACGCCGCGGGCGAGCGCTTCATGGAGAAGTACGCGCCCAACAAGATGGAGCTGGCGAGCCGCGACGTGGTCTCGCGCGCCGAGCAGACCGAGATCGACGAGGGCCGCGGCTTCCCGGACGGCACGGTAGCGCTCGACATCACCGTCGTGCCGCGCAAGCGCATTCACGAGGCGCTCCGCGAGATCGTGAACGTGGGACGCGACTTCGCGGGAGTGGACATCACGAGCGAGCCGATCCACATCAAGCCGGGCAACCACTACGTGATGGGCGGCGTGAGGACCGACATCCACGGCCAGACGCCCATCCCGGGGCTCTACGCGGCCGGCGAGTGCGCCTGCGTGTCGGTGCACGGCGGCAACCGGCTCGGCGCCAACTCGCTGCTCGACACGCTCGTGTTCGGCCGCCGCTCCGGCGAGCACGCCGCCGCCGCGATCCACGGCATGGGGATGCCCGAGCCCGCGGCCGCGGCCCTCCGGGACGAGGAGCGGGAGATCCGCGCGGTCGTCGGGCGCGCCAGCGGCGAGCGCCGTGTCTCGGAGCTGAAGGCCGAGCTCGGCAAGACCATGGACAAGTACGTGGCCGTCTTCCGCGACGAGGCGGGGCTGAACACCGCACTTGAGACGGTGCGCCGCCTCAAGGAGGAGGCGCAGGACGTGGCCATCGACGACAAGGGCACTGTGTTCAACCAGGACGTGCTCGGCGCGCTCGAGCTCCAGTTCATGCTCGACAACGCCGAGGCGATCGTCATCTCCGCGATCGAGCGCAAGGAGAGCCGCGGCGCGCAGTTCCGGACCGACTTTCCGGATCGCAACGACGACGAGTGGCTCAAGCACATCAACGTCTCGGCTAACGGCGCCGAGCCCGAGCTCTCCTACTCGCCCGTGACCATGACCCAGTGGGAGCCCGAGGAGCGCACGTACTGATGGCCAACTTCAAGCTGAAGATCCGCCGCTTCGACCCCGAGTCGGCCGAGCCCGCCTACTGGGCGGACTACGACGTCGAGCTCCCGCCGGAGCGCTCGGTGCTCGACGGGATCCTCCAGGTAAAGGACCGCGAGGACGCCTCGATCGCGATCCGCTGCTCCTGCCGCGCCGCGATCTGCGGCTCGTGCGGCGTGCGCATCAACGGCCGCTCCGCCCTCGCGTGCAACACGCGCATCGGCGAGGCCGCGGAGCGTGGCCGCGACGGCGTGATCACCGTCGAGCCGATGGGCAACATGCCGGTCGTCAAGGACCTCGTCACAGACATGGAGGCGGTGCACTGGAAGAAGGTGCGCCGCATCGTCCCGTGGCTCGTCCCCGCCGAGGAGCCGCCCGAGGGGCAGGAGTACATCGTGCCCGCGGAGGCCATGCTCGACGTGACCCAGGCGATGGCGTGCATCCACTGCGGCGTGTGCGTGTCTGCCTGCCTGTCGATGGAGGTGGACCCCGACTTCGTCGGCCCCGCCGCGCTTGCGAAGGCATACCGCTTCGTCGGCGATCCGCGCGACGGCGAGGAGGAGGCGCGCCTCACGGACCTCGCCGAGGACCCGCACGGCATCTACGACTGCACCCACTGCTTCGCCTGCGTCGAGGTCTGCCCGAAGGACGTGGCGCCGATGAACCAGATCATGCGCCTGCGCCGCCGCGCGACGGACGACTACGGCATCAAGGATTCGAACAACGGCTACGGACACGAGCGCGCGTTCGTGGGGATCGTGGAGCGCTGGGGCACGAACCACGAGGCCCAGCTACTGCCGCGCTCCTTCGGCGACGGATCGCTCGTCAAGGGCCAGCTCCGGCCCTCGGGCGCGAAGCAGATGACGCGCGAGCTCCCGACCGCCCTGCGTGGGCTGCGCTCCGGCAAGGTCGCGCCGAAGAAGGTGTTCTTGCATCCGAAGCTGCCCGACCAGAAGCAGGTGCGACGCATCTTCCACGAGATCGAGTCGCACGACGAGCGCATCGAGCTGAACCTCTACATCGTCGGCGAGATGGGCGAGGAGAGCGAATGAAGCTGGCGTACTGGCCCGGGTGCGTGTCACGGGGATTCACCCCGGAGCTGCACGGCTCCGTCGCAAAGGTGGCACCGCTGCTCGACCTCGAACTGGTCGAGCTCGACCGCGCGAACTGCTGTGGCGCCGGCGTGATCGCCGAGCACAACCAGGAGCTGGCGGACACGCTCAACGCGCGCACGTTCGCCATGGCCCAGCAGGTGGACGGCGCCGCGGGCATGATGAACATCTGCTCCACCTGCCAGGGCGCACAGTCGGAGTGCCAGGAGCGCCTCGACGCGAGCTCCGACTACCGCGGCGAGGTCAACAAGCACCTCCAGCCCGAGGGCCTCTCCTACCAGGCCGGCGGCGAGTGGTGGAACAAGAACTTCCTCTGGATCCTCGCCGAGGAGATCGGCTTCGACGCGCTCCGCGAGCGCGTTCAGCGCCCGCTCACAGGGCTCCGGATCGCGCCCTTCTACGGCTGCTACATCGTGCGGCCGTCGAAGCGGCTCGGCTTCGACGAGCACCCCCAACGAGACGCTTACCTCGACCTCCTGATCGAGGCGCTGGGCGGCGACGCCGTCGAGTACGCGGGCGCGCGCAAGTGCTGCGGCTTCCCGGTGATCACGATGAACCGGACCACGTCGCTGCGGCAGGCCGGCCGCCACCTCGCGGACGCGATCGACGCCGGCGCCGACTGCCTAGTGACCCCCTGCCCGCTCTGCCACCTGAACCTCGACATGCAGCAGCCCGCCGCGCAGAAGTTCGTGGAGCGCGACCTCGGCATCCCGGTCCTTCACCTGCCCCAGATGGTGGGCCTGGCGCTCGGCCTCGAGCCGAAGGAGCTCGGGATGGGCAAGCATGTCGTCTCCACAGGCGACGTGCAGCGCAAGGTTGCAGAACTCGTTGCCGCATAACTCGGCATAAGTTCTAGCCAGATCGGGTAACCCCAGGGTGAGAATGGAAGCTCACCCGTTGTCCCCCTCATGGCGACGGTAGTCGCGAGCAAGTTCGAGGACCTGATTGCGATCGGCCTGTCGGTCCTCATCGGCGAGGACCCGAGCCTGGATCTGGTGGCAAGCGACGTCCCGATGCAGGAGCTCGAGTCCGTCGTGGCGAAGCACTCGCCCGCCGTCGTGCTCATCAGCTTCGGCGCGCTGAGCGGGCCCACCGACCTGCTTGCGTTGCATCAGCGGCTGCCCGACGCCAAGATCGTAGTGCTGGCGAACCGGCCGACGGCGGCGGAGTGCACCCAGATGCTCTCCTTCGGGGCGACCGGATGCCTGTCCAAGGAGACCCAGGCGCGCGACATCGTGAATGCGATTCATCTCGCGTCGCGGGGGATGCACGTGCTGCCGCGCTCGGCCACGGCCGGGGGCGGCGTAGATCAGCTCGGAGCGGAGGGCACCGGGCTCACCGCCCGCGAGGCCGAGGTGCTGGAGCTGCTCCAGGACGGGCGCACCAACTCGGAGATCGCGGAGGAGCTCGCGATCGGGATCGAGACGGTGCGAACCCACGCGCGCAGCATCTACCGGAAGCTCGGCGTGCCCTCGCGCCGCGAGCTGGCGCGCATGGCCCGGCAGGAGCCCGTGGTCGTGGACGAAGAGCGCCGCCCGGTCGAGGCGAGCTAGACGGCGCGCGCCGCGCGCAGCAGACCGCGCACGTGCAGGAGCTCCGCCACCTGCACCGCGTTCGTGGCGGCGCCCTTGCGGAGGTTGTTCCCCACGATCCAGAGGTTGAGGCAGCGCTCGTGCGAGGGGTCGCGGCGGATGCGGCCCACGAGCACGTCGTCGCGGCCCGCGGCGTCGATGGCGGTCGGGTAGAGGCCGTTGGCCGGGTCGTCGATGACCGTGAGGCCCGGCGACCCCGCGAGCAGCTCGCGGCACTCGTCCGGGGAAAGCGGCTCGCGAGTCTGCACGTTCGCGGAGACCGAATGCCCGGTGAATACCGGCACGCGCGCGCAGGTGGCCGAGACGCCGATATCGTCGCGCCCGAGGATCTTGCTCGTCTCGCGCATGCACTTGCGCTCCTCGGTCGTGTAGTCGTCGCCGTCCATGAAGGTCTCCACCTGCGGAAGGACGTTGAAGGCGATCTGGTGGGGGTAGACCGCGGGCGCCGGCATCTCCTTCGCGTGCAGCTGTGCCTCGACCTGGTCGTGGAGCTCCTCGACCGCCCGCTGGCCCGTGCCGGACACCGCCTGGTAGCTCGACATCACGATTCGCTCGATCCCCGCCTGCTTCAGGATCGGGCCCAGCGCCACAACGGTCTGCATGGTCGTGCAGTTCGGGTTCGCGACGATTCCCTTGTGGCCAGCGAGCGCCTCGGGGTTCACCTCGGAGACGACCAGCGGCACGTCCTCGTGCATGCGCCACTGCGACGAGTTGTCGACCACGACCGCGCCGGCCTCGGCAAAGCGCGGCGCCCACTCGGCGCTCACGCCCGAGCCCGCCGAGAACAGCGCGACGTCGAAGTCCTGGATCGACTCGTCGCTCAGGGGCGCGACGGTGAGGCTCCGCTCGCCCCAGTCGAGCTTGCGTCCTGCGGAGCGCTCCGAGGCGAACGGCACGACCTCGTCCGCGGGGAAGGAGCGCTCGCGGAGCACGTCCAGCATCGTTGACCCCACGGCCCCCGTGGCGCCCACGACCGCGACCCGCATCGCGCTACGCCACCTTCGGGCGGTGCACTCCCGCCACGTCCTCGGGAAGCACGGCGTCGGCGCCCAGCTCGAATGCCGTGTGCAGCTGGCGCACGGCATCGGCCACGTGCTCCTCGCGCACGACGCACGAGATCTTGATCGGTGAGGTCGAGATCATCTCGATGTTCACGCCCGCTTCGCCCAGCACGGTGAAGGTCTTCGCGGCGACGCCCGGATGGCTCTTCATTCCGGCCCCGACGACCGACACCTTCCCCATCCGGTCGTCGGACTGGATCTCGCCGAAGCCGAGCTCAGCCTGGAGCCCCGCCAGCGACTCGCGCGCGAGCGCGACGTCGTCGCGCGGCACCGTGAACGACATGTCGGCGAGGTGCTCGGCCGACTGCGGCTCGTTCTGGATGATCATGTCGACGTTGATGTTCGCCTCGGCCAGCGCGGTCAGCACACGGCCGGCGATGCCGGGCACGTCCGGAAGGCCGGTGATGGTGATCCGGGCCTCGGCGGTCGAGTGGGTCACGGCTGTAACGAGCGGTCGTTCCATGGTCTGTTCCTCGTCCTGGACCACCGTACCGGGTCCATCTTCGAAGCTGGATCGGCAGTGGATCGTCACGCCGTGGTTACGCGCGTACTCCACGGAGCGGAGCTGCAGCACTCCCGCCCCGCTCGCCGACATCTCGAGCATCTCCTCGAAGGTGAGCACCGGCAGCTTGCGCGCCTCGGGCACGATCCGCGGGTCGGCGCTGAAGACGCCGGCCACGTCGGTGTAGATCTCGCAGACGTCGGCGCCGAGGGCGGCGGCGAGCGCGACGGCGGTGGTGTCCGAGCCGCCGCGGCCGAGCGTGGTCACGTCGAGGGAGTCCTGGGACACGCCCTGGAAGCCGGCCACGAGCACGATCTTGCCGTCGTCGAGCCCGCGCCGGATGCGGTCGGCCTTGATCTCGATGATGCGGGCCTTCGTGTGCCCGCTGTCGGTGACGATCCCCGCCTGGGAGCCGGTGAGCGAGATCGCCTCGTGACCCAGGTCGTTGATGACCATCGCGGCAAGCGCACAGGTCACGCGCTCGCCGGTCGAGAGCAGCATGTCCATCTCGCGCGGGTCGGGCCTCTCGGAGACCTCGTAGGCAAGCGAGACCAGCTCATCCGTGTGCTTTCCGCGTGCCGAGAGCACCGCCACCACGCTCGTGCCCGCCTCCTTCGCGCGCACGATGCGCTGGGCCGCGCGCTTGATGCGCTCGGCGTCGGCGACGGAGGTGCCGCCGAACTTCATGACGACGGTGTCGGTACCGGCAGGCGGCATGGCGCCGAACGATAGCCCGCGCCCCCGGCGCGGAGCCCGCCTGCGCTTTGTAGCGTTCGCCTGCGTGCGATCCAAACCCGACCGGCGCCGTCTCGCCCTTGCGCTGCTCGTGGTCCTCGCACTCGCGGCGGGTGCCGCCGGCGTGGTGGTCGGCGCGGGGCACGACGAGGATGGCGAGACCGCTGCCAGCGTGCCCACTCCCGGCCGCGCGACGCCCAGGGAGCGGATCTCGTTCCTCGCGAAGATCGTGCCCCCGCCCGCACGGGAGCGTGGCGGCGGCGGGGCCGCCTTCCCGCGCAGGGTCGCGGACGTTGCCCGGCGGCTGTCCACCGAGCGCAAGGTCGCGCAGCTGTTCCTGTTCGGCTTCCGCGGCACCGACTCGACTGCCGAGATCTTCGGCCGCCTGCGCCGTCTCGACCTCGGCGGGATCGTTCTGTCGGTGTCGAATTACGTGGAGCAGGGCCAGCTGAGCGCGCTCACCGGCGAGGCCGCAGTCGTGGCCCGTGAGCGCCGCCATGTGCGGCCATGGGTCTTCGCGAGCCAGGAGGGCGGCGAGCTCAACTCGTTCCCGGACCTTCCGCCATCCGCATCGCCGGCCGACGTGAAG
This sequence comes from Actinomycetota bacterium, assembly GCA_046726915.1. Lineage (GTDB taxonomy): Bacteria > Actinomycetota > Thermoleophilia > Solirubrobacterales > Thermoleophilaceae > JACVRW01. The sequence goes on from JBKPBS010000037.1 coordinate 9,749, forward strand.
TCCGCTCGCGCTGCGTCGGCGGAGGCGCGCGCATCCGGGGCGAGCCTGCGCGCGCTGGGCGTCACCGGCGTGCTCGGTCCGGTGATCGACGTGGGCGGGACTGAGACCGGCTCGGCGCTCGGGTCGCGCATCTACTCGGACGACCCCGAGGAGGTGTCGGGCTACGCGAAGGAGACGGTCCGCGCCTACCGGAAAGAGCAAGTGTTCAGCGCGGTCGAGCACTTCCCCGGGCTCGGGGCCACCGACCAGTCCACCGAGGACGGCCCCGCGACGGTCGGCCTGGGTCTCGACGAGCTGCGCGACCGCGACCTGATCCCGTTCGGCGCGGCGATCGACGCGGGGGTTCCGGGGGTGGTGATCGGCTCCGCGCTCTACCCGTTCAGCGACTTCACCGTTCCCGCCTCCCTGTCGAAGACGGTGGCGTCGCAGCTCCTGCGCCGCGAGCTGCACTTCAAGGGCGTGGCGATGACCGACGATCTGGCGGACCCGGCGATTACCGCGCTCCACACGGTGCCCGACGCCGCCGTCCAGGCCTTCCGCGCCGGCGCGGACATGCTCTACATCTCGGGGAGCACGGGCGACCAGCAGGCGGCCTACATCGCCGTGCTCAGGGCGGTGCAGCGCGGCCGCGTGCCGCGGCGCCGGCTGGACGAGGCGGTAGGGCGGATCCTGCTCGCGAAGCAGGACTATGGCCTGATCCGCAAAAGGGGTCAGACCCCTTAAGTCGCAGACACTCAAGGGGTCTGACCCCTTGAGTCGCTCGCGCTTAGATCGTCTGCCGGCCTCTCAACGCGCGGCCCAGCGTGATCTCGTCCGCGTACTCGAGGTCGGAGCCCACCGGCAGTCCGCTCGCCAGCCGGGTGACCACGACCTCCGGCGCGCGCTCCCGGAGCGCGTCCGCGAGGTAGAGGGCGGTGGCCTCACCAGTAGTGGTCGCGTTGGTGGCGATCACGACCTCGCGCACCGCGGCGCCGTTGTCCACCCTCCCCAGGAGCTCGGAGATGTGGAGATCCTCGGGATCGACGCCGTCGATCGGCGACAGCGCCCCGCCGAGCACGTGATAGCGGCCGTGGAACTCGCCCGAGCGCTCGATCGGGATGACGTCGCTCGGCTGCTCGACCACGCAGATCGTGGCCGCCTCTCGCCGCTCGTCCTGACAGATGCGACAGGTGGCCTCGGTGGCCAGGTTGAAGCAGACCTCGCAATAGCCGACGGTCGCCTTCACCTCACGAATGGCATCGGCGAGCCCGAGTGCCTCCTCCTCGGAGGTGCTGAGGATGTGGAATGCAAGCCGCTGAGCGGTGCGCTGCCCGATGCCGGGCAGGCGACTGAGCTCGGTGATGAGCCGGTTGACCGGTGCTGCGAACAAGGGGAGTAGAGGCTAGCCGCGAGGGCGGCTACCTGCGGGCATGACGGGCACGCTCGAACGGCAGCGGTGAACGGGGTGACCGTCCTGGTTTAGGCGCCTATACGCAGCCTTATCCAGGACAGTCCCATCCTTCAATGCCAGTTGTTAGAGCCCGGGGATACCGAGCCCGCCCAGCCCGCCCGGCCCGGCCAGGCCGCCCGCCGCCGCGTTCATCTTCGACGCGGCCAGCTCCTGCGCGGAGCGGATTGCCTCGTTCACCGCTGCCTGAACCATGTCCTGGAGCATCTCGAGGTCGTCGGGGTCCACGGCGTCGGGGTCGATCGTCAGCTCCTTCAGCTCCAGCTCGCCGCTGATCTTCACGGTCACCATGCCGCCTCCGGCGCTGGCCTCCACGACCTCGTTCTTCAGCTCCTCCTGAGCCTTCGCCATGTCGGCCTGCATCTTCTGGACCTGTTTCATCATCTGGTTCAGGTTCGGCTGACCCATCAGTCGCTCTCCTCATCGGGTTGATCGAAGACTTCCTCCGCGCCGAACTCCGCGCGCAGCCGCTCGATCAGCTGGTCGTGATCGAGCGTCGCGGGGCCGGCGGCCGGCATGGCGGCGTCGCTGAGCTCGAAGACCAGCGTGAGCGGCTGGCCCGTCATGCCACGCACCGCGTTTGCTACGAGATCGCGACCTTTCTCTGCCTTCTTCTTCACGAACGCGGCATCGGCGGGGAAGGCGATCGTGAGGCGGTCGGCGTCCATGGTGAGCGGGGTGGCCGCGGAGAGGGCGGCGCCGAGCATGCCGTTCTGCTCGCCGACGGCGTCCGCGATGGCGGGCCATAGGCCGACGATCTGCTCGAGCTCCACGGGGCGGGCCGGCTGCGGGTCGACCGCGACGGCGGCCGCCCCTTGCGGAGACGCGGAACCGGGAGCGCTGGAGGCGGAGGCCGAGGCCGGAGCGGAAGCGGACGCGGCGGAGGCCGGAGCCGGAGCGGACGCCGTGGAGGCGGAGGACGGAGCCGGAGCGGACGCGGACGCGGTGGCTGAGGTCGGAGCGGAAGCGGGCGCGGCGGCCGAGGGGGCCTCCTTCGATGGCGGTCGTTCGGCCGGCGCAGTCGAGGAGGCAGCGGCTGCCGGGGCGCCAATGGCCGCTTCAAGCTGGTCGATTCGGAACATAAGCGCCTGGAGCGACAGGTCGGCCTGAGGCTGTGTCGCCTTCAACAGCGCCATCTCCAGCTGGATGCGCGGCTCGCTTCCATCCTTCACAGCGGCGATCGCCGCAGCCAGGAAGTCGATCGCGCGGAGGATCTCGCCCTGTGAGAGGCAATCGGCCTGGGCGGCCAGCCGGTCGGTGTGCCCGGCCGTGACCGAGAACGAGTCCGGCACGTGCCCGAGCGTCTGCACCACGAACACGTGGCGCAGGTGCGCCGACAGGTCGCGCATGAACTGCGTGAAGTCGCGCCCCGACTCGGACAGCGACCGCACCGTGAGGAGCGCCTCGCGCGGGTCGCGCTCCGCGAGCGCCTCGCCGGCCGCCAGCACCAGCTCGGCGTCGGCCACGCCGAGGATCTCGAGCACATCGTCGAGCTTTACCTCGACGCCGCCGTAGGTCACGAGCTGCTCGAGCGTGCCGAGCGCGTCGCGGAAGGAGCCCGTCGCGGCGCGGGCGAGCATCCCGACGGCGGCGTCGGGAATCTCGATCCCCTCCTCGCTCGCCACGCGCTTCAGCACGCCTGCGATCTGCTCCAGCGACGGGCGCTGAAAGTCGAAGCGATGGCAGCGGTCGATGATCGTCGCCGGCACCTTGTGCGGCTCGGTCGTCGCCAGCACGAACACCACGTGCTGCGGCGGCTCCTCGAGCGTCTTCAGGAACGCGTTCCACGCGGCTGTCGTGAGCATGTGCGCCTCGTCGAGGATGTAGACGCGCTTGCCTCCCTGCATGGGGGCGAGCGCCACGTTCTCGCGCAGCTCGCGGATGTCGTCGACCGAGTTGTTGGACGCTGCGTCCATCTCGACCACGTCCAGCGAGGCCCCGGCCAGGATTGCCTTCGCCGACGGCGACTCCGGGTCGAAATCAGCCCGCGCGCCGCCCTCCGCGTTGAGGGCGCAGGCGAGGAGCTTCGCCATTGACGTCTTCCCGGTCCCGCGCGAGCCGACGAACAGATAGGCGTGGTGGACCTTGTCCAGCTCGATCGCGTTGCGGAGCGTCTTGACGATGTGCTCCTGGCCCACAACCGAGTCGAACGTCCTCGGGCGGTGGCGGCGATAGAGCGAAAGCATCGTTGAATCGAGCATAACCACCGCATGTGACGGGGGCCGCGTCGGACCGCTAAGCGTCTGGGTGTTTACCGGGCAACTACCTAACTCCAACCGTCGGCGCTCAGGCTCCAGGTGCCTGGAAGACAGCGACAACCGACGAGAGGACAGATGAAGTGAAGCGAACAATCCGACGGCCGTCCCCGGCACTGGTCGTGGCCGTGGTCGCCTTGAGCGTTGCCATGTCGGCCTCCGCCGTTGCGCTACCGGATGGCAAGACAGCGAAGCGAGTGGTCAACACCGCGCCCGAGGCCTACCGTGAGGTAGGGAGCGCGGGGAACCCGGCGTTCGAGACCGGATGTACCAACCTCGGCGGCCACTATGAGACTGCCGCCTTCTTCAAGGACGGTGAGGGGATCGTCCATCTCAAGGGCGCGATCACCTGCACCGGGACCAGCCAGACGGCGTTCTTCCTGCCGCCCGGCTATCGACCGGCCGACAACAAGTTCCACGTCGAGCTGGGCGTCGTCGCGCAAGCCGCCGATGGAGACGGTCAAGTCGTCGTCGACGGTCACACCGGCGCCGTTGTAGCGCCCAACTCGACGGGAGCGTTCTTCGTCGACGGAATCGAGTTTCGAGCGCTCAACTGACAACGCAGCAAGACCCGCGTTGGCATGTCCACGTCGGCTGGGGCGGCACGCCGCCCCAGCCGCGCGGTCAGATGGGCGCGGCTGGGTTCGAACCAGCGACCTCCCGCGGCGTGGTCAAATTGCCGCGCTCGATTGCCGATAAAAACGGTGTGGAGACCCAGACTCCGCATTCGCTGTCGGTTCAGACGCGCGATCAGGCGCGTGTTGCGCTCGCGCGCGCGTTCGAGGAGGCGGCCACGATGCCGGGCACGCTGCTTCCGCACGAGATCCTCGACGAGCTGATGGACGTGGCCGGCCGCATCGTCGACGAGGTCGTGGGGAGCGATGACGAGGCGTTCGCAACCAACGGCGCCGGACCGGCCCTCTACATCGTCGAGCACGCGATCGACGCCACCGTCCTGGGCCTGCTGATCGGTCGCAGGCTTGTACCGCACGACTCGCTGCAGGAGCTCGGCGCGGGGCTCTTCCTCCAGGACATCGGCAAGCTCGCTCTGCCGCCCAGCCTCGTCCACAACCCCGGGCCGCTCGCGCCGGACGAGTGGGACCTGATGATGCGACACCCGCTGCTCGGGCTCGAGTTCCTCCGTGACGATGCGATCCCCGCTCAGGCCAAGGCGGTCGTCCGCTATCACCACGAGCGCTGGGACGGATCCGGCTACACCAACGGGCTGATCGGCGAGGAGATCCCGCTGTTCTCGCGGATCGCCGCGGTGGCCGACGTCTTCGGCGCCGTCACGAGCGAGCGCTTCCACGCGCCGGCCGTCACACGCGAGGAGGGGATCGCCCTGATCCGCGCCGGGTCGGGGAGGGCCTTCGACCCGATGGTGGTCGAGGCCCTCCTCGAAGTGGTCGCGCGCTAGTCGAGCAGGTCGAGAGCCGCCCCGACGACGCTCTCGGCGTCGATCTCGTGGTGGCGGTAGACGTCCTCGAGGTCGCCCGACTGGCCGAAGCGCGTGACCCCCAGCGGCGTGAGCGGCACCCCGTTCACGGCCGCGAGGAAGCCAAGCGCGTTCGGGTCGCCGTCGAGCACCGTGACCATGGGCGCGGCGCGGTTCCCGGGGAAGAGCTGGTCGAGGATCTCCGTCGGGTGCTCGCCGAACCCGGCCCGTGCACGAAGCGCCCGGTGGAGGAGGTCCGCGCTCGTGATGCAGATCACCTCGGTTCGCTCGCCCAGCGCGTCCGCGGCGCGCAGGACCTCGGGCATCGCCGCGCCCATGCCGACGATCGTCACGGCCGGGGTTCCGTCCACGCGCCGCAGCGGATAGCCGCCCGCGAGCACCAGCTCGCGGCGCTCGCCGGAGGCGTCGTCGCCCCCGAGCGACTGCTCGATCGGCCGGGTGGAGAGCCGGAAGTAGGCCGACTCGCCGTCCGGACGGCCCAGCCGAGAGAGCGCGTGCAGGAGCGTCCACTCGAGGTCCTGCCCGAAGGCCGGCTCCCAGAACGTGCAGCCCGGCTGGCCGATCCCTATCGACGGCGTGACGATCGACTGGTGCGCGCCGCCCTCGGGCGCGAGCGAGACGCCGGAGGGCGTGCCGATGAGGATCGATTGCCCGCCCGCGTAGATGCCGAACGACCACGGCTCGAGCGCGCGGCCCACGAACGGGTCGTAGATTGTGCCGATCGGGAACAGCGGCTGGCCGTGGCGGCTCCAGGTGGCGCCGAGCTCACCCAGGAGCCCGACGAGGTTCGTCTCGGCGATGCCGAGCTCGATGTGGCGGCCGCTTGGCGTCTCGTGCCAGTGCACCAGCGTCTGCGAGTCGTCGGCGAACCAGTCGCGCCGCTCGCCCACCGACCAGATCCCCGACTTGTTGATCCACCCGCCGAGGTTGGTGGAGCTGGCCACGTCCGGGCTTACGGTGACCACCCGCTCGGCCACATCGGGCGCCTCGTGCACGAGGTCCACGAAGAAGCGGCCGAAGGCCTGTTGGGTCGACTCCTTGCCGCGGTGCTTGCGCCCGAGGGCCGCCGGCACCTCCGGCGGAGGGCGCGGAGCGGGGTCGTCGCGCGCGAGCGCCGCCCCTGCCGCCGCCGCGAGCTCACCCTCGGGGCTGCCCGGGTCGAAGGGCGCCCACGGATCGTCCGCATCCGCCTCGAGCTGCTTGGCGAGCTCCACGAACTGCTCGCGCGTCAGTAGCGCGGAATGGTTCTCGGGATGCCCCTCGATCGGGAGCGACCAGCCCTTGATCGTGTAGGCGAAGATCACCGTCGGCCGGTCGTGCTGAACGGCACGGTAGGCCTCCACCAGCTTGCCGAGGTCGTGGCCGCCGAGGTCGCGGAAGGCCGCGCGCAGCTCGCCGTCGGGCAGGTCGCCGACGAGCGCTCCGAGGCCGGCGTTGCGACCTGGCAACCGCTCGCGCAGCTCGGCCGGGTCGGCGCGCAGCAGCCGCTGGTACTCCTCGTTCGGCATCTCGTCGATGCGGCGTCTCAGGTCCTCGCCGCCCGCGCGCTCGAAGAGCGCCTCGAGCTTGCGGCCGTACTTCACGGTGACCACCTGCCACCCCGCGGCCTCGAACATCCCAGCGAGGCGGCCGAACGCGATGTCCGGCACCACGCGGTCGAGCGACTGGCGGTTCAGGTCCACCACCCACAGCACCTCGCCGAGGCGCGCTACCCACGGGTCCGCGATCGCCTCCCAGACGGCGCCCTCGTCGAGCTCGGCGTCGCCGAGCAGCGCGATCTCGCGCCCGCGCGCCGGCGCCTCGAAGCGGTGGTGCTCCAGGTAGCGGCGCGCGATCGCTCCCCAGATCGGCGCCGTGGCGCCGATGCCCACGGAGCCGGTCGAGTAGTCGACCGGGTCCGGGTCCTTCGTCCGGCTCGGGTAGCTCTGCAGCCCGCCGAAGGCGCGCAGCGACTCCAGATAGGACCGCTCGAGCCGGCCGAGCAGGTAGTTGATGGCGTGGAGCACCGGCGAGGCGTGCGGCTTCACCGACACGCGGTCCTCGGCCCGCAGCTCCGAGAACCAGAGCGCCGTCATGAGGCTCACCATCGACGCGCTCGAGGCCTGGTGGCCGCCCACCTTCACCCCGGAGCGATTCTCGCGCACGCGGTTGGCGTGATGAACGATGGCGGTCGCGAGCCAGAGCACGCGCCGCTGGACGGCGTCGAGTGTCTCGAGGTCAGGCGCCGCGGGCGGCTGCGACGGCGCTTGCGTGGTCTGCGAACCAGTCAACACCTGCGATCTTCCCATCCCGGATGGTGAGCATGATGTCGACGGGCATCCTCCCGTCGACCCCGCTGGCCCGTCCCTTCGAGACCCATGCGCCCCGCGCGACGACCCTGTCGCCGTAGAGCTCGACGTGGTCGGTCTCGAGCTCGGTCGATTCCCAGACGCTCAGCCACTCGTCGATGCTTTCGCGAAACGCGGCCTTTCCCTCTACGACGTGGCGTTCCGGCCAGTGCTCACCGGTCCGCATCACCACGTCGTCGGCGTACAGGTCGAGCACGCCCTGAATGTCGCCGGCGTTCCAGCGCTCAGCCAGCTGGCGGACGATGTCGAGCGGCTCGGGCATGAGAGAAAGGCATCGGTGCGCACGGGGCACCGCCCCGTGCTTCCGCAAAGCAGCGGACCGTGCACCCGTCTCTGTGACTCGATCTCGGGCGTGCCCGCCGCTCTTCGGCTCCGGCCAGGCTTGCCCGCGGCGCACGAGCGGTATCGCTTAAGGCTGCTTCCTCCCGGATCTGACCTGGTTCGCGAGCGCTCGCCGCGCGGGACCCGGCCATCGACGCCTCGGTCCGGCGTACTGGCCCCGAGAGCCGAAGTCCCTCGAACGGGAATTCAGCCCTGCTAGAGCGGATTGCAGGTGACAGGGCACCGCTACCTCCCCGCCTAGCACGGTCCACTCAAGAGGCTAGCGCGAACTCATGGCGGAGTCACGAATAGGCTGCGACTCATGGCACTCAGACAGGCAGTCTCGACAGACCAGGCCCCGGAGGCGATCGGCCCCTACAGCCAGGCGATCCGGAGTGGCAGCCTCCTGTTCTGCTCGGGTCAGATACCACTCGATCCGTCGACCGGCGAGATCGTAAAGGAGGACGTCGAAGGGCAGGCCCGGCGCTGCCTCGAGAACCTCGCCGCGGTGTGCGAGGCGGCGGGCGGATCGCTCGCGGACGCGGTCCGCTGCACCGTCTACCTGACCGACATGAGCGACTTCGCGCGCGTGAACGATGCGTACGGGTCGTTCTTCGGCACTGCCGAGCCGCCGGCACGCGTGGCGATCGGCGTGGCCGCGCTGCCGAAGGGCGCGGACGTCGAGGTCGACGCGATCGTCGCGCTCTAGCTGCAACCGGCATGAACACCCCCGCCGCTGGGTAGAGGCAAAGCGCGCATTCTCCCTGCGCATTCATCTTCATGGAAGGAGGGAGCATGAGGCGACTACTCGTCGCGCTCGCGCTCGTGGGAACCTCGCTGGCGGTGGCGGCCGCTTCGGCCACCGCCGGTCCGTACACGACGTTCGGACCGGTCCTCGCGAGCCCCGGAAGCAGCCTCTTCGCACCCGGCTGTGGTGGGTCGGGCGAAGGCGGAGGCGCGTTCCTGTACCAGAACTCCGAGGTGGAGCCGTGGTTCGTCGTGAACCCGACGAACCCGGAGAACCTCGTCGGCTTCATCCAGCAGGACCGCTGGTCGGACGGCGGCGCACACGGGCTTCAGGTGCTCGTCTCGGACAATGCCGGCGGCACCTGGGCCAGGACCGACTCGCCGGACTTCAGCCGCTGCGCCGGCGCGGAACAGGGCGACCCCGGCTACTACGAGCGGTCGTCTGACCCGTGGCTGTCCTTCTCGCCGAACGGCCGCCTGCACGCCATCAGCCTGTCCACCGACCGGTCCACCGCTCGCAACGCCGTACTGGCAAGCTTTTCTGACGACGGCGGGGACAGCTGGAGCACTCCGCGGGTGATCCGAGCCGACAATTCGCGGTCGGGGCCGCTCGCGAATCTCTTCAACGACAAGGAGTCGATCACCGCCGACCCCGCCAACTCAGCGTACGTCTACGCCGTATGGGACCGGATCGCCTCGCCTAACGAGAACCCACTGACGCCGCCTCAGGCCTACGCAAACTCGCTTGCCTGGCACGGCCCGGCGTGGTTCGCGCGGTCGACGGACAACGGGTTGACGTGGGAGACCGCGCACCCGATCTTCGCGCCGAAGGCGTCGAGGACGCAGACGATCGGCAACCAGATCGTGGTGCATCCCGACGGCACCGTGATCGACGGCTTCAACTACATCGTCAGCTCGCAGAACAGGCGCGGCATTCGCGGTGACAACGTCGGCGTGATCTTCTCCGACGACCACGGCGAGACCTGGTCGGACGTCACGCTCGTGGCCAAGATGGGCGACCGCGGCGTGCGGGATCCGGAGCCGGTGGAGCAGTGCCGTCCGGACCAGCCAGCGGGTGCGCTCTGCACACTCGTGCGGACCGGCGACATCCTGCCCGAGTTCGCGGTCGATTGGTCGGATACCGACACGAGGGGCAACGTCTACGCGGTCTGGCAGTCGCACCAGCGCGGCGTGACGGCCCAGGGCCGTCCGGTGGACGACACGATCATGCTCGCGCGCTCGACCGACGGCGGTCACACCTGGGACGATCCGATCCAGGTCAGCGAGACGCCCGAGGACATCTACAACGGCCAGGCCTTCACGTCATCGGTCGACGTGGCGGCGAACGGCGACGTTGCGGTGACGTATTACGATTTCCGCAACGACGAGGAGGGCGACGACGCGCTCTCGACCGACTACTGGATCGTCCATTCGCACGACGGCGGCCAGACGTTCGGCGACGAGGCGCGACTGACCGACGAGTCGTTCGACATGCGGAAGGCGCCGTACGCCCGCGGCTACTTCGTGGGCGACTACGAGGGACTGGACCACAGCGGCAACGTGTTCCAGCCCTTCTTCGTCCAGACCTACGACGTGGACGCGATCGTCAGCGGCAACATGGACAGCGCGAACCGCACCGACGCGTTCTGGTCGACCGCCGGGCCGTAGTCAGACACACAAAGGATCGAGGCACGAGGGGGCCGGCGCTGCCGGCCCCCTCCCCTAGACTGCTTGTCTCTCCCGGGCGCGTAGCTCAGCGGGAGAGCGCTCGCCTCACACGCGAGAGGTCGCTGGTTCGAACCCAGCCGCGCCCATCCGCAAGGCCCTGCTAATGGCACGCTTTTTCGTTGGCCGGGCACGCCTTAGCAAGTCACGTGTCGGCCGTTGTCTCAGACGTTGGCGATGCGCGAGGTAGGACGCCAGCGAGCAGATCAGCGGGCGACGCCAAGCGGCGGCTCCGGAAGCATCTTCAGAAGCTCAGCGGAGGACGGCTGGCCTGCCAGTACTCGAGGTCAACGACGTGGCGGTCGCCTGGATCGAGCTCGCGCAAACCAAACTCCACCTCTTCTGCGATGACAGTCGCGGGGTCATAGTAGACACCCTCAGAGTGACCGAGTGAGGTGCTCCGCGTCGCGTGAAGCGTAGGCTCGTTGGGGGCCAGCGGACTGCTGCTTCAAGGGAAAGCAGACGTCTCGATTGACGCCACTGGATTGCCGCGGCGAGTTGACGACCCTCCTGTGAGCGGATTAACGGCGGGTGTCAAGGGAAGCTGCTCGCGAGGTAGACGGTGCTGGTCCACCCGCCGTGGATCCGGTGCCGGCCTTCACCAGGCCATTCTCATAGGCGAAGATCACGGCCTGGATTCGGTCGCGGAGGCCGAGCTTGCCCAGTACGCGAGCGACGTGCGTCTTCGCCGTCCCACGGCTGACCACGAGTTCGGCGGCGATCTCCTCGTTGGTGCGCCCGTGCGCGAGCAGCGCGAGCACCTCTTGCTCGCGGGCGGTGAGTCCCTCGAGCTCGGAGGGCGGGTTGCCACTGCGCGGCTGGTGCACGAACTCCTCGATCACGCGGCGCGTCACGCTCGGGGCCAGGAGGGCTTCTCCCTGGGAGACCACGCGGATGCCCTCTACGAGGCGCTCGGGCGGGGCGTTCTTCAGCAGGAAGCCACTTGCCCCGGCGTGCAGCGCTTCATAGACGTACTCGTCCAGGTCGAAGGTGGTCAGGATAAGAACTCGCGGGACTGCCCCAGGGGCGTCGAGCAGCCGACGGGTGGCTTGGATCCCGTCCAGCCTCGGCATTCGGATGTCCATCAACACCACGTCGGGGTGCAGCCTCCTGGCGGAGACGACGGCCTGCTCGCCGTCGCCTGCCTCGCCGACGACCTCGATGTCGGTCTCGGCGTTGAGGACCATGCGAAAGCCCGCCCGGACCATCGCCTGGTCGTCTGCGATCAGGACCTTGATGGTCACGGTGCGTCCGTCTCCAGCGGGAGGCGGGCCCGCACGACGAAGCCGCCGCCGGACTGAGCTCCGGTGTGGAGGTGGCCGCCGTAGATTGCGACGCGCTCCCGCATGCCAAGGAGCCCGTGCCCGTCGTCACCGTTCTGCGCGGAGCCGCGCCCATCGTCCACCACCTCGAGCTGGAGCTCGCCCTTCAGGTAGCGAACGACGACGATCGCCCGGGCCGGGCCAGCGTGTTTGAGCGTGTTGGTGAGCGCCTCCTGGACGATGCGGTAGGCGGAGATATCGACGCCGGGCGCCAGCGCCACCGGGTCGCCCTCGACCTGTAGATCGACAGGCAGCCCCGCCTCGCGTAGCTGCTCGACGAGCTCCTCCACGGCCGCCATGCTCGGCGGCGGGGCGTGGGCGAGATCGTCGTCGCTGCGGCGGAGGATGCCGAGAAGGCGGCGCATCTCCGCCAGTGCCTGCCGGCCGGTCTGCTCGACTGACAGGAGCGCCTCGCGCTGCTCATTCTGCTCAGGGCGGAGCACGCGCCGGACCGCGCCCGCCTGCACACCCATCACGCTGATGCTGTGGGCGACCACGTCGTGCAATTCCCGCGCGATTCGCGCCCGTTCCTCCGTCACCGCCGCCTGTGCCCGCACGTCGCGCTCGCGGTCCAGGGCGACCGTACGCTGCTCGAGCGCGACTGCGCGAGCGCGGCCGGCGTGGACCAGCCGCCCTGCGACCCACGCCCCGCCGATGACCGCCACAGGGAGGAAGGCATCGTCCAGGCCGATCCAGCCGATAGTTGAGCCGAGGGCGAGGGCGCCGCCCGCGAACGCGCCCGCACCGTCCGCGTGCGCGCCCACCGAGTACGCGGCGACGATCCAGGCCACGAGCTGCGGATCGGGCGTGCGGGCGTCGCTCCCCGCGACCACGTCCTGGACGGCCAGTGCCCCGAACACCACGGCGGCGACTGCGACGGGATGGCGGCGCCGCAACGCCAGTGGCAGCGTCATTGCGAGCCCGGCGGCGGCGAGCGCGGGACGCGACCCCTGCACCCAACCGTTCGTCCACGTGTCCTGCTGGACGAGGACCGTTATCGCCGCGGCGAGCGAGGCGTCGACAGCGAAGGGCTGCCGACGCCACAAGACGGCCAACCGACGCAGGAAACTCACCGGTCAACCCTAGCCCTAGCCGCGCGCGGGGCACATCCCCCGGCGGGCAGAATCGGCCACCGAAAAGATCTGCCGCCGGGCAGACCAGAGATCCGCACCGGGACAGACGACAGCGGGCGCGCCGGCCCGTACGGTCGCCACGAAACCGACCCTGGAGGAATCGTGCTACGCCCGACTCGCATACAGCTCGCACTCGCCGTCACCGCCATCGCCGTGCCCCTCGGCGCCGCCGCTGCGCTCAGCGGCACCGGAAGCGCACAGTCCACCACCGGCCCGCGCACGCTGCACTTCGTCGCGACAGAGCTCGGCAGCTTCGAGCCCAAGGGCCGCTTGCACGAAGGCTCCGTGGTCGGCTGGAAGGACCGCCTCAAGGCCGACGACGGAACGACCGGCCGCGACGTCGGCGTCTGCACGATCACCGACCTGCGGCGCAAGGAGGCCTTCTGCCACGCCGTAGCCGTATTTCCCGAAGGTCAGCTCTTCTTCGAGTTCCTCAATCGCGAGTCATCCACACGCCAGACCGTCTCGGTGGTCGGCGGCACCGGCGCTTACGCCGACGCCCGCGGGTCCGCAAGCGCCAAGGAGTCGCGCCGGAAGACCGACATCACCGTCAACCTCGCTGACTAGCCGGCTCGTCACGGCTCGGGCCGTGGGCCGCGCTTGAGCAGCTCATCGATGTAGAGGCGACGCAGGCGTAACGCCGTTCAGGGCTCCTCGCCGCGATGGACGGTCGCCACCTTCTCCCGCGAACCCCGCCTACCCCATCCTCCAACGAGCATGTGATCACCTTCGCTCGGCAAAGACCCCTCGCGCCTCCGCGCAGCGGAGGAGCGAGACCAGGATCTAATCCTGCAGCACCGATTCCGCCGGCTGCTCCGTGGTTATCGGATCCGCGTGTCGATGGACGACCTTCCATATGCCGTCTTCCGGTCGAAAGATGCTCGTGACCCGAAGGGCGACTGGAGCGAGCTCGTTACTGCCGCCGACCTTGGCCTTGTAGCGCTCGACCTCCACCAGATAAGCGAGCTCAGGTGTTTCGTACTTCGCTATCTGTTCGAAGCCCGTGAGCTCGCCGCCGCTGTAATTGGATGCGGCCCGCTCCAATCTCTCCTCGACCGCGGCGCGTCCACGCGCGGCGGGGCCAAAGGGGTTCGCGAGCGTCACATCCTCCCGATCGGAAAACATCGACCTGTAGACGTCGGGGTTCCCGTTGATCAGCTCGCCGAGCGCTCGGTGGTACTGGTTGAGGAGGCTTTCGTCCAACGCGGTCATGTGACCATTCTCCTTTCGGTCACACAGGCGTCGAGGAGCACGGACGCGGGTTGGCGGTCAGCGCGCCGGAGGTGGCACCGCGTCCGGGGCGAGCGCTCGATCAAGGGCGGCCATCAGCTCGTCCGATGTTGCCGTTCGGCCGAAGAGGACCTGGATGACCAGCAGCGACGCATCATGGTTGGTCCGCACAAGGTCGTTCCCGATCGGTTCGGCCGTGCAGTCCTCGAGCAGCAGGCAGTGGTAGTCGTGGAACATCGCGTCGCGCAGCGTTGACTCGACGCAGACGCTTGTCGTGCAGCCTGTGAAGATCAGGGTCTCGATCCCGAGCCGGGCAAGCGTCGCGTCGAGGTCGGTCTCGTAAAAGCCGCTGAAGCGGTGCTTGTAGAGCACGATGTCGTCGCGCTCGGGCGCGAGCTCATCGACGATGTCGGTGTTCCACGTGTCGCGGATGAGAATGCGGCCATTGGTCCCATCGGGCGCCGTCACGGGCTCGCCGGCTCGGAGGGGCACGTGCTTGAGCCAGGTGGGCGAGTCGGGCAATCCGGCGTCGGAAAGATCGGGCTTGAAGCCCATCTTCAGGTACACGACCTTTATTCCGCTGTGGCGAGCGGCGGCCAGCACCCTCGCGGTGGGAGCGACCACGTTCCGAATCCCCGAGATGTCGATGCCGGCGCGCGCGAACATCCCGCCCCCGGCACCAAAGTCGTTCTGCATGTCAACCACGATGACGGCCGTACGTGCCGGATCGATCGTCATCGCCTCGGGTCGCGCGTCGATGGCGATCATCGATCGCGGTTCTGCTCGAGCCGTGCCCATGGCCCTGATCTTCTCACTCACAGCCAATAACCCCAACGGGCCTTCCGGTTCTCGCGCTAGCAGCGGTGGGCGGTCCTGAGCGGACTGTCGCTTGTCGTCCGAGGGACCAGTAGGCCGGCCCGTTGATGGCTTTGATCTCGACGCCGGTCAGCGCGATGCCTCCTCTGCCGGAGCCTCAGGCGGGGGCCGGCGGCCTGATCTGCATCCCGTGCTTCTCGCCGATGGCGATCAGGCGCTCGATGTCTGGCGGCTCCGCGGGCGCGGGCGGGACCTCGCGGCGCTCGGCCGGCTCGCCCGCCTCGGCGAAGAACTCGTCGATGCCACCCGGCGTGTAGAGCACCAGAACACGCACGTCCGAGGTCGGCTCGAAATTCTCCACGACTCCCTCGGGGATGTGGAAGAACGATCCTGGGCCGCCCTCGATCGTCTCGTCGCCGATGTGATACCGGACCGTCCCTTCCAGGACATAGACCGACTCGGTTCCAGGGTGCGTGTGAGGGGGCGGGCCCATGCCAGCGGGGATTGTCATCTCCATCGCCGTCAGCGCGCCGCCGGTCTCGGCGCTCGCGGCCTTCACCTCATAGAGGCCGCCCAGCATCCAGAAGGCGTTCCCCTCGCCCGGCTTCCGTACGACGCTTCCACCTTCCATGCGATCCGCTCCTTTCTTGCGTGACCGTCGTCGGTCGATCGACCGTAACGCCCCTGCGCCGCGAGGTCCACCCGCGGCTGCACCGGGACAGGAGATCGCGCTAGCGCTAGCGAGCCGACGCTAGGCAGTCGCGCTCCACGACGGAGCGTCCCGTGGAAGGACGCTCCAGCCGCGATAGGGAAGCCGCGTAGCCAAAAGGGGTGGCTACTCGGCCTGTGCAGCGTAGGAGGCAGCGCCGAACGGCGTCGCGGGACGCGCGATTCTTACCTCGCCCGGCCGAATCCGGGCGGCCGGTAAGACACGGCCCGTGCAGCGCGCTAAGCAGGCGTGCGCCCGACCGCACAGAATGAGCACGAGCCCTCCAGGCCCAGGAACCCGGTAGCCGCCAGGATCGTTGTAGCCGCCTGTGCCGTCAGCGCCGGCGCACACGCGGGGCTAGGGCCCGAGCACCTGCGCGGGGCGCCGCAGGTCGGCGTCGCGTTCGTCGTCGCCGGGACGCTGCTGATTGCGGTCACCACCGCCCTAGCGATCCGCCCTGACAGCCGGCGCGCCGCCCGCGGCGCCGCGCTGCTCCTCGCCGGCCTGGTGGCTTTCTACGCCGCCAGCCGCACAACCGGACTTCCGCTGCTCGAGCCCCACGCGAAGCCGCTCGACGCGGTCGGGGCGACGACCAAGCTGGTCGAGGGGCTCGGTCTTGTCTTCGCCTTGCGGCTCAGTCGACCCGTGGGCGACCGCCGGTCGCCCCTGACACAGGAGGTAGCACGATGAGCAGTAGCAGCTACGCAGGCCGGCGCACCACGTTGACGCCCGCCGGCCTGCTCGCCGTCGCCAGCATGGTCGCCGTGCTGGCGATCTCGGGAACGCAGGAGGGACATGCGGCGGCGGGGCACAGTCACGCGACCGTCGCGTCGGCGCAGACAGCGGAGCAGGTGCGCTTCCACGATCGGATGCGCAAGCTCTGGGAGGACCACATCACCTGGACGAGGCTGGCGATCGTCAGCTTCGCCGCCGGCCTGCCCGACTTCAACCAGACCGCCGCGCGGCTGCTGCGTAACCAGGAGGACATCGGTAACGCGATCAAGCCGTACTACGGTCGCCGGGCGGGCAATCGGCTGGAGGCGCTGCTCAAGGAGCCCATCGCCGGGGCGGTCGAGCTGCTCAAGGCGGCGAAGGCCGGCGACGACGCGAAGTTCGCTGCCGCCAAGCAGGCGTGGTATCGCAACAGCCGCCAGATCGCCCGGTTCCTGAGTAACGCTAACCCGCCGTTCCTGCCGTTCGCGGCCACCAACCGGCTGATGAAGCGCCACCTCGACCAGACGCTTGACGAGGCCGCGCATCGGCTGGGCGGTGACTTCCCAGCGGACATCCGCGACTACGACCGCATCCGCCGCCACATCCTGATGATGGCCGACGCGATCAGCACCGGGATCATCAAGCAGTTCCCCGGCCGCTTCCGCTAAGCGACCACGACCGAAGCCCGCCCGCGTCCCGGAGCGGGCGGGCTCGCGCCTCGTCGTTGTCTCGTTCCTTGTCTCAACGAGGCCCTAAAGGGCCGAATCCAGCCCTATTCCAACTCTCGTTTCCACGCCCGGATTGGAGACGTTTGCAGGGAAAGTGGCGGTTCCCGAGCCCAGCGGGCCGTTGCCTCACACGCGAGAGGTCGCTGGTTCGAACCCAGCCGCGCCCACTACGACCACGCGTCCGGTCTCGATGTCGACGTCGACGCCGGTCACACCCGGCACCTGCTCGACTTCCTCGGTCACCGACATCACGCACAGCCCGCACGTCATGCCCTTGACGGCGTATTCGCGGCTGCTGTTGTCGCTGGACGTGCACATGGCCGGACTCTTCCTCAATACGGTATGGGGGTATCGTGCAGACCAAACGTAGCACAGTTTCCGAATACCCCCCGGGTGTACCGCTAGAACTTACGCCATGGCCATGACAACGACAGCCGGCAAGCACGGCTACAGCGCAACAAAGGACCAGCTGCTAAACCGGCTCCGCCGTCTCGAGGGCCAGGTTCGCGGCGTACAGCGGATGGTTGAGGAGGACCGGTACTGCATCGACGTGGTGACACAGATCTCCGCGATACAGGCCGCGCTTGACAAGGTCGCGCTGGGCCTGCTCGACGACCACGCCCGGCACTGCATCATCGGCGGTGCATCAGATGACGACCCAGAAGAGCTCACCCACGAGCTCCCGGCGGCCGTGGCCCGCCTGATGCGACGCGGACAGTCGGACGGTCAGCTGGCGAAGGCGCCAGCGCCCGGGTTACCGTCTCGCAGGCGATGGCCTGCGATCTCGCATCGGACCTCCTTCAAGCCCTGGAGCGTTGGCAAAACGCGCGTGTGGCGGTTCGGGTCGTCGCAGCGAACGACGAACTCGTCGCCGTCTTCTCAGGCAGGCTCGGGACCCGATCCCGCGAAAAGGGCTCATCGCTCTTCTGGCCTATCGAACTCGATGGAGCTGCGTCCGGGACGTTGGAGAGGCCCGGCATCTACGCGCATCTTGAGCTTTTGACGGAGGTGCGCGTCCACGTCGGTGAGTTCGTGGTCGAGTTCACGGAGGCGGGGGTCACCGTCAACGTCCGTCGGCTCGAACCGGCCGATCCGTAGTTCTCCACGGAGACTCTGCGGCTTCGGCCGGAGGTAGCTGGACGGCGCGGAGCTTACGGTCGGCATATGAAGATGACAATGATGTCGGGTTGCGTGGCGATCCTCGGCGTCGCGGCGGTTCTGGCGCTGGCCGGGGCCAATCTTGCCTACGCGCTGTTCGCGGTGCCCTGCGTGCTGATGATGGGCGCGATGATGTGGATGATGGCCCGTGGCATGCGCGGCGGGTCAGGTGGCAGCGGCCCCGCCGGATGACCGCGGCAGTCCCTTCGGCGCCCCCAGCACTGGCCAGGGTCTGTCTCTTATACACATCTGACGCTGCCGACGAGTCCAAGCGTGGGGGGGTGTCGGGGGTGGGCGGGTGTGTGTAAGAGGGG
>JBKPBS010000038.1:0-13234 GCA_046726915.1 Actinomycetota bacterium
GTCCGATTCGCAGTTCAAGGACGCGGTCTCGGACGTGAGCCAGCGTCTCCACCAGGTCGAGGGCGTCACCGACATCAAGGCCGAGGAGGTCTCGAAGGACGGCCACTCGGCGCTCGTGCAGTTCGACCTCAAGGGCGACAACGAGGCCACCGACAAGACAGTGGTCAACACGCTGGCCGCCGTTCAGGGTGCCGCCAAGGCGCATCCGGAGCTCCGGATCGACGAGGCCGGTGACTCCAGCCTCGCCAAGGCGGAGAAGGAGCAGAGCAACGAGCAGGCCGGAAAGTCCCTGATGTTCACCCTCGGCCTGACGCTGCTGATCCTGATGTTCACGTTCGGCGCGGTCGTCGCGGCGGGTATCCCCGTGCTGCTCGGCCTCACCAGCGTGCTCGCCACGGTCGGCCTGCTCGGCCCCGTGAGCCAGATCGCACCGGTCGATGGATCGGTGATGGAGGTCGTCCTGCTGATCGGAATGGCCGTCGGCGTGGACTACAGCCTCTTCTACCTCAAGCGGGAGCGCGAGGAGCGTGCTGCCGGGCGTGAGTCGAACGCGGCCATCGAGGCTGCCGCCGCGACCTCCGGTCGTGCGGTACTCATCTCCGGCTTCACGGTGATGGTCGCCATGGGCGGCATGTATCTCGGCGGAATCTCGAATTTCGCCTCGTTCGCGACCGGCACGATCATGGTCGTCGCCGTCGCGATGATCGGCTCGCTGACCGTCCTGCCGGCCACGCTCTCGAAGCTCGGCCATCGGGTCGAGAAGGGCCGTGTGCCGTTCATCGGCCGGCTGCGGAACCGCGGCGGCGTGGGCATCTGGTCCCGCGTCCTCGACCGGGTCCTCCGCCGTCCGCTGGTTTCGGCCGTCGTGGCCGCCGGCGTGCTCGTCGCGCTGACGGTCCCGGTGTTCGGGATGCAGACCTCGCTCGAGGACACGAGCAACAAGTCGGACCTGACGGTCGAGAAGACGTACGACCGGATCGAGGCCGCGTTCCCGAGCGAGGGCAGCGCGGAGACGGTCGTCGTCAAGGCGAACGACGTGACCTCGCCGAAGGTCGAGTCGGGCATCAAGGCTCTCGAGTCCGAGGCCACCGCCCGCCCCGCTCTTTTCGAGGGCACGCCGAGCGTCGAGCTCAGCCCCGACAAGACGGTCGCCATCGTGGCGCTCCCGACGACGGGTGAGGGCACCGACGACCTGTCGAACAAGGCTGTCGACGCCCTGCGCGACGACATCGTGCCGAACACCGTCGGCCAGGTCAACGGTGTGGAGGCGTACACCACGGGTGAGGCCGCCGCCACCGGCGACTTCAACGACGCCATGATCGGCCACCTGCCCTACGTGTTCGCGTTCGTGCTGTCGGCGGCGTTCCTGCTGCTGCTGGTCACCTTCCGCTCGATCGTCATTCCGCTCAAGGCGATCGCGCTGAACATGCTGTCCGTGGGCTCGGCCTACGGCCTGCTCGTCACGGTGTTCCAGCACGGGCTCGGCAAGTCGATCGGGCTGACCGAAGGCCCCATCGCCGCGTGGCTGCCGCTGTTCCTGTTCGTGGTCCTGTTCGGGCTGTCGATGGACTACCACGTGTTCATCCTCACCCGCGTCCGCGAGGCATTCGATCGCGGAATGAGCACCGGCGACGCCGTGGCTCACGGGATCAAGAGCACGGCGGGCGTGGTCACGAGCGCGGCGGTCGTCATGGTCGGCGTGTTCTCGATGTTCGCGCTGTCGCCTGAGGCGCAGATGCAGCAGCTCGGCATCGGCCTCGGAGCCGCCGTCCTGATCGACGCCACGATCATCCGCGGCGTCCTGCTGCCCGCCACGATGAAGCTCCTGGGCGACTGGAACTGGTACCTGCCGACC
Organism: Actinomycetota bacterium; assembly: GCA_046726915.1. Classification (GTDB taxonomy): domain Bacteria; phylum Actinomycetota; class Thermoleophilia; order Solirubrobacterales; family Thermoleophilaceae; genus JACVRW01. The sequence continues at coordinate 1,856 of JBKPBS010000038.1, forward strand.
AAGCTCGGCTGGCTGCCCAAGGTCACCGTGGAGCCGGAGGTGCAGCCGGCGACTGCCTAGCAAGCTATGGGGGTGCGGTGCGGTTAACCGCACCCCCATAGGCCGGATGACCGAATCGGAATCGCGCCCGCCGGGCGCGATTCTCGTTTCATGGATTCCACTCGCAACAGCGCAGCGCGCGCCGGCCGCTGGAGCGCGCGACACCGCAAGAAGGCGATCTTCGGCTGGCTCGCCTTCGTGATCGTCGCCGTGTTCGTCGGCGGCTCGGTTGGAACGAGGACCCTCGACGACGCCGACTTCGGCATCGGCGAGTCGGGCCGTGCCGACAAGGCGATCTCGGACCACTTCCCCGACAAGGGCTCGGAGAGCGTGCTCGTGCAGAGCCGCGACGGCGCCCGCACGAACGACCCGCAGTTCCGCGCGGTCGTGGGCCAGGTCGTGGGCCGGCTCGAGCACACGAAGTACGTGCAGAACGTGAGCAGCCCGTATAGCCGCGACAACGCCGGCCAGCTCTCAGAAGACGGGCGCTCCGCGCTCGTGACGTTCGAGCTCCCCGGCGACAAGCCGGAGGACAAGGTCGACCCCTCGCTCGACGCCGTCAGCGCTCTCGCCAAGCAGCACGCGGGCTTCCGGATCGAGCAGTTCGGCGACGGGAGCGCCGACAGGGCGCTCTCGAAGGCGTTCGAGGACGACTTCCGCAAGGCGGAGGTCACCTCGCTGCCGATCACGCTCGTGATCCTGATCCTTGCATTCGGCGCCCTGCTCGCAGCGTTCGTGCCTCTGCTCCTGGCAATCACCGCCGTAGGAGCCGCCATCGGCCTGATCGGCCCGATCAGCCAGATCTGGCCCGTCGACGAGTCGATCAGCTCGCTCGTGCTGCTGATCGGGCTCGCCGTGGGTGTGGACTACTCGATGTTCTACCTGCGCCGCGAGCGCGAGGAGCGCGCCCGCGGGCGCTCGGAGGAGGCCGCCCTCGAGGCAGCTGCCGCCACCTCGGGACGCGCGGTGCTCGTATCCGGCATCACCGTGATCGCGGCGATGGCCGGCATGTACTTCGGCGGCGCGGCGACCTTCCTGTCGTTCGCCACCGGAACCATCCTCGTCGTGGCGATCGCCGTGGTGGGCTCGCTCACCGTGCTGCCGGCGGTCCTCTCGAAGCTCGGCGACCGCGTGAACAAGGGCCGCGTGCCGTTCATGCGGCCGGAGCGGCGGACCGGCGAGGCTCGTGCCTGGGGCTGGGTGCTCGACCGCGTGCTGCGGCGGCCGGCGGTCTCGATGGCCGTGGCCGGCGCGGTGCTGGTGGCGCTTGCGATCCCCGCGCTCCATATCCACACCGCCGACTCTGGCGTGGACGGACTACCGCGCTCGCTCCCCATCATGCAGACCTACGACCGCATGCAGGCGGCCTTCCCGGGCGAGACCTTCAGCGCGGACATCGTGGTCCAGGGCCGCAACCTGGACGTGGCCGAGGTGCGCGGTGCGGCGCAGGAGATGCGGCAGATCGCACGTGAGTCGGACCACTTCCAGGAGCCCGTGACCGTCGACGTCAGCCCGGACAAGCAGGTCGCGGTGGTCGAGGTGCCGCTCGCCGGCACCGGCACCGACAACCGCTCGATGGACGCGGTCAGGGCGCTGCGCCAGGACGTCGTGCCCGATGTGTTCGGCGGCGTCTCGAGCGGCGAGGTGGTCGGCGTCGCCGGCTTCACCGCCGGCTCGGTCGACTTCAACGACGTCATGGCGTCGCACATCTGGTACGTCTTCGCGTTCGTCTTCGCGATGGCGTTCCTGCTGCTCCTGGTCACGTTCCGCTCGATCGTGATCCCGATCAAGGCGATCCTGCTGAACCTGCTGTCGGTGGGCGCCGCGCTCGGGATCGTCACCTGGGTCTTCCAGGACGGCAACCTCGAGAGCGTGCTCGGCTTCGACTCCACCGGAGCGATCAGCTCGTGGTTCCCGCTGATGCTGTTCGTGATCCTGTTCGGCCTCTCGATGGACTACCACGTGTTCATCCTGAGCCGGATCAGGGAGGCGGTGGACCGCGGCGAGTCGACCGAGGACGCGGTGGGCCACGGCATCAAGTCGACGGCCGCGGTCGTCAGCGCGGCGGCGCTCGTGATGGTCGCCGTGTTCGCGATCTTCGCGACGCTCTCGTTCATCGACATGAAGCAGTTCGGCGTCGGCCTGGCATCGGCGGTGCTGATCGACGCGACGCTGGTGCGCGGCGTCCTCCTGCCGGCGGCGATGAAGCTGCTGGGCGACTGGAACTGGTACCTGCCGAGCTGGCTCGAGTGGCTGCCCAAGGGGCCGGCACTCGAGGGCGAGGCGCCCTCGCCCGAGCCCGAGCCCCAGCCCGAGGAGCTGCCTCAGGCCGCATAGCTACCCTGATCCCAATGGTGGCCCCGGCTGCACAGCCCGCTGCGCTCCATCTCCTGACCCCAGGGAGCCCGGCGTACGCGATGCTCAAGGTCGGGGCCATCGGCGGGATCTTCGCGCTGCGCTTCGCGCTGGTGCGGAAGCACAAGGCGCAGGAAGCGAGCGCAGAGCCGAAGCCCGTTGAGGTCGCGCCGCCGCTGAGCCGAGACCCGCACCCGGTCAGTCGCAAGAAGAAACGCCGCCGCAGGCGCTGAGCTTGTAGGGCAGCGTCTCGACGCGGGTTATCCTCCCAAAGTCGATTCCCTGCCGTACTGGCTCGATGCGCCCTACGATCCGCGGCCGCCGCTTGACGGCGACGTGGAGGTGGAGGCGTGCGTCATCGGCGGCGGCGTCGGAGGGCTGTCGTGCGCCCGCCGGCTCGCACAGAACGGGATCGAGACCGTCCTGCTCGAGGCGGGCACCGTCGCGGGCGGCGCGAGCGGGCGCAACGGCGGCTTCCTCATCGCGGGCACGGCGGTCTTTCACAACGACGCACGTGAGCGCTTCGGCTCCGAGCGTGCGCGCGCGATGTACGCGAGCACTCTCGCGGCGCAGGAGGAGATCTTCGAGCTCGCCGCTGAGCTGGGCGCCGGCGACGCGTTGAGGCGGGTCGGACTGCTCCGCTTGGCGGTATCGGACGAGGAGGCGGCGCACGTCCGTGCGCACACCGCCGCGCTGCGACAGGACGGCTTCCCCGGCGAGATCGTCGAGCGGGACGACCTGCCGGAGCCGCTCCGTCGCTCCGGCCGCGTCGCCTGCCTGACCGACCACGACGGCGCGCTCCATCCCGTGCGCTGGTCCCGGATGCTCGCGGCGGCGGCCGAGGCCGCGGGCGCGCGCATCTTCGAGGGCAGTCGCGTTGGCGGTCCCGTGCCCGCGCCCGCGGACGGGCCCGTCACAACCGGTGGCGGGAGCGTGCGCGCCCGCCATGTCGTCGTAGCAGCCGACGGCGCGCTACCGGCGCTCGTGCCGCAGTACGAGGGCCGCGTCCGGGCGCGCCGCCTCCACATGGTCGCCACCGAGCCGCTGCCCCCTGCGGTCGATCGCATGGTGTACGCGCGCTGGGGCTACGAGTACCTGCAGCAGCGTCCCGATGGGCGCATCCTCGCGGGCGGCTTCAGCGACCTCGACGGAGAGAGCTCCTACACGGACAGTGAGGACGGCAACCCCGTGATCTGGGACAGGGTCGAGAGCTACCTCCGCCAGGACCTCGGCGTCGCTGCCGAGGTGAGCCACCGCTGGGCGGGCGTGGTCGGCTACAGCGACGACCTGCTGCCGTACGTGGGCGAGGTGCCGGGCCGCGCGGGCCTGTACGTAGCGGGCGGGTACTCGGGTGTCGGCAACGTGCCGGGATTCATGTGCGGGCGCGACCTGGCCGACACGATCGCGGGCCATGCGCCCGAGCCGCTGTTCCCGGCTGACCGGTAGGGCCGCCGAAGCGGCCGGCTCAGGGTCTGAAGACGGGCGGCTTCAGCCGGGTCGGCTCCGGGCCGTCGACCTGCTGCAGCACGTGCGCGTTCCCGTTGAAGCGGATCGTGACCGTCGGCACTCCCAGCCGCGGCGGTGTCCTGCGCGTGCTGAAGAAGAACTCGCAGTTGCGGTTCAGGCGTCCTCGCACCCTGCGCGTCGGCCGGCCCGTGCTCATCACCCGCATCGTCAGCGTGCCACGGCAGCCCTGCTATCCCCTCTCGATGATGCAGATGTACGCGGTGCCCGGGTCCGCCTTGAAGCGCGAGGCGTGCCGCCTCAGGAAGCGGCGATGCCGGGTGGACTCGGCGGGCGCGGCGACGGCGCGGCCGGCGCGAGCCGCCGCGGCGGCCGCGGTCGTCAGCCGCAGGACGTCGACTCCCCGCGTGCGATCCGCCGTGTACACGTACCCCCTGTGCATGTAGGAGGCCCAGACGATGCCGTCGTCGGGCCGCCAGTAGGCGAACTGCGTCGGGTTCGCCGGGTCGGAGATGTCGAGGAAGCGCGTGCCCTCCCCGTACCACGCGTAGGTCACCGTGCTGCCGTCCACGTCGAAGTAGTGGGCGGAGCAGAAGCTCGCCAGTGCGTCGTATTGACCGAGCGGGCGTGAGCCTTCCTGTTGGTACGGCGCCCACGTCCCCACCACCTCCAGGCGGAACGGGTCCTGCGGCGTGGAGTTCCACGCCTGGCCGTCGTAGCTGCCGTCGAGCGACGCGATCGTGAACTTGCCGCGGTTCTGGCATGCCTCCTCGGGCGGGCCGAAGTCCTCCTCGGTCGCCAGCAGCAGCTCGCCGCGGCGGTAGCGGGGGTCGGTCCTGGGCGCCGTGCCTCCGACGGGGCGCCAGGCGTTGTGCTCGAAGCCACCCGTCTCGTCGCCGGTCACCGAAGCCGGCAGTCCGCCGCCCGCATAGGGGATCGGGTCTAGGGCGGTGGCGATGCGCTCCCGTCCCTCGAGCGGGTCGTAGTCGCGACCCTGGGTCCAGTAGCCGCGCGTGCCGCCGTCGCCGGATACCCACGCGACCCCCGCCGCATCGACCTGAACGTCGTGCGAGTACGCCGTCGCGCCGTCGCGCCGGAAGAGATCGACCGGATTCATCGGGAAGGCGTGCGGCTTGCTCGGGTTCGTCAGGTCGGTGACGATGATCGGGCGGCCGAAGTTCCAGCCGAGGTCGACTTTCTGGCTGTCGGTGGCCGCCGGGCCGCCCGTCCATAGCGCCTGGCAGCCATTGACGCACGTGGTCGTGTGCCCGGCCGGCAGCTGCTGGAAAGCCAGGAGTCTCAGATGCCCCGGATCCTTCGCGTCGACGATGTAGACGCCGGCGATGTTGGTCGCGTCGTTCGGGTCCTCGTCGCCGGGGTCGCGGCTGGTCGAGCCGGCGTACGCGCGCGGGTCGCGCGAGATCAGCGCAAGCTTGCGCCTCCGGTCCACGTCCATGTCCTCGTTCTGCCAGAACGTGGAGAAGGGCGCGGCGTCGGGCGTGAAGTCCACGGGCGGGTCGCCCTCGAGGCGGAGATCCTCGGCGGTGATCTCGTCGAGGAGGGCCGGGTTCGCCGGGTCGCTCAGGGAGTACGACTTCAGCCCGAAGCGGCCGGTGACGCGCATCACGTCGCTGCGGCTGCTGTAACTCAGGAAGTTGATGGCCGTGGCGTTCTTCGCCTCCGGCAGGTTGAGCAGCTCGACGTTCTTGGACACGCCGAACGCGGGGGATGCGAACGCCGACAGCACCACGGCGACCACCCCGGCGAGGCGGAGCGCGCGGGTTCTTATGCCCGGGGCCTACCCGAGATCAGCGAAGAACAAGCGCGTGCGCCGCTCGCGTTCGCGGGGGAGCACACCGCGGGCGAGCACGCCGTCCTGATGGAGGGCGCGATCAGGAGCGGGCGGCGCGCCGCGCGCTCGCTGCTCCGTCCGTGACGTCGCCGTAGACCTCGGCGACCTGGCTCGCCACGTCGGCCCAGTCGAAGGTCAGCACGTGCTCCGAGGCCTCCGCCACGAGTCGGTCGCGCAGCTCGGCGTCCGTCAGGAGGCGCTCGGCCATCGTGGCCAGCGAGCGCGGGTCGCGCGAGCGGAAGCGCAGGCCCACGTCCTCGTTCGGAACCACCTCGCGCAGGCCGCCCGTGTCGGCGACGAGGCAGGGACATCCGGACGCCATCGCCTCCAGCGCAACCAGGCCGAACGGCTCATAGATCGACGGCACGACCGTGAGGTCGGAGATCCGGTAGAGCGAGTGCAGCACGTCGTCGCCGATCCAGCCGAGGAAGGTGCCGTGGGCGTCGAGGCCGAGGCGGGTTGCCTGCTCGCGCAGCTCCTGCTCGGCCGTGCCCGAGCCGGCGACGAGGAAGCGGATCTTCCCGATCCGCTCGATCAGCCCGGGCAGCGCCTCGAGCGCCAGCTGGAAGCCCTTCTCGTAGACGAGCCGGCCTACCAGCAGCACCAGCTTGTCGTCGGGCGCGGCGAAGCGGGCGCGGAGGGTGTCGAGGTCGTCGACCGGCACGAGCTCCGAGGGGTCGATCCCGTTCGGGATCACGTGCACGCGGCTCTCCTCGAGCCCGTAGATGTCGGCCACGTGCTCGCGCATGTAGGCGGAGCACGTGATCAAGCGCTCTGCGCGGTTGGCCATCCAGCGCTCGACGCCGTGGATGTAGGACTGCGGGTGCTTGTCGACCCAGCCCTGGTGGCGGCCGTATTCGGTGGCGTGGATCGTCACCACGAGCGGCGCCCGGAAGCGCTTGGCGAGGTGGTCGCCCGCCGAGGCCACCAGCCAGTCGTGCCCGTGGACGACGTCGAAGTCGTAGCGGTCCCCCACCTCGACCCCCGCGGCAAGCATGTCCGAGTTCATGTGCTCGATCCAGGCGACGAACTCGCTCAGGTCGCGCGGGCGCTCCGGCTCGCGGACGCGGTGGACCAGCACGCCGCCCTTCTCCTCCTCGGGTGGGTCCTCCTCGCGGCCGCGGGCGAGTACGTGGACGTCGCGGCCCTGGGCGGCCATGTTCTCCGCGAGCTTGCGCACGTGCCGGGCGAGCCCGCCCTCGATCAGCGGCGGGTACTCCCAAGACAGGATCAGAGCGCGCATTGGGTCTACGGGGTGGTCAGCGGGGAGAGGTCGAGGTGAGGCGCCAGACCACGCAGCGACGGGTCCGGGGCGGCCGCTGAGTCTGTCAAAGCGGCCAGGGCACTGTCGAGGGCGGCGCCGTGGAGCCGCATCCGCTCGATGGGGTAGTCGGCCGCCAGGTCGCGCGTGACCATGAAGGGCCAGTCGCTTGCCTGCATGGCGAGCAGCTCGCGTGCCGCGCGTTCGAGGGCGCCGTGCGGGGCAGCATGAGCGGCCACCGCCGCCACGGTCCTGAGCTCGGCGGCGCGCGCGTCGAACGCGAGCTGGGCCACCTGCGGCCCGTCCCAGGTGGTGAAGTCCTTCCCTCGCCCCCAGCTGGACGGCGCCAGCGGTTGCGCCACCGGCTCCACGAGCTCGATTCCCTCCGACACCGTCACCAGCCGAACGCCCTGGGCCTCAGCCTCCTCGAACACGGCGCCGAGCCAGGCCAGGCCTTCATACCACCAGTGGCCGAGCAGCTCGGTGTCGAGCGCGCAGCAGAGCAGGCCGCCGCCCTCGAGCCGGGCAGCCGCGCGGCTCACGAAGTCGCGCGCATGCTCGCGCGCGAGCTCGAGCGCGGCTGCGTGGTGGTAGGGACGCCCGGCGTTGCTCCAGGGCTTCAGGTCGTGCACCGTCCGGCCCCAGTAGTTGCGGTATGTGTCGTGAGCCGGATAGCCATTCCGGTCGTTCCACACCAGCTCGACGGCGGCCCAGTCGATTGGCACGGCCACCGGACCCGGCTCGGTGGCCACTGGCGACAGGTGGTCGAAGCCCGGCACCCGGGTCTGGTCTACGCAGAATGCACGCACCCCGTGGTCGGCCAGCTCGCGCTCGAGCCCGGGCACGTAGGCGCATTCCGGTAGCCAGAAGCCGCCGCTCCAGTCTCCGTAGCGCCGCATGTGGGACGCCGTGCCGGTGGCCAGCTGCAGGCGCAGCCCGGCGTCCGTGGCCATCATCGGGAGCAGGCCGTGAGTCGCGGCGGAGGTCCAGAGCTCGACTCGCTCGAGCGCGCCGAAGGCCGATACCAGGTCGCGGCCGCGCTCCTCGAAGGCATGCTCGGCGCGCGTGTAGTCGGCCGCCGCCCGGCGCACCTCGGTCGCGAGCTCCGGCTCGCCGCTCTCGTCCAGGCCGGCCGCGTCCTCGACGTGGATCGGCGCGCGCACCTCGCGCAGGAAGCGCAGATAGCGGTCGCCGGCGTCGCCGCGCATCGCGTCGAGCTGGTCGCAGAGGACGGGCGTGAGGCCCAGCGTGACCGGCGCGCCGTCGAGCACGTCGAGCAGCGGCAGGTACACGCAGGCGACGGCCTCCCAGAGCCACTCCTCGCCGAACGGCCAGGTGCCGAAGCCCTCGACGTACGGCATGTGCGAGTGGAGGACGATTGCGAGCCCGCCCGCTCTCCTCTCGGCGGCGGGGCTCAAGGGCGAAGCACCGCGACGAAGTCGAGTGCGCGCTCCAGCGGCCCGGGGCGGAGCGCGAAGTCGCGGGCCGAGATGGCCGGTGTGAAGCGGTCGTAGAACGGCTTCGTGATCCCGAGCGCGGCGTGGACGCGGTCCCATCCCGCGCGCAGCGCGAGCTCGTGCGCGCGCAGCACGCGCGCGTGGAAGAGGCCGAGCAGCTCCACGTCGTCGAAGACGCTCTCGCACAGTCCGCGAAACTCCTCCGCCCGGTACTCCTTCAGGTGCCACGGGTTGTCCGACTTCTCCGCGCCCGGCGGCGCGAGCGTGAGCAGGTTCGGCGTGGAGACGTACACCGCGCCGCCCGGGCGCAGCATCCCGCGGAAGTGGCGAAGGACCGCGGCCGGGTCGGACACGTGCTCGATGGTCTGGAGGAAGACGACCGCGTCGCAGGGCTCCTCGTAGCTCTCCACCAGGCCGCGCACGAAGCGGACGCCGGGGCGCGTGTACTTGAGGCGAGCGTGCTCGTGCGCCTCCGGATTCGCGTCCACGCCCGTCACGCGCCGCGCGCGCCCCGCAAGGACCTCGACGCCGTAGCCCTCGCCGCACGCCATGTCGACGACCGCGCGGCCTGCGCAGCGCTCGGCGACCCACTCGTACACGGCCAGATGTCGCCGGAACCAGTAGTTCTCGGCCGGCACGTCGGGGAGCGTCCGCTCGCCGGTCAACTCGAGCGGCGGCACCCCCTCCGGCTGGGCTCTCTGGACCGTCTCCGGCATCGGCCGGGGCAGTCTAGGTACCAGTGGTCGCCTCCGGATATACGCCCGCGTGCGGCGGCTGCGAACCTACGCCTGGCCGCACCCGCGATGCTCGCCAATGCGCTGCATTGGCTGCGCTCGCGTGCACACCCAGACTCCGTTCTCGCTCGCCGAACCGCGGCCCTATATCCGTCGGAGACCACTAGGCTCCCCCGGCCCATGCAGAGCGCGCAGACGATCCTGGACGCGAACGTCCGCTACCACGACCTCGCTGCCGAGCACTACGACTCGAAGTGGGGAATCAACTACGGCGAGGTCGGCCAGGCTCAGGTCGTGGGCAAGCTCCGCAAGGCGCTCGGGCACGAGCCGCGGCGGTACGCACGGGCGCTCGAGATCGGCGCCGGCACCGGGTACTTCTCGCTCAACCTGCTGCGTAGCGGCGTTGTCCGCGAAGCGGTCGCCACCGACATCTCCCCCGGGATGCTGCACAAGCTCGAGCACTCTGCCGCGGAGCTGGGGCTGGCGGTCGAGACCGCGGCCTGCGACGCGGCCGAGCTGCCCCTTGAGGACGACTCCTTCGACCTCGTCTTCGGGCACGCGGTCCTGCACCACCTTCCGGACCTCGAACGCGCGTTTCGCGAGTTCCTGCGCGTGCTCCGGCCGGGCGGCGTGGTGGCGTTCTGCGGCGAGCCCTCCTACTACGGCGACCGCATCGCCGCCTGGCCGAAGCGCGGAGCCAACGTGCTCGCGCCGCTGTGGCGAGCGCTGGTGGGCGCCGCGCCGCGGCCCAAGAACGGCAACGGCAACGGCGGCTGGAGCGAGCAGGACCGGCTCGAGCAGATCGTGGACGTGCACGCGTTCACGCCTGCCCAGCTGGCCAGCCACGCCGAGGCGGCAGGGTTCGACGGAGTCAGGGTGAGCGGCCAGGAGCTCGCCGCAAGCCTGTTCGGCTGGGCGAACCGGACGCTCGAGGCCTCAGCCGACCCCCTCGACGTGCCCTGGGCATGGCGCGTCTACGCCTACCGCGGCTACCTGCTGCTGCAGACGCTCGACCGCTCACTGCTGGAGCCACGGCTTCCGGCGGCGATCTTCTACAACCTGCTGATCTCCGCACGCGCCCCGGGCTGAGGCGGCTTGAGCGGCCCCGGCGTGATCAAGTCGCCGGGCGGCGGCTCCACCTCGAAGTCGCTCTTGAAGTCGCTGAACGTGACGCTCACCCTGACCGTGTGGGCAGGCGTAAGCGCCCAGAAGTACCGTCCTGTGACCAGGTACTCCATCCGCTCGATGCGCCCCCTCTCGTCGAGTTGGAAGCGCATCGGCCCGATGAAGTCGTGGAGGGCCCCGAGCGGACCGGCCGCACCCTCCGCGCTCGTCCGGAGGCGTCGGAGGTTGGCCGGGGACATCCAGACGAGCAGCGTGCGGGAGCCATCGGCCTGAACCTTCCCGTAGCCGCGGCTGATCAGGTGGACGAAATTCGCGTAGCTGAGCTCGAACTCGCCGCTGTGGAAGGGCGGCACGTACCAGCGCCCGTTCGTCCTGCGCACGTATGAGGCGTCCGAGATCAGGATGTGGAAGCCGGTTCGCGGGGCGAGCGCCGGGTGATGGAGGTGAACGATGTCGAGCAGCGCCACGTCTCGGTCGAAGCGCGTCCGGCCGGTAATCCTCCACTCGAGCTGACGCGGCTCGCTCACGAGATGCTCGCGAACGGCCGCGCTGCCCGCGCGGCGTGTTTCTCGCAACGCGTTCGCAAACTGCTCGCGCGGCGACGGACGACTCGCGGGCTGCTCGCCCGGTGAAGGCCCGCGCGACTCGGAGGCGCCCCCGCATGAGGCTGCCGGGACGGAGAGGGCGAGGAGGATGATCGCGGTCGAGGCGCGGACCACAGCTGTCTATCGGACATCTTTCTCAAGGTTTGAGCGACGATCAGGGTCTCTCGACGTCCCGAGCGGGAAGTTAGAGGAACAGCGCCAGGGCGGGCAGGGTTGCGGACGCGATCAACACCCAGTCGGCGGGCCCGGCAGCGAGTCGAACGGCGAGCTCCGCGGCCACGGGCCGGAACGCGGCCGACTGGCGCACCACCCATGCGAGTACCGCGTCCAGCAGCTCCTGCGGGCGCTTCGGCGTCTCACCGATGCGGGCCGCCAGCGAGCGCGCGGCGTCCGCGAGCCGGCCCTCGGAGGCGATCGCGTCGAGCACCGCGGATGCCTCGGTAGCCGACGGCACCCGCCGCAGGCGCCCGAGCGCCCGCCGGGAGAC
>JBKPBS010000039.1:0-19295 GCA_046726915.1 Actinomycetota bacterium
TGCTCTCCATGGCCTGACTCCCTTGTTGCGGAACCCGAGGCCGCTGCCCACCGCCAGGCCTCCGAACAGCGAGCGCTGGAGGCTGCCGTCCGGGGCCTGTCGGCTGGCGTGGCGGACTGCGGTATCCGGGTCGCTAGGGCCGCATGCCGGGGCCGTCGAGTCCGGCCGGCTGGTTGCGCTCAGCGGGGCTGGGCGGGATCGACGCGGACGGCGTCACGCGCACGGAGTTGGACGGTCCGGCCTGCGTGGGCCCGGCGCCGCCGCTCGCCGCGAGCGCGATCGCGACCGCCAGCGCGGCGACGATGAGCAGCGTGATGAGCGCGAGCGTGATCGGCCGCACGGTGAGCCGCACGGGCGTCGCGAGGGCGTGCTGGGCGCTGCCTCTGAGGGTTGACATGGTCGCTCCTTGTGGTTGCGGTTGGGAGTTTGGATGGGTTGGCCGGAGGCTCAGAGTCCGAGCGCCGCCGACAGCGTCTGAGCGTCCTCGGCGGCGTCGACGGCTAGTTGTTCGAACTCCAAGACCCTTCACCGGGCCGGGCCTTGGGTGCCAAGGTTGACCGCCCGGGGACGGCGAAGCCTGCCGCTCCCCGCGACAGCCACCACCAGGATCAGCAGTAGTCCGGTTCCGGCAGCGGCTCCAATCGCAGCCGACACCCAGTCGAAGCCACCCGTCGTAGACGGCTCGTCGACAACCGGCTGCGACTCGACCGTCGGGCTGTGCCCGTCGGTCTGGTCGCGGTTGTCGGGCGAGCGCAGGCCCTGGTACTGCTCAGCGGCGGAGGCTGCGATAGAGGACGGCGGCGGCGCGACGCGCGGCGGGTCGCCCGCGGCACTGGCGCCGTAATGCGCGGAGGCGCCGGACACGGCCAGCGCGCTTGCGAGGGCCGCGCCGGCGATGGCTGTAGCCAGGCGCTTCTTGTATGCGGCGGAGAGCATCTCCGCTCCTTTCTGTCGGCGACCACGGGTTGTGGTCGATCGACAGCAGCGTGCGCCAGGCCGGTAACTGGCCGCTCACGACGCGCTCATCGCCGGTAATCCAGGCGGACGTGTGGGCTCAGTCGCCCGAGCAGACTGTCCGATAGGGCCGCTCGGGCAGGGCGTCCGCCCACTCGTCCGCGGTCAGGTCGCGTCCGGCGACGAGGCAGGCGTGGCGCTTCCAGGCCTCCGGAGAGGCGTTGAGGCGGAGGCCCTGACCGCGCGTGGAGACCGCGAACAGCTGCGAGCCGTCCGGGCTGAAGACGGCGGACGTGTACGTCCCGGGCTCGACGGTCAGCGGCGTCCCGATCGGCTTCTGGGTGTCAACGTCCCAGAGCGCCACCTTCCCGTCCGCGGCGGCGGTGGCAAGCACCCCGCCGTCAGGGGTGAAGGCCACATGCGTGATTCCCTCCGTGTGGGCCTCGATGGGCCGGCCAACGGGCTTCCAGTCGTCGGTCGAGAAGAAGTGGGCCGTGCCGTCGTACAGCCCGACCACGAGGAGCCTACCGTCGGGTGAGAATGCCACCGAGCGCGGGGGCTCCCCGGTCTTCACCCACTTCACCAACCTGCCACTGCGCGCATCCCGAACCTCGGGACCTCCCGGCCCCGTCGGCGCGGCGATGAGCTTGCCGTCGGGGCTGAACGCGAGCGCAGGCGCGGCCGCCTTGCTCCGAAAACGCGTCAAGGTCCGGCGGCGCACGTCCCAGACGCGCATGCGCGGCGGTTCGAACAGGGCCTCGGCCGCCGCGAGCAACCTCCCATCGGGAGAGAAGGCCAGCGCCTGGGAATCGGCGCGGAGCCCGCGCAGCTCGCCTGCGCTGCGTAGAGTCCTGGCGTTCCACAGGGTGATGCGCCCGGCCTTGCCCACGACCGCCAGCAGTCGCCCGTCAGGGCTGAAGGCAACGTCCGCGGCGAAGCCCGGCATCGCTTGGAGGGTTCGACGACGCCTGAGCGTCCCGGCGTCGAAGAGGTCGACGGCCCCTCCACGTTGCGTGACGGCGAGGGTCCTGCCGTCGGGACTGACTGCCAGGCCCCTCGTGACGTCTTCGACGTACCAGGCGTCACTGGAGACGAGACGAGCGCCTACCGAGAAGCGCCGGTCGAGCCGCCTGTCTCCGGCCAGGTCCCAGACGATCGCGCGCCCGTCGGTGGCGGAGGTCACGAGCGTGCGTCCGTCGGCTGAGAGGTCGAGTCCCCACACCGCTCCGCTGTGGCCGGCGAAGCGCTCTGCCACCGTGCCGCGGTCGACGTCCCACGCAATAGCCTGCCCGTCGTTCCCGGAGGTCACGAGCGTGTCCCCGTCGGGTGTGAAGATTGCTCTGAGCACGGAGCCATCGTGTCGCCCCCTGAAGGACCGAACCTGTCCGGACCGCAGGTCGAGCAGGCGGACACGGCCCGTTTGCGAGCCGAGCGCGAAGACGTTGCCATCAGGGCTGACCGCCCCAGCGAAGTCCCCGACCGGATAGCTGCGGAGCACCCGCAGCCCATCGGGGTCGATCTCCCAGGTTTTGTTGTCACCGGCGCTGGTGAGGAAGAGCCGTTTGTGGTCCGCCGTCTCCGAAGGCAGGAGCGCGCTGTGGTTCCCGACCCTCAGCTCACTCTCGACAGCGCCGGTCTCTCCGTCCACGCGATAGAGCAGGGAGGCGGGGGCATCCGGGAACTCCCCGTGGATCACCGCAACCACCAGGTCGTCCGTGTCGGGTAGGAACACGACGTTCGCAACCACGAATGGTGCGCGCTCCGGAAACGCCGGTAGCTCCACGCGCAGCCTCAGCTTGCGCGTGCGCGGGTCGATCAGGTCGACCAGCGCACGTTGGAGCTGGTCCGTGGGGTCGATGGAGCCGATCGCGAGCGTATTGCCGTCGGGAGAGAATCGAAGCTGTTGGATCACCCCCTGGGGGATCCAGTACGGCTTCCACAGCGCCTGCCGGCTGGCGGCGTCATAGACCGTGACCTTCCCGCGATCGTCTCCGATCGCCATCAGCCTTCCGTCGGGACTCACCGCCCCCGCAAACAGGCTCGGGCCGTGCTCCAGCACGCTGAGCGCCGCCGGGCTTCGCATAAGGATCGACAGGAGGTTGCCGCGAGTCGCGGGTGTGTCATCGAGCGCCACGCCCGTCCGGGCCAGCAGCAGCGCCCTGTCGAGACGCTCCTGCGTGAGGGCCTCGGCGCCGAGCCGCTGGGCGTCCGCGGCGAGCGCCGAGTCGCGAGCCTCGCCGCGCTGGTTGAGCGCGACGACACCCGCAACCACCGCAAGCACTAGCAATCCTGCTACGCCGGCCAGCAGGGCACGCAGGCGGCGGTTCACTCCACGCTGGTGCTCGGCTTCGTGCTCGGCCGTGGCGCGGCTCTCGCTGAGGAACTCGTGCTCGAGCTCGTTGAGGTCACCCTCGTGACTGGCGTTCCAGTCGAGCGCCGACGCCAGCCGCGCACCGCGATAGAGCTCGCCGGGGTCCCGGCCCGCCGCTTCCCAACCGCGTGCCGCGTGGATCAGGTGCTGATGCAGCCGGCGCCCCTCGGCGTCCTCTTCGAGCCATGCCCGCAGACGCGGCCACTCGCGCAGCAGCGCCTCGTGCGCGACCTCGACCGTCCCTTCGTCCGCGGTCACGAGCCGGCTGTCGACCAGGACCTCGAGCGCGGCGGCGGACTGACTGTCGCGCTTCGGGTCGAGCTCGTCCAACGGGACTCGGCGGCGCACGAAGCTCGCTCCCTCGTCTCCGGCATCGGCAAGCCGCAGCAGGATCCGCCGCGCGGCGACGCGCTCTGGGTCGGACAGCTGCGCGTAGGTCGCCTCGGCGAGCCGTCCCACCGCGCCGCGCACACCGCCGGTGCGCTCGTACGCGGCCCGGCGCATCACACGACCCTCGCGCTCGCGCCACTGCTCGAGCAGGGCGGCAGACAGCAGCGGCAGGCCGCCGGGCTCGTCGAGCACATCGACGATGAGGGCGTCCGTAAGTGACGCCTCGACCCGGAGCCCTACCCGGCGCGCTGGCTCCACGATGGCCCTGCGCAGCTCGTCGCGTCGCATCGGGCCGACGAGCACCTGGTTCGCCCCGACGAGCCGCGCGAGCCGGTCGTGCATCGCGCAGTGCCCGTAGAAATCGGCGCGCATCG
Source organism: Actinomycetota bacterium (assembly GCA_046726915.1). Lineage (GTDB taxonomy): Bacteria > Actinomycetota > Thermoleophilia > Solirubrobacterales > Thermoleophilaceae > JACVRW01. The sequence continues at coordinate 4,090 of JBKPBS010000039.1, forward strand.
CGAGCACCACCTGCACGCGTCGGTCGCGGTCTTCCGTCAGCGCCACGAGTGCGTCCAGGAAGTCCTTCCGCTCATCGTCATCGCGGCAGACCGTGAACAGCTCCTCGAACTGGTCGACGGCGACCACCGCATCCTCGCCGCCCTCCGGCTGCACCCGCTCGAGCTCGGCCAGCGGATGCGCGCCAGGGCGCATCAGCCGCTGAGACCATCGTTCGGAGCCCGGCAGCACACCGCTCGCGAGCGCCGGCAGGAGGCCCGCGCGCACCGCCGACGACTTCCCGCTACCCGAGGGACCGACCACGGCAAGAAGGGGCGAGCCCACAAGCCGGGCGACCAGTTCGGCCACAAGCCGCTCGCGACCGAAGAAGTACTCCGCGTGAGCGGCATCGAAGGTGGCGAGGCCTAGGAACGGGCAAACCGCCGGCAGCGGCGCATCGTGTTCATCACCTCGGTAGAGCCGGCCGCGCTCGTCGACCGTCCGGAGAGCGAGCAGGTCGCCGGAGAGATCGGCCTCGGCTTCGCGTAGCTCGCTGCGCTCCATGGCGGCGCGGCCGGCGCTCGCGCCGGCCACCCGCGAGGCCCGCGCCCGCGCCCAGTCCGCCGCCACTCGATGCACGGCAAGCGGTACGCCTCCGCTCTCCTCGGCGAGCGCGTGAGTCGGGAGCGACTCGACGCCCGCCGGCAGGTAGAGGCGCGCTATCTCCGCTATGGCCTCATCCTCGAGTGGACCTAACTCAAGCTGCCGTGCCGGCCCACCCGCAAAGGCCGATGCCGGATGCGCGCTCGCGTGCAGGACAACGAGCAGCAGCCGCCGGCGCGTGCTGTCGCCGCCGAGGGCAGCGGTGCGATCAAGCAGCTCGCGTCCGGCATCGTCGGCGTCGTCGACGACGACCAGCGCCGGGCGCTCGCTTTCCACGGCGCGCCGAATGGCGGCGAGCGCGTCGCCAGGAGCGGTACTCGCGCCCGAATAGACGACGCCCATCCGCCGGCGCAACGCTTCGCGAGCCAGCTCGGCCGCTAACCGAGTCTTGCCAATGCCGCTCGGGCCAGAGATGAGCACCGCGCCGCCGCGGCCCTCGCACGCGTCGCCGAGCAACACGATCAACTCGGCCAGCTCGCGCTCCCGGCCCGCCAGCAGCGGCGAGCCACCGTCGAGTGCCGCCGGCAACTCCTCGGGGCTGGGCGGCGCGTCGAGCGCGGGGTCCTGCGCGAGGATCGCCTCCTGCAGCCGTCGCAGCTCCGTCCCGGGTTCGACGCCGATCTCCTCGACCAGTGTGCGGCGCGCCCTGCGGTAGGCCTCCAGTGCCTCCGCCTGCCGGCCGCAGCGGTAAAGGGCCAGCATCAGCTGACCATGCAGGTGTTCGCGAAGCGGCTGCTCCGCGACGGCCGCCTCCAGCTCGGAGACCAGGTTCACGTGCCGACCGAGCGCGAGCTCGGCTTCGACCCCCGCCTCGAACGCCGCCCAGCGCCTCTCCTCCAAGCGGGCGATCTCCGCCTGGGCAAACGGCTCATAAGCGAGGTCGGAGAGCGGAGCGCCCCGCCACAGGTCGAGCGCCTGCCGGAACTGCTCGGCCGCGCGAGCCGGATCGGTCTCGAGCTGGGCCCGGCCCCTCGCGACCAGCTCCTCGAAGCGATCGACATCCCGCTCGCCGGGGTGGACGTTGAGCCGGTACGCACTCCCGTTTGTCTCGAGCCGGCCATTTCGACCCAGCGCCTGCCGCAGGGCCGACACCTGGTTGTGAAGCATCTTGTGCGCCGTCTGCGGCGGCGACTCCCCCCACAGCTCCTCCACCAGCCGATCGCTCGCGACCAACTCGTTGGACCACAGGATCAGCAAAGCCAGCAGGGCACGCTGCCGCCCCGTACCAATCGAAAGCGGGAGGCCGTCATCGCCAACGACCTCCAGTGGGCCAAGCAAGCGAAAGTCCAAGGCTGCAACAACCGTACACCGGGTCAATGGCTTCGCAAAAGGACCGCGAGCCGCTGCAGGTTCGATCCCGCGCGAAACGGAAGCCGGGCGTGCGGCCTCGCTAGCCTGTCGAGCCGGGTGCCCGACGCGATCCCGGTCTACATTCATCTGCTGCGAGCAAAGGATCTGATCGACCGGGAGTACGCCCGCGAGCTCGATGTCCCCGCCCTCGCGCGCGCCGCTCATGCCTCGACGGCGCACTTCAGCCGCAGCTTCAAGCGAGCCTTCGGGGAGACGCCTCACCGGTACCTGCTGCGGCGCCGGATCGAGCGCGCGAAGGAGCTGCTGCGGGGTACCGAGCTGTCCGTCACCGAGGTCAGCGTCGAGGTTGGTTTCCGGAGCCTCGGGTCCTTCAGCATCGGGTTCCGGGAGCTGGTCGGCGAGCCCCCGAGCAAGTACGCCCGCCGCTGGCGTGCCACGCGGCCGCCTCCCATCCCCGCGTGCTTCACCCTCATGTACACGCGCCCGCTCGCATCGAGCAGTTCTCGAGAAGCGGGCTCGCCCGGCTCGGGCTAGCGTCCCTCCGGTAAGCGAAGAAGGAGGCTCAGGCCGATGATCACGAAGCTGTCGCACACCACGATTTGGGTGCTCGACCAGGACGAGGCACTCGAGTTCTTCACGAAGAAGCTCGGTTTCGAGGTCAACACCGACGCGACCATGGACGACTTCCGCTGGCTGACGGTAAGCCCTCCCAGGCAGCCGGAGCATGAGCTGATCCTGCTCGTTCCCGGCCCGCCGATGATGGACGAGGAGTCCGCGGAGCAGGTGAAGGCGCTGATCGCCAAAGGCGTGCTCGGCCCCGGGGCCTTCGAGAGCGACAACTGCCGAGGGACATACGCGGAGCTCAGTGAGCGCGGCGTCAATTTCCTCTCGGAGCCGACGGAGCGCTTCTACGGCATCGAGGCGACGTTCCGCGACAACTCGGGCAACTGGTTCAGCATGACCGAGCGCAGCGAGGAATACGCGACCCCGAAGGCGTAAGCGACCGCGGCGCCTGGGGCACGTTCACGAACGAGCGGTGGGCGGGCTCGCGGCCGCGGCCAGCAACTCCTCCCGCGAGGCCAGCTTGACGCGCGGACGCCGCTCACTGCGCCCGCGCTCGAGCTCTTGGGCGTCAATCGCCCGCCAACCGTCGACGGTCACCAGGTTCGGCTTGCGCTTCGCAAGCAGCGCGTCGATCTGCTCGCGAGCGGGGTTCGGCGGAAGCGGGAGCGCTCCGGCCTCCAGGTCCTCCGCGAGGCAGCTCATCGTCTCCTCGGCGTCGCGCTTGTTGGTGCCGAGGATCCCCGTGGGGCCGCGCTTGATCCAGCCGACGGCGTAGACGCCGGGGAGCGGCTCGCCGTCGGGCCCGAGCACCCGGCCACGCTCGTTGGGGAGCACGAAGCTGCGCTCGTCGAAGGGCACGTCGGGCAGGGGCACCGCCCGGTAACCGACCGAGCGCAGCACGAGGTTGCACTCGATCGTCTCCACGTCCTCGTCCAGCGGCCGCGCCCGAAGCGAGCCGTCGTCGGCCCGCACTATCTCGTTGCGGCGGATGTCGATCGCCTGGACCCTGCCGCTCCCGCGGATCTCCACCGGGGAGCGCAGAAAGCGCAGCTCGACCCGGCGCCGGGCGCCGGGGCGCGCCGGCCTGGCCGCAAACTCGCGCAGCAGCTCCACGTTCTTGCGCGCGGTGAACGTGCCGGCATCCGCCAGCCACCGCCGGGAGATGGGGTCGAGCTCGACGTCGCCAGGGTCCACCCGGGTGTCGACACCGTCCAGCTGCCCGAGCTCGCGCAGCTCGGCGCTCGTGAACGCGGCCTGTGCGGGACCGCGCCTGCCGAGCACGATCACCTCCTCGATGCGGCTCTCGCGCAGCGCCTCGAGGGCGTGGTCGGCCACGTCCGTGCGCTCCAGCTCCCGGGCGCTCAGCGTGAGCATGCGGGTCACGTCCGCCGCGACGTTCCCGTTGCCGATCACGACGGCCCGCTCCCCCGACAGGTCGAACTCGAGCCCGCGGTAGTCGGGGTGCCCGTTGTACCAGGCGACGAACTCGGTGGCGGCCCAGCTCCCCGGCAGATCCTCGCCGGGAATCCCCAGCGACTTGTCGGTCTGCGCCCCGGTGGCATAGACAACGGCGGTGTAGTGGCGCATGAGCTCGGAGTGCGAGACGTCGACGCCGACCTCCAGGTTGCCGAGGAGGCGGCAGCCGCGCTTCAGCGTCTGCCCGTCGAACGTGTCCTCCAAGCGCTTTATCTCCTGGTGGTCGGGGGCCACCCCGCCGCGCAGCAGCCCCCACGGCGTGGGCAGCCGCTCGAGCAGGTCGATCTCCGCATCGCCGCGGGCGCGGAGCAGGCAGGCGGCCGCGAACGCCCCGGCGGGCCCGGCGCCGACGATCGCCACTCGAGGTCCCGTGCGGTTCGTCATGCGGCGGTGCGGTCGGACGTGCCCCACTCGGCGAAGAACTGCGCGTTGAGGTCGAGCGCGTAGTCGTACTTCTCGGGGATCTCGAAGTCGGCGAAGATCGCGTCGATTGGGCAGGCCTCCACGCAGGCGTCGCAGTCGATGCAGAGCTCGGGGTCGATGTAGAGCTGCTCCGCGGTCTCGAAGTCGGGCGCCCCGGGTTTCGGATGTATGCAGTCGACGGGGCACACCTCGATGCAGGAGTCGTCCTTGATGCAGCTGCCGACGATGACGTAGGTCATGACTATCGACAGGCTACATATGGGATAAGCCCGGCCGCATTTCATGTAATTACCGGGCTCCATGCGGGCGGCTTTCGGGGCGGGAGCGCCTGCGGCTAGGCCAGGAGGCGGTAACGCGCGCGCCGACGAGGCTTGCCGGGTGCCTATGGCTGCTCTACGGTGGCCTTACAGGCTCGCGTGCCCATTGGTCAGGACTTCCGCATACTCGGCCCGCTCGAGGTCCTCGACGAGGGCCGCCCGATCACGCTCGGCGGGAGCAAGCAGCGGGCGCTGTTCGCCTTGCTGTTGCTGCACGCCAACGAGACGCTCAGTACTGACCGTCTGATCGAGGAGCTGTGGGCGGAGCATCCGCCCGCCAACGCCGCCAAGACGGTGCAGATGCAGATCTCGCGCCTGCGCAGGGCGCTGGCGAGCGAGGCCGGCGACGCCTCGGCCGGCGTGGTCGTGACGCGCGAACGCGGCTACGAACTGACGCTCGATCCCGAGCGCCTCGACTCGCAGCGATTCGAGCGGCTGGTGGCAGAGGGCCGCAGCGAGCTGGCCGGTGACCATCCGGAGCGCGCCGTTGCGGCGCTCGAGGGAGCGCTGTCGCTGTGGCGCGGCGCGCCGCTTGCGGAGTTCGCCTACGAATCCTTCGCGCAGCGCGAGATCTCTCGGCTCGACGACCTACGGGCGGCCGCTCTGGAGCAGCTGATCGAGGCGAAGCTGGCGCTCGGTGGTCATGCCGAGGTGGTGGGACAGCTCGAGGCGCTGATCGGCGAGCACCCCTACAGGGAGCGCCTGCGGGCGCAGCTGATGCTCGCGCTCTACCGCTCGGATCGCCAGGCGGACGCGTTGCAGGCCTACCAGGACGCGCGCCGGACGCTGGTGGAGGAGCTGGGCATCGAGCCGGGCGAGCGGCTACGCGAGCTCGAGCGCGCGATCCTGGCGCAGGATCCAGCGCTGGCGTGGCCGGCGGTGAAGGCGGTCGAGCCCGCGCCCGAGCCCGACGCAGCGCGGTTCGACTCGGGAAGCGTCGAGGTCCCGCTTCCGCGGCCGCTCCGGTTCCCGGCGAGCGCCCCGTTCGTCGCTCGCGATCGCGAGCTGGCACGCCTGCGCGGGCTGTGGGCGGAGGTGGAGGGTGGAGGGCGCGCGGCGGTGGTCGTGGCCGGTGAGGCGGGCATCGGCAAGACGCGGCTCGCGGCCGAGCTCGCCCGAGGCGTACAGCGGGCGGGGGGACTGGTCCTCTACGGACGCTGCGACGAGGGCCTCGCCGTGCCTTACCAGCCCTTCGTGGAGGCCTTCCGGCCCGCGGCGAGAGGGATGGGACCCGAGCGCCTGCAGGCCGAGCTTGGCCCCTTCTTACCCGAGCTCGTGCGGCTTCTGCCCGAGCTCGGAGCGTTGGGCGAGCCAGCCCGAGCCGACCCGGAGACCGGGCGCTTCGCGTTGTTCGAGGCGGTCAGCGCGCTCGCCGGTGCGGCGACGCGGGAGCGGCGCGCATTGCTCGTGCTCGACGACCTCCACTGGGCGGCAACGCCCACTCTGCTCCTGATGCGTCATCTGATCCGCTCCGAGCGGCCGCTGGGAGCGCTGGTCCTCGCCACCTACCGCGACACGGAGCTCGACATCCGCCATCCGCTGGCGGAGCTGCTGGCGGACCTCCAGCGCGACGCGAGCGTGGAGAGAGTGACCATCGGAGGGCTTGACCAGCGCGGGACCGCCAGCTTGCTCGAGGCGGCTGCGGGCCACGCCCTGGAGGCGCACGGCGCCGAGCTCGCGCAGCTGCTCCACTCTGAGACCGGCGGCAATCCCTTCTTCATCCGCGAGCTCCTGGCCCACCTGGTCGAGTCGGGCGCCATCGACCGCGTGGGCGAGCGCCCGACGGGGCGGAAGGTCTCGGCAATTGAGGTTCCCGAGGAGCTTCGGCACGTGATCCAACAGCGGGTCGCGCGGCTGTCCGAGCCCGCCAGACGAGCGCTGAGCGTGGCGGCGGTCGCAGGGCCGACCTTCTCGGTGGCAATCGTGGGGCGAGTCCTGGACAGGGAGTCGACCCTGCTCGACGCCCTTGACGAGGCCGCCGCCGCGGGACTGCTCACAGAGGCTGGCCACAGCGACTACGCCTTCGCGCACGAGCTGGTGCGCCAGACGATCTACGCGGGGCTCAGCTCGCCGCGGCGCACGTGGCTTCACCGCCAGCTCGGCGAGGCGCTCGAGGCGTTGGTCGATGTCGATAAGCACCTCGAGGCACTGGCGCATCACTTTGCCGAGGCCGCACGGGACGGCCAGGCCGGAAAGGCGGCCACCTATGCCCTCGCCGCCGGACGGAGCGCGATCGAGCGGGGCGGCTACGAGGAGGCGGCGGCTCACTACGAGCGCGGCCTCAAGGCGCTCGCGCTGGCGGAGCAGCCGGATGACAAACAGCGGCGCGAGCTCCTGCTCGCACTCGGCAAGACGCGCTACGAGCCGCTCCCGGGACTCGCCGAGCTTCCCCTCTGGATCTGGCGGCGCCTCCCCCGGGCAGGCAAGGTCGCGGTCCCGCTGGTGCCGGTGGTGGCGCTGGCCCTGGTGCTGGCGCTCCGTCCGGGCATCGAGCGCGCCAAGGAGGAGCGCGCGCGCTCCGAGAAGCAGCAGCTCGAGCAGGCCCGCGCCGCGCGCATCGAACGCATCCGGGCCGAGCAGCGTCCCCGCTTTGCGCGCGGGCCGGCGGGGGGCGCGGACCTCGCGGCGCGCGAGCGCCTGCTGGAGGACGTAGTTGCGACAGTCCGCCGGGACGCGCGCAGGCGCGCGGCGGCGGGGGCGCTGGACGGACCGATCCTGCGCGTGGAGTGCGAGCCGTTCCCGCGCACCGCCGACAGCACGGGCGCCGACCAGGATCCGTCGCGCCGCTTCGGTCGCTATGCCTGCCTCGCCGTGACCAGCGACATCCCCGGCGCGACGCACAAGAAGGCAGGGGCGGTCGGCCACCCGTACCGCGTGCGGATCGATTTCGAGAGCGGCCGTTACGGCTTCTGCAAGGTCACCGGCTACGCCAGCTACAAGAGCGAGCTCCCTGCGCAAGCGATCGTCACGGTGCCGCGCGCCTGCGGCGGGAGCTGAGCGTCGCCAGCTGCTGATGCGGGAAGGCAGGGGCGCTCGAGGGCGGCAGCGGACTTGACCTGCTCGATCGCGTGCGCCACGCCGATGGACTGGCGTCGCGGATCGACCCGGACCTGCCGGTGATCGTGCTGAGTGGCCGGGTGGCCGACGCGGACCGGGTGCGGAGCTTCGCTCGCGGCGCCGACGACCACGTCTGCAAGCCGTCGTGTCATTTTCCGCGGTGTGGGGAGTGTCCCCCGAGAGAACACTCCGTGTTGAGCGGCTAATTATTCGATTATGCGTTAGCTTTGCTTACGAGTGCTGGATCTTCGCCGGCTCTATCTCCTCCGCGAGCTCTACGCGCGCGGGACGATCGCCGCGGTCGCCGAGGCCCTTTCCTACAGCCCGTCCGCGGTCTCGCAGCAGCTCTCGCAACTGGAGCGGGAGGCAGGTGTGGAGCTGCTTGAGCGGGTCGGCCGGAACGTGCGCCTGACCGAGGCGGCGCTGCTTCTCGTTGACCACGCGGAGGCGCTCCTGGCACGCATGGAGCGCGCCGAGGCAGAGGTGGCTCGCGTGAACGCAGAGCCGCGGGGAACCGTTCGCGTGGCGTCCTTCCAGACGGTCGCGGTCGCTCTCTTGCCCCGCGCGCTGTCCCGTCTGGCTGTCGACCACCCCTGGGTATCCGTCGAGTACCTCGAGGCGGAGGCGGAGGAATCGCTGCCCCTCGTCGTCAAGGGTGCGTTCGACCTAGCGATCGGCGAAGAGTACGAGCACGCCCCTCGCCCGCGCGATGCGGCCCTCGAGCGCCGCGACATCGTTCATGACCCGATTCTTGTCGCCGTCCCGCAAGATCATGCCCTCGCTCGTGGCCCGGAGATAGCGCTTGCCGACCTGGCCGGCGATCGCTGGGCGACTTCGCGCACCGGAACCGCTTTCGCCGAGATGGTCGTCGGCACGTGCCGCTCCCTCGGGCGTTTCGAGCCCGAGATTCGCTACAGGGCAAACAACATGGGCACGCTGTTGAGCCTCGTGGCGAGTGGTCACGCGGTGGCGATGATTCCCGGCCTGGGGAATGCGGCCGGCCACGCCGGGGTCGCAATGCGAAGGGTGGCCGAGGAGCCGCTGTCCCGCCGGATCTTCATTGCCGTACGCCGAGCCAGCACCCCTCGCCCAGCCTTGGCTGCCGTGGCCGACGCCCTGGCGCAGACCGCCGCGGCGATGGACGCGGAGACCGAGACGCTCTCAGCCCGCCGCTAGCTCGTCGTTCGCAGGCCGGGCTGCCGACGCCGGCGCGCCTCTCGCACGCGAGCCATTAGTGAGGTTCCTCGCCGTCCGGTCTCGGGGTCATCGGCGAGTTTCACCTCCGCCGCCTTGGCTCGCAGGTCCTTGACGACGTCGGTGGTGGACACGAAGGGATCGGCGAACAACACTCCGCTCTCGAGCGAGATGGCCGCGACCACGCTCCCCCGAAGCTCTGCAAGGAGGACGCGGCCGCGAGGAACGCGTGCAGAATCGAGCTCAGCCAGGCTGGCAACCGCCGGGAGGTCTGCACGCGTCGCGGGGCGAATGGTCACGGGATCGGTCAGGGATTTGTCGTTGGCACTCATGGCTCCTACCACCTCGGGCCGGGGGGACTGGGGATGCCGAAGTGTGCCTCCGCTGCTCGTAAGGTCAAGCGATGATTTCTTAGGAATTTCGTAAGTATTTCCGAAGGGTGACCTCGGGATCACCGGGCGCATCGGATTGCAGACGCCGCCGCGGCCGGCGGGCGTGGCCGGGGCCGCGGCGCGTCTTAGCGGAAAACCACGGTCTGGCTGCCGTGCGCTAGGACGCGATCCTCCAGGTGCCACTGAACGGCGCGCAGGAGCACGAGCCGCTCGAGGTCGGCTCCCTTCCGGACCAGGTCCTCGACGGTATCGCGGTGTGTGACGCGCACGACGTCCTGCTCGATGATCGGACCGGCGTCGAGCTCCTCGGTCACATAGTGCGCCGTGGCACCGATGATCTTCACTCCGCGCTCGTGGGCCCGCGCGTACGGGTCAGCCCCGGCAAATGCGGGCAGGAAGGAGTGGTGGATGTTGATGATCGGCGTCCGGACCGCGTTGAGGAACTCGCTGCTGAGGATCTGCATGTATCGCGCGAGCACGATCAGGTCGTAGGAGCCGCCGAGCAGTTCGAGCAGCGCCGCCTCGGCCGCCGCCTTCGCATCTCGCTGCACGGGGATGTGCTCGAACCGCACGTCGAATCGGGCCGCCTCGCGCTCGAGCTCGGCGTGGTTGGAGATGACCAAGGGGATGTCGGCGAAGAGCTCTCCGCGCCGCCAGCGCCAGAGCAGTTCGGCGAGGCAGTGGTCATAGCGCGAGACCAGGAGCGCCACGCGCTTGCGCCGGGCGGCGAGCGAGAGTCGCCAGCTCATAGCGAACGGCTCCGCGATCTCGGCGGCGAACGCCTCCTCGAACGCCCGCTGGTCGGCGTCGCCGGCGTCCAGCCGGAATTCGATCCGCATGACGAAGAGGCCGCCATCGGGTTCGGTTGTGTGCTGATCAGACTGCAGGATGTTGGCTCCTCGACCGCCGAGGAACTGCGACACCGCGGCGATGATGCCCGGACGTTCGATGCAGGAGAGCAGCAGCCGGGCGCCCCCTTCGAAACGCGCCAAGCCTCGCTCGGACGTGGCGGCGGTCACGCAGTCGTCCCCATCCCGGCTGGTCGCAGTGTCATCTTGTTGCGAGCTCCACCCGACGCCTCCCGGGACGACCGCGACACTCGCCCGCGATCGCCCGGCTCACCCGCGCTGCTGCGGCTGGGCCACCACGATTCGCGTGATATATCACACTCTGGACCGAGGATCGGTGCGCCAGCCCCGAGTACGGCGAGATCGGGCCGCCGCGCATGATCGCGATCGCGGGCAGGGCTCCGGGCACGGGAGGCCGCGCATGACGCCGGCGTGCGGCGCCTGCCTCGGCCCGGCACTCGCCCTCCGGCTGCGCTAGCTTCACCAGAGGCCCATGAAGCTCAACCAGTCGGTCCAGCGGGCCATGGCCATACTGCGGGCGGCGGCCGAGCGCCCTGGGGGCGACACGGCCTCCGGGCTCGCCCGCTCCACCGGGCTGCCGACCTCCACCGCCCTGCGCCTGATCCACACCCTCGAGAGCGAGGGGTTCCTCACGCGCCAGGGCAACGGGCGCTACGCGATCGGTCTCGTGCTCGCGCGCCTCGGCCACGACGCCGAGCACGGCGACCTGCTCGACGCGACCGCCCGGGCCGCGCTCGACCGGGTCGCCGCGGAGACCCGCGAGTCGGTCACGTTGAGCGTGGTGCACGGGCGCGAGACGCTTGACGTGGTACTGCAGGTCGACGCGCCGCACCTGATCCAGGCCGTGAACTGGGTCGGTCGCCGGTACCCGCTGCACGCGAGCTCCAGCGGGAAGGTGCTGCTGGCGGCGTTCGAGCCCGCCCGGCTCGAGCGCCTCCTCGAGGCTCCGCTTGAGCGGCTCACCGAGGCCACGATCACCGACCCCAACATGCTGCGGCGCGAGATCGAGCTCGTCGCCGCGCGCGGCTACGCGGAGGTCTCCGACGAGCTCGAGGAGGGGCTCGCCAGCGTGTCGGTCCCCATCTTCGAGCACGCGGGCCGGCTGGTCGCGACGCTGAACGTCACGGGCCCGACGTTTCGGTTCGGCGCACGGCGGCGGGCCGCCGCCCTCACTCCGATGCGGGCGGCCGTCGCCCAGATCGAGGCGAGGCTCGGCGTGGAGATCGCGGCCGAGGGGGTTGACTCGGGCCTCTAAGGCGTTCACAATTCACTTTGTGAGATATATCTGTTCACCTAGTGAACAGGCTTTCACTGAAGAGGACACCTACAGGCGGACCCGGCGGCCGGTCGCCCTCGCCGAGACGATCACGCCGGAGGCATACACGTCCGAGGACTTCTTCAGCCTCGAGCGCGAGCGCGTCTTCGCCTCCGGCTGGGTGCCGGTCGGGCCCTCCGCCCAGGTGAGAGCGCCGGGCGAGCTGCTGGTCGCCGACGTCGCTGGGCGCTCGGTAATCGTCGTCCGCGGGCTCGACGGAGATCTTCGCGCGTTCTACAACACCTGTCGCCACCGCGGGACCCGCCTGCTGCCGGCGGGCGCGGGCCGGGTGAAGCGCTCCATCCGCTGCCCGTACCACAGCTGGGCCTATTCGCTCGACGGCTCCTGCATCGGGACGCCGTTGTTCGAGGGCTCGGACATTCCGGACGATCAGCGCGCGGTCTTCGACATGGACGGCGCGACCGCCTTCGACAGGGCCGACTACGGACTGCTCGAGGTGCGGGCCGACAGCTGGGGCCCCCTCGCCCTCGTCTGCCTGGACGAGGACGCCGCGCCGCTCTCAGAGCACCTGGGAGACCTCCCCCGCCGAACCGCCGGCTACCGCCTCGACGAGTGGGAGGTGGCCCGGACCGCGCACTACGACGTCGACGCCAACTACAAGCTGCTCGCCGAGAACTTCATGGAGTACTACCACCTGCCCTGGGTCCATCCCGGTCTCGTGAAGGTCTCGCCCATCGAGGCCCACCACCGCTGGCAGGGAGCCGGCATGTACACCGGGATGTGCACGACACCCATCGCCGCCGACAGCGAACAGGGCGGCTGGCAGGTCGGCCTCCGGGCGATCCCCGGTCTGTCCGGCAGCGACGCGGAGAGCGCCCGCTTCATCTGGCTCTTCCCCAACGTGGCGATCAACGTGCTGCCCAACCACCTGTTCGTGATTTGCGCGCGCCCGCTCGGCCCGGCGCGGACTCGCGAGACGACTTACCTGCTCACCCATCCCGAGTCGGCATCGGACGGTCGCCGCGAGGAGGCGGTCGACCGGCTGGCGAGCTTCTGGGACGAGGTGAACCGCGAGGACATCGAGATCGTCGAGCGCGTGCAGCAGGGGATCGCGACCACACCGTTTCCCGGTGGGCGGCTCTGCTTCCGCTTCGAGGAGCCGCTCCACCGCTTCCAGAACATGGTCATCGACCGGATGGTGGGAATCCGGCGGGTCCCGCCGGGCGACGACGTGGAGTCGGCGCCCATGTTCGCGCCGCGAGGGAAGGTCGTCACGGCTAGGCGAACCCACTGACTGAACGCCAGGAGCGAGTCGAGGGAGGAGTCATATGGAGCAGGAGGGCTGGAAGGTCGACAAGCAGGTGTTCGCCATCGCCGCCGCCATCAGCGTGGCGTTCGTGGCCTTGGGGGTGGTGTTCGACGAGGAGCTGGCCACGGTCGTAGGGGACATCCTCAGCTGGATCCTCACTAACCTCGGCTGGGTCTTCGTCCTCTCGACGGCTGCCTTCCTGGGGTTCGTCCTGTTCCTGGCCGTCACGCCCTACGGCAGGATCCGCCTGGGAAAGGACGACGATCGTCCCGAGTTCAGGACGGTGTCCTGGATCGCCATGATGTTCAGCGCCGGGATGGGGATCGGCCTGATGTTCTACGGGGTCGCCGAGCCGATTTCCCACCTGGCCGCCCCTCCGCTCGGGCTGGCCAAGCCGGGGACTGAGGAGGCCGCCGCGACGGCGATGGAGTACACCTACTTCCACTGGGCCCTGCATCCCTGGGCCCTGTACGCGGTGGTCGGCCTCGCCCTGGGCTACTTCTGCTTCCGCAAGGGGATGCCGAACCTGATCAGCACGGTGTTCCGGCCCGTGCTCGGCGATCGCGTTGACGGGCCGATCGGCAAGGCGATCGACATCCTGGCCATCTTCGCGACGATGTTCGGCAGCGCGACCTCGCTCGGCCTCGGCGCCCTGCAGATCAGCAGCGGACTCGAGTTCGTCTGGGACGTGGAGAGCACCACCGGGCTGGCAGTCGTGATCATCGTCGTCCTGACGCTGCTGTTCGTGATCTCGGCCGTGTCCGGCGTCGAGCGCGGCGTGCAGTGGCTCAGCAACTTCAACATGGGCTTGGCCGTCCTGCTGCTGCTGTTCCTCCTGGTGGTCGGTCCCACCGTATTCATCTTCGGCACGCTCGTGGAAGCGACCGGCGACTACTTCGGCGGGTTGGTCGGAAGGAGCTTCAGGACCGGCGCCTTCGGCGGCGCCGACTGGCTCGGCAGCTGGACCATCTTCTACTGGGTGTGGTGGATGTCGTGGGCACCCTTCGTAGGCACCTTCCTGGCCCGCATCTCCAAGGGCCGGACGATCCGCGAGTTCGTGATCGGCGTGCTGCTTGTTCCGTCCGGCGTGACCTTCATCTGGTTTGCCATCATGGGCGGCGCCGCGCTCGACCTGCAGCTCACCGGCCAGGCGAACCTCACCGACGTCGTGGCCCGGCCGGAGATCGCGCTCTTTACCCTGCTCGAGGAGTTCCCGGCGACCACGCTCACGTCGATCGTCGTGATCGTGCTGGTCGCAGTGTTCTTCGTCAGCGGCGCCGACGCGGCGTCGATCGTGATGGGGATGCTGACTTGCCGAGGAATCCTGGAGCCGCCGCGCGCCATCGTCGCGTTCTGGGGAACTGCGATGGGCGGGGTGGCCATCACGCTGCTGGTTGCCGGCGGGTTGGAGACGCTGCAGCAGGCCGCGATCGTCGCGGGAGCGCCTTTCGCGCTGGTGATGATCGGGCTATGCGTGAGCTTCTTCAAGGGGTTGCGCGAGGAGCAGATCCCCATGCCGGAGCCGAGGCCCGTGGTGACCATCCCCGATACGGCGGCGCCGCGGCCAGAACCCGGCGTGGCCGGCGGCAGCTGATCGCGAGAGAGAGGAGGGGAGCCGCAATGGCCGATCGTCCCAAGCAGCAGCGCTTCCACGGCCTGTTCGACACGGTCGCGGAGATGGGCCGCATGCGCGAGTTCTGGCGGGCGGGGATCGACCCGCCCCAGGAGGAGCGCACGCACGCCACCGCGTGGATCCCGAGGATGGACATCTTCGCCCGCGGCGACGACCTGGTGATCCGGTGCGAGCTGGCCGGCGTTCCGAGCGAGGACATGGACATCGCGCTCGATCACGACACGCTCACGATCTTCGGTGAGCGGACCGGCGCGCCGGAGGAGGCGGAGACCACCTACTACGTGCGCGAGCGCCACTACGGAGCCTTCCGGCGCGTGATCAACCTGCCGGAGGGAACCGAGCGGAGCGCGATCAGCGCCGACCTCGAGGACGGCCTCCTCGAGGTCACGGTGCTCGGGGCCTGCGCGACGCGGCGAGAGCCCGAGCGAATCGACATCCGCGTCTCCGGGGGTGAGCGGTGATGAGCGCGCTGCGGTCACGACCGCGCTGGGCGCTTCTCCTGCTGGTGCTCGCCCTGCTCGTCGCCGCCTGTGGCGACGATGAGGAGGACAAGGAGGCATCGGTCCAGCCGCAGGGGGACGAGCGCCAGCTGACTCTCGGCACCAAGGACTTCACCGAGGCCTTCATCGTCGGTGAGCTGTACCGCCAGGTGCTCGAGTTCAGCGGCATCAACGTGACCCTGCGCAAGGACATCGGGCCCACCGAGGTCATCGACAAGGAGCTCCAGAGCGGCAGGATCGACGCC
>JBKPBS010000040.1:0-22862 GCA_046726915.1 Actinomycetota bacterium
GCGCGGCCCGACCTGCGCCGCACGATCCGCTCCATGCTCCGCAGCGGCGGCGACCCGGTCGAGCGCCACTGGCGCGAGCCGTCCGAGCGACCGCGCCCGCTCGTGCTCGTATGCGACGTGTCCGGTTCGATGGAGCCCTACGCGCGGATGCTGCTCCAGTACATGCAGGCGTGCGTGGCGGCGCGCCGGCGGGTGGAGGCGTTCGTGTTCGGCACGCGCCTCACGCGGGTCACGGCCGAGCTCGCCGGACGCGATCCGGACCGCGCGCTCGACCGCGCCGCCGGTGCCGCCGACGACTGGTCCGGCGGCACCCGCATCGGTGACGCCCTCGCCGCCCTCAACCGCGAGCATGGCCGCCGCCTCGGCCGTGGGGCGATCGTGGTGCTGCTGTCCGACGGCTGGGACCGCGGCGACCCCGAGCAGCTCGCCGCGGAGATGGCTCGCTTGGGCCGCTGTGCGCATAGCCTGATCTGGCTCAACCCGCTGAAGGCGCACCCCGACTACGAGCCGCTCACGCGCGGCATGCAGGCCGCGCTCCCACACGTGGACCATTTTTTGGCGGGGAACTCGCTTGCGTCATTGGCAGACTTGGCGGACCTGATGGAAGGTGGACTGAGATGAAGGACGTTCTCTACGACGTGCAGGCATGGATCGATCGCGGCGACCGGGTCGCGATAGCGACCGTCGTCGGGGTCAAGCGCTCCGCGCCGCGTCCCCCGGGCGCGAAGATGGCCGTGAACGAGCACGGCGAGGTGTCCGGCGCCGTCTCGGGAGGCTGCGTCGAGGGCGCTGTCGTGGAGGCCGCGGGCGAGGTTCTGCGCGACGCGGCGCCCAAGCTCCTCCACTTTGGCATCGCGGACAGCGAGGCCTGGGATGTTGGACTTCCGTGCGGAGGGGAAATAGATGTATTCGTGGAGGAGTTCTCCCGGTGAGCTTGCAGAGCGAGTTCGCCGAGATAGCGGCCAGGGACGGCCGCGCCGCGCTGGTGACCGTGATCGCGGGCCTCGGCGTGGGCGCGAAGCTGCTGGTGTGCGCCGATGGCAGCAGCCAGGGCGGGCTGGGCAGTCCGGAGCTCGACCGCGTGGGCGTCGAGGCCGCCGAGGAGCTCCTGTGGGCCGAGCGCTCTGAGACGCGCGAGGCGGGCGATACGACGCTGTTCGTCGACGTCGTCGCACCGGCGCCGCGGCTGGTCGTGTTCGGCGCGGTCGACTACGCCGCGGCCCTCTGCCGGCTCGCACGGGCAGCAGGCTGGCGGCCCTTCGTCTGCGACCCGCGCTCCCAGTTCGCCACACCCGAACGCTTCCCCGACGCCGAGGAGGTCATCGCCGCCTGGCCCGACGAGGCCTTCGCGCGCCTCGGCGGGATCGACCGCGCAACCTACGTGGCGGTCCTCACCCACGACCCGAAGCTCGACGACGCCGCGCTCTCGATCGCGCTGCGCTCGGATGCGCCGTACGTAGGGGCGATGGGGAGCCGCCGCGCCCAGGCGCAGCGGCGCGAGCGCCTCGTTGCAGCCGGCGTCGACGAGGAGCTGATCGACCGCATAGCCGCGCCGATCGGCCTGGACCTCGGCGCCGTGACCCCGGAGGAGACCGCGCTCTCGATCATGTCCGAGGTCGTGGCCGTGCGGAACGGCCGCGACGGCGGCCGCCTCTCACAGGCCGCGGGCCGCATCCACGAGGTGGGCGCTTGATCGGCGGCCTCGTGCTCGCGGCTGGTGCCGCAACGCGCTTCGGGGCGCCGAAGCAGCTCGCCGAGCTCGACGGCATCCCGCTGCTCGAGCACTCGCTCCGGACGATGACGGCCTCGCCAGTCGGCCGCGTCGTCGTGGTGCTCGGCTCGAACGCGGACGAGATCATCGCTGCCGTCAACTTCCACGGCGCCGATCCGCTCTTCTGCCTGCGCTGGGAGGAGGGCCAGTCGGCATCGCTGGCATACGGGCTCGCCGAGCTCGCGTCGTGCGAGGCGGTTGTCGTGACGCTCGGAGACCAGCCGCGCACGTCGCCCGACGCGATCCGGCGCGTGATCGCCGCACGCAATGGGGCGGCGGCCGTGAGGGCCACCTACGGCGGGAACCCGGGCCATCCGGTCCTGCTCGAGCACGACCTGTTCGGCCCGCTCCGCAACGTGACCGGCGACAAGGGCGCGCGCAACCTGCTGATGAGCGTGCAGGTGCGCGACGTCTCCTGCGACGACCTCGGCGGCGGCGAGGACGTGGACACTCCGGCAGAGCTCGACGCGCTCCGCGCCGGCGGCCCGGTGACCGGGGCCGCCACGCTCCGGTGAAGCTCGAGCAAGCGTTCGAGGTACGCGCCCCGGTCGAGCGGGTGTGGGAGACGCTGATCGACATCGAGCGCGTGGCGCCCTGCCTGCCCGGCGCCGAGATCACCGAGGCGGGCGACGACGGGAGCTACCGCGGCACCTTCAGCGTTCGTCTCGGCCCCACGACGGCCGCCTACCGCGGCGAGCTCGACATGGAGCAGCTGGACGAGGAGGCGCGCCGCGTGGTGATGCGGGCGAGCGGGCAGGACAAGCGCGGCCAGGGCTCCGCCAAGGCAACGATCGTCAGCACCATGCGCGAGGAGGGCGAGCTCACGCGGGTGGACGTGGAGACCGACTTCACGATCACCGGCCGCCTCGCGCGCTTCGGCCGCGGCGGCATGATCCAGGACATCTCGAACAGGCTGCTGAGGGAGTTCGCCGACTGCCTCCAGCAGAGGATCGAGGCGCCGCCCGCGGCTGAGCCGAACCCGCTGGACGCCGTGCTGGCGGCGACCCCGGAGGGTGCGGCTGCCGCGCCGCCGGCGGCGGGTGGCGGCGACGCGCCGACGACCGCCAAGCCGATCGGCGGCTTCTCGCTGTTCTTCCGGGCGCTACTCGACCGACTGCGCCGGGCGTTCCGCCGCGGCTGACGCCAGCGTCTCGCTGAGCCAGCCCGGCAGCTCGCGCATGAAGCCCGGGTCGATCGTGTGCGGCATCGGCGACTCCCGGTAGGTCACCGCTGCCCCGGCCTCCATCAGCCGGTCGCGTGCGTCGCGGCCGAACTCGACCGGGATGACCGGGTCGTGGCTGCCGTGGCCGATCGCCACCGGCAGCCCGGCGGCGTTCCCGAGGTCGAGCTGGAAGCCGTCCACCTCGGGGATGAAGCCGCTCAGGGCCATGATCCCTGCCGGACGCGGACGCCCAGCGCCCAGGCCGAGCGCATACGCCATCACCGAGCCCTGCGAGAACCCGCCGAGCACCGTGCGCTCGTGAGGGATGCCGTGCTCGGCCAGCAGCTCGTCGAGCCAGCTGGCCAGCTGCGGGTAGGTGGAGTGGAACGTCTCTGGATCGGGATAGCCCACACGGCGCACCACGTACCAGTGCGCGCCGCCCGGCGGCAGTGACAGCGGGCCGCGCGCGGTGGCGCCGACGAGGCGCCGCTCCGGATCGAGGAGGTCGAGCAGCGGGAAGAGGTCGCGCTCGTCGGTGCCACGGCCGTGGAAGAGGACCAGCGCCCCCTGAGGGTCGCCGGCGGCGGGGCGATATAATGATTGCATCAGCAACCACTCTACAGCAGTGCTTCTCGACGAAGAGGAGCTGGCCGCGTGGCGAGGAATGCTGCGCGCGCATGCGGGGCTCGTGAGGGAGCTCGACGCCGAGCTCGCGCGCGAGCACGACATGCCGCTCTCCTCCTACGAGGTGCTGCTCTACCTCAACGACTCCGCCGAGGGGCGCATGCGGATGGCGGAGCTGGCGGACTCCGTGCTCCTCAGCCGCAGCGGCCTGACCCGCCTGGTGGACCGCCTCGAGCGCCAGGGCCTTCTGAAGCGCGAGCGCTGCGAGAGCGACGCCCGCGGCTTCTTCGCCGAGATCACGCCCGAGGGCCGGCGCGCGTTTTCGGAGGCGCGCAAGACGCACCTGGACGGCGTGCGCAGGGTGTTCCTCAGCCGGTTCTCCCGCGACGAGCTCCGGACGCTCGGCGGGCTCTGGCAGAAGCTCTGAAGCTCGTCGCTGCGCGCCGGCGCCTCGCGCACTACGACATCGGCGCCGCGACGGCGTGCCGCGAGCGGCGCCGCACCTCGCGGATCGCGCGTGCGAGCCGCTTGACCCCCTCGTCGAGCTCGGGCGGATCGAGCAGTGAGAACGACAGCCGGAAGGACGTCTGCGTCCGCCGTTCGGCGGTGACCGCGCCGCCGGGCGTGAACGCCACGCCGTGGCGCGCGGCCTCGGTGTAGAGGGCGCGCTCGTCGAGCGGGCGCCGCAGCGTCACCCACACGTGGTGCCCGCCCTGGGGCGGATCGGCCTGGTACTCGCCCGGCATGTGGCGCTCGAGCGCCGCGAGCAGCGCGTTGCGCCGTTCGAGGTAGAAGGGCTGGGTCTGCTCGACGTACTTGTCGAAGGCGCCCGTGGCCAGCCAGCGCGCCGCGATGTGCTGGATCAGCGTCGCGGAGTGGAAGTCGTTCTCGAGCTTCAGCATTGCGATTCGCTCGCGCACCGGCCCGCGTGCCGCCACCCAGCCGGCCCGCAACCCGCCACCGACGACCTTCGAAAGCGAGTTCACGTAGATCACGTGCGCCGGCGCGAGCGCCCGCAGCGAGGGAACGGGATCACGGCCGAAGCTTGCGTCCGCGTACACGCGGTCCTCGAGCAGGAAGAAGTTCCGCTCCATGGCGAGCTCCGCGAGCCGCGTTCGGCGTTCCTCGGAGAGGTCGCGTCCGGTGGGGTTCTGGCACGCGGTCTGAAGGGCCACCAGCTTCACCTCGTGTCGAGCCAGGAGGCGCTCGAGCTGCCCCACGTCGAGGCCGTCCTCGTCCACCGGCACGCCGATCACGCGCGCGCCGGTCTGGCGCAGCGAGTCGAGCAGCCCTGCGAACGTAGGCGACTCGACCACCGCGACGTCGCCCGGCTCGAGCACGGCCCGGACGCTCAGGCTGATCCCCTGCTTGGCGCCGGAGGTGACGATGATCTCGTCGGGATCGTCGGCGAACCCGAACCTGCGCCCGCGCGCGGCGAGCTGCTCACGGAACTCATAGAGGCCCTCAGCGGGCAGGTATGAGAGCGCCTCGCCGCCCTCCTCCGCGAACACGTCGGCCGTGATCCGGGCCAGCTCGTCGGTCGGGTAGAGGCGTGGCGAGGGCCAGCCCACGGCGAGCGAGATCACGCCCTCCTGCCTCCCGCTCGACATGATGTCGGCCATCACCTGCTCCGAGTAGCTCAGCTCGTGCTCGGGCAGTGCGTAGATCTGCCAGTCGTCGCCCAGGTCGGCGCTGCCGGCGGGTGCGAGGGTGCGCACGAAGGTGCCTCGGCCGACGCTCGCGGTCACGTAGCCCAGCTCCGCGAGCCGCCGGTACACGCGGGCGGCGGTGAGGTGGTTCACGCCGACGAGCTCGGCGAGCTCGCGCGTGGGCGGGAGCTTCTCGCCGGGCTCGAGCTCGCCGGCCTCGATTGCCGCGGCGAAACGGTCGACGATCTGCTGCGTCAGCGACACCGCGCCATCTCGCGTTAGCTCAGACAAATCAATCTTGTATGACATTGCAGACACGCTTGTGGGTCGTACACTATCACCAGAACTTAATACACGCAACCGGTGTACCACCGAGGAGGTCAGACATGAAGAACGTCACAGTACGTCGCACGACAACGGCTGATGAGGGCGCGCTGACCCGGTTGGCGGCACTCGACAGCGGCAGCCCGCCGAGGGGCCCCGCGCTCGTCGCGATGGCGGACGAGCGCATGCTGGCCGCCCTGCCGCTCGGCTCCGGCCGCCCGATCGCGGATCCGTTCGAGCCGACGGCCGAGCTGGTGGCGCTGCTCGAGCTGCGCCGCTCGCAGATCGAGTCGGCGGACAGCACCGGAGCGCGTCGGCCGCGCGGTCTCCGCGGGCTGCTCCGCGGCCGCCTCTCGCACGCCGCCTAGAACCTCGCCGCGTGACACGCGGCACCCCCGGGGCTCCAACCCAGGCCCCTCCCCGCGAACGGCGCCGGCCTCCCCCTCAGGCCGGCGCCGTTTCCGCGTTAGCGAGCGGTAGGACTGGCGTCAACGACAGCAATGAGGAGAGTGACCGTCCTGGATTAGCCTCCCGTACGGAGCTCTAACCAGGACGGTTGACTTCCTCGATGGGTCAGGTCGGCACCAGCCCTGGGATTCCAGCCGCCACGCGCCTGAGCACGAAGCGCGTGAGCATCGGGTACGTCCCATCCGCCAGCGACCAGCCCAGCACGTACGCGAAGTTGCTCGGGATCCCGAAGAAGTTGTCGTGCTCCCAGGTGCCGAACAGCCATTGCTCGGCGTACTTGACCACGAAGCTGAAGGCGAAGAACAGCAGGACCTGCTGCCACATCGGCGTCGTCTCGCGCACTCCGAAGTAGAGCACCGTGAGACAGATCCCGATCCAGACGAACGTGTGCAGGAAGTTGTTGACCCAGGGCAGGTAGCTCATCGCCCCCGCCCGGTAGAGCAGGTAGTTGGCGATGAACACCGAGACCGCCCACACGCCCGCGATGGCGAGCGCGGTGGGGCGCTCGAAGCGCTCGATGCGCGGCCGGAACAGCACCCAGATCGCCGCGAACAACAGCGCGTAGATCCCGAGCACCGCCAGGACGCGCAGCGGGGTGACGTCGTAGTCGTTCACCACGCCGCCTTCATCTGCTGCGCCGCGTGGTGGGCGAGCGACATGACCGTCAACTGCGGGTTCACGGTGAGGCTGCTCGGGATCACGCTGGCATCCGCGATGTAGAGGTTCTCGTAGCCGTGGACGCGGAAGTCGGGGCCGACCACGCCCTTGCGCGGGTCACGGCTCATCGCGTTGCCGCCCTGCGGATGGCCGGTGCCGAGGGCGAGATAGCCCGGCTCGAGCGCGATCTGGTCGATCCACTCGAGCTGGCCGCGGTTCGCGAGCTCCTCGTAGCCCCAGCTGTTCAACATCAATCGCGTGGCGCCGCCCGCGAACAGGATCTCGCCCAGCATCCGCAGGCCGCGCGCCAGCGTCGCGAGGTCGCGCTTCGTCGGCGTGTAGTCGATCCCCGGCCCACCGGTGAGAGCCAGCTTCACACGCGCGTTGCCCTCGGTGCCCACGAGCACCCCGACCGCCCCGAGGCGCGGATAGCTCTGCATGTTCTGGAAGTGCTGCTCGAACCAGCCGGGCATGTTGAGCGCCTGAGCGACCGGCGGGTTGAACCAGGTCTCGAACACGAAGCCGCTCTCGCTCGGAATGCCGTAGTGCGAGATCTGGAGGCCCGCGTAGGCGTGCTGCACGTCCTTGAACTCGGCGGTGAGCGGCGCGCCCATGTTGAAGCAGAGCCTCTGGCCGACCGGGAGGTCGCTCGCCGCGTGGCTGCGCAGCAGCAGGTAGCTCGAGCCGACCGCGCCGGCGGACAGCACGTAGTGCTCAGCGCTCACGCGCACACGCCGGCGTCCGCGCAGCCTCGCAACGAGCCCGGCGACGCGCTGCGGCCGGCCGCTCACCGTCCGGATTCGCTCGACCTCGCAGTCCGCCACGATCCGCAGGCTTCCCCTGGCCTCGCGCTGGCCCTCCGGCAGCACCCTGTCGAGCATGGACAGCTTGCGGCCGTAGGCGCAGCCGATGTTGCAGTAGCCGCACCCGAGGCACTCGTGGATGTTGGCGTTGACCGGGCCGACCTTCAGCTTCACCGGCGAGAGCCCGGCGTTCTCGGAGCCCTCGACGTAACGCGGCCAGGACGGGTTGAGGTGCTCCAGCGGCTGTGGCGTGACCGGGAGGAACCCCTCGAGGTACTCCACGCTCTTTCTCAGCTCACCGAGATCGAGCCCCGCGTCGTTCGTGTTGGGATCGTTCCAGCGGCTCAGCACCGGCTCGGGCGGCCGGAAGCAGACCGCGTTGTTCACGGTGGTCGACCCGCCCACGCAGCTGCCCTGCAGCACCGTGAAGTTGAAGTCCTCGGTCTGCTGCATGACCCCGTCGGCATACAGCTCGCCGATCATCCCGACCTCGTTGTCGGTGAAGTGGCGCGGCTCCACGTACTTCCCCCGCTCGAGCACCAGGACGTCGCGGCCGTGCTTCGCCAGCTCGTAGGCGAGGATCGCCCCGCCCGCGCCACTCCCCACGATGCACACGTCGGTCTCGAGAACGTCGGTGTCGGGAACCTCCACGGCGAGGTCGTGCGGCTTTCGCAGCTTCGCCTCGTCGGGCATTCGCACCTTGAAGCGCCGGTAGCCGACCGAGCCGTCCGTCTCCGGGTCGTTGTAGTAGCCGGCGAAGGAGAGCTGCTGGCCGACCCGGATCCCGGCCCTCAGGAGGTCCTTGACGAACGGCGGCCAGCGCGGCAGCTTGCGGAAGTGCGATTCGAGAAAGGCGCGGCGGTCGCCTGGCTCGAGCTCCGAGAGCGGCACGCCGCGGCACGCAACCGCCGCCGCCTGCATGCCGTACAGCGCCAGCCGGTAGATCCAGCGCCTGTGCGCCGCCATCTGGCGGAGGTAGGCCTCGACGTTGTCGGCCACCCGTCGCGGCGGGATCGTCTTCGGCTCGCCCGCTATGAGCACGTCGGCCATCGCCTGGAGCGCCCGGTACGAGCCCGGCCAGAGGAAGGTGAGCGTGTAGCGCTTGCGCCACGCCTGCCAGTAGGCGACCAGCAGCACGCCCCCGAGGATCAGGCCGACGACCGCTCCGCCGAGCAGCACCAGCTCCATGTCCACGTCGCCGTCGAAGATCGGGCGCGAGCCCGAGGCCGGGATCAGGTACACGAGCTGCACGGCCACCGAGAGGAAGAGCCCGGCCACGACCGGCGTGACCAGCGGCATGTTCCGGCGCACCGGTATGGCTGCGTACGCCGCCAGCATCGCGAGCGCCGCGCACATGACGACCGAGTTCGTGACGAACGGGAGCTCGATCGCGAACTGGTCGGTCGAGTCGATCAGCGGGCCGGCTCCGTAGGCAAGGCCCGCCAGCGCGAGCAGACCCGCGAACACGAGCAGGAGCCCCCGCAGCCGGCGCTCGGCCCCGGTTAGCGGCGCGGGCTCCTCAGGCGAGGGCGGCGGCGCCTGCGCGCCGCCGATCAGGGTGAGCGCGAAGACCACGCCGATCACAAGCGTGATCACGCCGTCGAGCACGATCGCGCCCCACAGGACGTCGGTGATGCTTGCGTCGCCGAGCCACAGGTCCACGGTGCGGTCCGTGTCGGCGAAGATCAGCATCACGACCATCGCGGCGACCGAGACGAGGTGCGCCCCGAGCACGATCTTCACGACCCCGCGGCGCCCTCGAACGTTCCCGGCGGCGTACAGGCACGCCAGGCCGAGCAGCGTGACCTTCACCACCGAGTTGGCGACGAACGGCAGCTCCCTGAAGAACCCCCCGATGAAGCCGCCGACCAGGTACACGACCGCTGCGAACAGCAGCCCTGCCCCGACGATGCGAAGAAGCCCTCTGAGCGTGAGCTCGGAAGGGGTCACCACCCGACACTACGCCGGGTGATGACCCCTGACAAGTGCTCTACGGGCTTTGCGCAAACTTGTCCTGCGGGGCGTGTGCGCTCGCCAGTCGCGAGAGAGCCAGCGCGCCGACCAGCAGGCCGAAGTCGCGAAGCGCGATGTCGCCGTAACCGCCTACCAGCAGGAGGTTGACGATGATGCCGCCGAGCCAGCCGGCCACGAGCAGGCCGCCAAACCGCGGCGCGATCGCGACGATGAGGCCCGCCGCGATCTCGACGACGCCGACGATGTGCATCGCATCCGCGGCGCTGCCCGGGATGATGTCGTTGAACTCCGTCGCCAGGTAGCGCGTCCAGTCGTCTGTAAGCACTTCGGCGAACTTGTCGAGGCCGAACAGGATCGGTGCGACGGTGAACGCGACGCGCAGGAGCATGAACGCCTGGGCCGCGGGGTCGCGGGTGAGGACCTCGCGCTTCGGGATCGGTACAGGTCGAAGAACTGCTGCAAGTGTGGTCATGCCCGGTTAGCGATCCCGCTGCTCCCGGTCTTACCTCGGACGTAAGTTTTGGCGCGCCGTGGTCGCAAATACTCCGATGACGGTCGCCTATGCTGCCCCGGTCGAACGCAATTGGGTGGACTCCCTCAGAGCGGACGGCGCCGAGCGCGAGGACGCGCTCGCCGCCCTTCACGATCTTCTACTTCGGGCGGCGCGCTTCGAGATCGGCCGGCGCCGGGCGGCGCTTTCCCACGTGCGGGGCGAGGACCTCGACGACCTCGCCGTGCAGGCCGCCGACGACGCGATGGTGGCCGTGCTCGCCAAGCTGGGCGACTACCGCGGCGCCAGCCGCTTCACCACCTGGGCCTACAAGTTCGCCCTGCTAGAGGCCGGAGTGAAGCTGCGCCGGCGCGCTTGGCAGGGCCGCGAGGTCGTGCTCGAGCCGAAGAGCTGGCCGGCGTTCGCGGACGAGGGTGCCTCCGTGGAGCGCGGCCACGAGGCCGCCGAGCTGCTGAGCGCCCTGCAGCGTGCGGTTCGAGAGGAGCTCACCGAGCACCAGCGAGCCGTGTTCACGGCGCTCGCACTGAACGAGGTCCCGATCGATGTGCTCTCCGAGCGCCTCGACACCACACGCGGGGCGCTGTACAAGACGCTGCACGACGCGCGCCGTAAGCTCCGCGCGCGGCTCGCTGCGGAGGGCTACCTGGAGGAAGGAGACGGATGACCGAGCGCAATGAGCAGCTCGAGCGCCTGCTCGGCCCGACCGGACCGGACATCGGGTGCGACGAGTGCTTCGAGCGGCTGGACGAGTACGTCGAGCTGGAGCTGCAGGACCAGGACGCAGATGCCCGCATCCCCGGCATGCGCGAGCACCTATCCGGCTGCCCGGCCTGCAGCGAGGAGCACGACAGCCTGCGCGCGCTGCTCTCCTGAGCTTCCAGTCGAGAGCACCGCGCCTGGGAGGCCGACCTCTACCAGGCCGAGCTCGACGTGGCGCTCGACGACCTGACCAGCCAGGCCAGTGATTTCCGGGCCCAGGGCCCGGAGGTGCACGAGGCCTTCTGGCAGGGGGTCTCAGACGGCCTCCCGGAGGGCTGAGCAGGACCGCTGGCGGGCCCTTCAGGTGCCCGCCAGCACCTCGGCCGCCGCCCGCTTCCCCGACCGCACGGCCCCGTCCATGTAGCCGTTCCAGTAGGTGGAGGTCTCGGTGCCGGCCCAGTGAATGCGGCCCACCGGCTTCCTGAGCTCGGTGCCGAAGTCGAGCAGGGTCCCAGGACCGAGCACCGCGACCGGGCAGCCGCGGTTCCACACCTCCGTCGACCAGTTGAACTCGACGACCTCCCCGGGCGAGAGCGCTTCGTTGCCGAAGAAGTGCGCGAACTGCCGAAGCACGGCCTCGCGCCGGTCGCTCTCGGACCGCTGCTCCCAGACGCGCGCCTCGTGGCCGCCGATGAAGCCCATCATGATCCCGGGCCGGCCACTCTCGGGCGAGACGTCGAAGGTGACCTTGACCGGACCGTTCTCGCTCACCACCTGGCCGGTCAGCCCGCGGTCGCGCCAGAACGGGGTCGGGTAGACCGTCTCGAACTTCATGAGCGACCCCTGCGGCATGTGCTGGGTGAGCTGATCGCGCAGCGGCGGCAGCGCCGGCTCGTAGAAGATGCGCCCCGCGAGCGTGGGCGGGATCGCCACGATCGCGCGCGCGGCGCTCACCACGAGGTTGTCCGAGTGGACCGTCACCCCGGACTCGGTCTGGTCGATCCGCCGCACCGGCGCGCCGAGGACGATGCGATCGCCGAGCTGCGCGGCCATCCGCTCGGGGATGAGCTGCGTGCCGCCGGCGAAGCGCTGCTCCTGCGCGCCGCCGGCCGTGTTGAAGTTGCGCTCGAACGTGCCCCGGTTGTCCTCGTTGCCGGAGGCCGCGATGTAGAAGGCCGTGTAGAGGAGCGAGAGCTCGCGCGGCTCGCAGCCGAAGATCGCCTCGGTCGCCGCCGAGGTCACGGCCATGAACTCGGGGTTGCCGCTCGTGTGCTGCCGCAGCCACGTGTCGAGCGTCTGGCGGTCCCACTCCTCCGCGTCGGGCGAGTCCCAGGGAGCGTCGACGTCGACGCGCGTCGCCATGTCGTCCAGCTGGGTCACCGCGAGGGCGATGTCCGGAGCAACGACCGGGTCGGCCGGGGCGGTGCCGAGCGGAGTGTCGCTGGGGAACTCCTCGCGTCTGCCGTCACCGCCCACGAAGACGTTGTTGCCGGTGTTATAGGTCGGGTAGAGGCCGACTCCGAGATCCTGGGCGAGCCCCTTGATGTGATCCTGCGTCGGTCCAGTAAACATCCCGCCCAGCTCGGAATAGGAGCCGCTTTGGAGGGTGTGGCTGAGCACGCGGCCGCCGACCCGGTCGCGCGCCTCGAGCACCACCACCGAGCGTCCCTGTGCGACCAGCTGCCTGGCGGCCGTCATTCCCGCGAGCCCTGCTCCCACCACGACGCCGTCCGCGGACCGGTCCGAGGGCTCCTGCGCCGCTGCCCGTTCGGCGGCCGGCATCAGTGTCACCGCCGTGCCTGCCGCGGCGCCGCCTATCAGTCCACGCCGCGTGATCCGATTCCCCTGCATCGCTCCTCCCTACCTGGTCCGCTTCCCGAACAGGCCCGTGCGGACCTTGCCCATTCGCATGCGCTGCGGGTGGTCGCCGACCGGGATCCGCGCGACCTCGCGCTCGTCGGCGTAGGAGATGACGGACACCGCGTCCTCACCGCTGACCGACACGAAGCAGTAGCGCCCGTCGCCGCTGTTGGTCGACCAGTACGGCTTCTCGCCGACCGGGACGATGGTGTAGGCGAAGGTGTCGCGCCGCACGATGGCCGCGTAGTCGGACATCGTCCCCGCGGCGCAGAGCTTCGTGCCCTGCGGGTTCATGGACAGCCCGTGGTGCGCCGAGTCGAGCAGGTACTCCTCGCGCGGGGTCCGCGCGGCCTCGTCGCTCATCGGCAGGTTTGCGAGCCGGAGCACCTTGTCCGTCTGGAGGTCGTACTCGACGAAGCCGTGAAAGAAGGAGACCTGGAAGTACAGGAAGCGCTCGTCGGGGCTGAGCGCCATCGGCCGCACAGCGGAGCTCATGTCCGGATAGCCCGCCTCCTCGAGCTTCTGGCCCATGTCGATCCGCTTCAGCACCTGATACGTGTGCGCGTCCACGACCTGGAACCGGCGATCGCCCTTCGTGGTGTCGAGCGCGGGCTGGTCGAGCGGCGTCCACACGTGCCCGATGCTCGCGTGGAAGATGCGGCTCCCGTCCCTGGAGAAGTTGTTCTCGTGAGGCGAGTCGCCCGACTCGAACTCCGCGACGATCCTCCCCGCGGCAGTGTCGATCACCTGCGCCTTGCGCGCCGTCGAGGCCGAGACGACGAGGCGACTTCCGTCGCCGGAGATCGCCATGTGGTCGGAGCGGTAGCCGTCGACCTTCACCCGCCACACGATCGCGCCGGTGCGCAGGTCGATCGCGACGACGTCCGCGAAGCTCGGCCGTGAGACGTAGAGACGCTCGCCGTCCGGCGAGCTGAACATGTCGTCGACGAACTGGTCGTGGCCCTCGCCGACCAGCTGCCGGATCGCCAGGAAGTAGCCGAGCGCCGCTGGGTCGCGCTGGATCTCCGCCATCCGCTCCGCCTTGTCGGGAACGATGTTGATCCGGCCGAGGCGGATGAACGCCTGCGGATCGACGACGTCGGCCGTGCCGTCCCAGTTGTTGCCGACGAAGAGCACATCCTGCGTCGGGCCCGCCGCGCCGGCCGGCGGGGCTGCGAGCCCGAGCATCAGGGCGACGACGACCGTCGCCAGAAGGCGCACCCCCGCCCCGTTTTGCCGCATGCCCCTCCCGCGTCGCTGACGCGTGGGGGCTTACCCGGGCACGGGAGAAGCGAACCGGGGGAACCGGTGGAGCGGTTCGTCGCCCCGGTCCCGGGGCCGCTCAGCGGTCACACGAGTGACCGTCGGGAGCCGGTCCCGCACGGCTATGGATCGCCGCCGGCTGACGTAGTCGGAACGTCGGGGTCCGCCGGGCGCGTTGGGATCGGTTGGAAAGGGCATGGCCCCAATCATGCGGATCGGGCGCCCGTATGCCCACGGGGTGCGCCGCCAGATTCGTGACGGGCATCCGACACGAGCCCGTCGGATAGCCGCCACCAACCTGACGGCGAACCCGCTGGTGGCTCCGCCGCCCGCCGGACATCATCGGGACGAAGCAACAAGGAGACCCCGATGTACCCGCCCGTGAGACAACTGAAGAGCCTGAGATCCCCCTCCACGCCTTTCCCGCGCCACACCCTTGCGCTGCTTACCGCCGTGACACGGCTCCTGCGCCCCTAGCCCGGCTCGGTCCCCTGTGGGCGGTTACGGCCTGTGGGTGAGGAGCGCGCGCAGGTCGTCGATCGTGTCCGCCTCCGCGGCGCTCTTCTCAGGGCGGTAGCGCTTTACCCGCGCGAAGCGCAGCGCCACACCACCCGGGTAGCGGGTCGAGGCCTGGACCCCATCCAATGCGATCTCGACCAGGAGCTCGGGGCGCACGAGCACCGCGATCCCCCGCCGGCCGGTTTCGCGGGCGAGGAGTTCCTTTGTCTGCCATTCGAGGACTTCGTCCGTGAGCCCCTTGAAGCACTTTCCCACCATGACGAACTCGCCGGTGGCCGGGTCGCGGGCCCCAAGGTGGAGGTTCGAGAGCCAGCCCTGGCGGCGCCCGTGGCCCCACTCGGCGCCGAGCACGACAAGGTCGTACGTCCGTACCGGCTTCACCTTGCGCCAGGCCTTGCCGCGGCGGCCAGCCGAGTAGACCGACGCGGCGTCCTTGACCACCACGCCTTCGTGTCCGGCGCCCAGGGCCGCGTCGAGGATGCGCTGTGCCGTCTGGGGGTCCGATGTGATCACGCTCGGGATCCTGAGCTGCGGCGCGATCCCTTCGAGCCGCGCGGCGCGCTGCTCGAGCGGAGTGTCCAGCAGGTCGTCGCCCTCGACGTGAAGGAGATCGAAGAGAAATGTCACGATCCCCTGCGGCGGCGCCCCGCTGTCGAGCTGCGAAACGGTGTCCTGAAAGGCGGCTGGGCCGTGCTCGCCCATCCAGAGCGCCTCGCCGTCGAACACGGCTTGGGTCACAGGGAGGGCGCGCACGGCGCCGACGATCCCGGGCAGCACCCCGGTGACGTCGTTGAGGTTGCGGGTGTAGATGCGGACTTCCTCGTCGCGGCGATGGATCTGGATCCGGATCCCGTCGAGCTTCCACTCCACCGACGACCGATCGAAGCTCGCGACCGCCTCCGGCACGTTCGCGGCGGTGGAGGCGAGCATCGGAAGGATGGGCCGGAAGATCTCGAGCCCCACCGCGCGAAGCCCGTCCTCACCCTGGCTGATTGCGATCTCAGCGGTGCGCGTGAGATCGCCCGAGAGCATCAGCGCGCGGCGCGCGAGCACGCCGGGGACCCCGGCGGCCTTCGCGATCGCGTCGACCATCAAGCCCGCGAGCGCCCCTTGCCGCAGGTCGCCCGTGAACAGCCGTCTCACGAAGTCGGCCTCCTGGCCGGTCGCGCGGCCGAGGAGCTCGCCGAGAGTCTGCTTGCGCCTTCCCGCCGACCCGCTGCCCGCCATCCCCTGGACCTCGGCGATCGCGCGGTCGAGATCGTCGATGGTGAGTGACGCCTCCCGGGCCGGCGCGCGGTCGATGCCGTAGATCGTCGAGTAGCCGATGCCGACTCGGCCCTGCCGGGGCACGCCGGCAAGGAAACCGACCGCGATCGCGACCTCACCCGCGTCCAGCCGGCCCAAGAGCTCGGCGAGGATGGCGACCTTTTCAGTCCGCGAAGTCGTGTCGGTCAGGTCCCGCGAGGCGGTGACTAGGTCGGCGAGAAGGGTCATCGCTTGGCCGGTAGCTAAGCAACGGCGCGCCCGAGCCGGGCAGCCAACGCCCGCATGTGCTCGATCAGCTCGGGCGGCTCGTGCACCTCGAAGTCGACGCCGAGCATCGCGATGCGCAGGGCCAGCCAGTCGAGGTTGTCGTCGCCGCTCCTGTACTCGCAGGTATTTGCGTCTATCGGCTCGATCGCGCCCCAATAGGCCGGGACGCGGCTCGCGACCTCCTCCGCGGCGGCGTGCAGCGTGACGAGCGCCTCGAATCGGTTCGTCGCGCCGGTGATGCTCTGCGCTACGTACGCGGCCGCGTCCTTCGCCGGCAGCGTCCGCGGGCTGAAGCGCACTCCCGTTGACGCGGGTTTGGCGAGCCGGTCGATGCGGAAGGTCCGCCAGTCGTCGCGGCCACGATCCCAGGCGACGAGATACCAGCGCCGGCCATGGTTGACGAGCGCGTGGGGCTCTACCTCCCGGCGGCTGTCGGTGCCATCCCGGCTTCGGTAGTGGAAGCGAAGGCGCTCAGAGTCGCGGCAGCCCGCGGCGATCGCGGTCAGGTGCTGCGGATCGACCGTCGGGCCGGCGACAGGGAGTGTGAACGTCGCCGATCCCAGTGCACCTACGCGGCGGCGTAGTGGCGCCGGCAGCACCTGCTCGAGCTTGACGAGGGCTCGGACGGCGGTCTCCTCGATCCCGGTCACGGAGGCGCGGGCGGCGGTGCGGAGGCCCACCGCGATCGCAATCGCCTCCTCGTCATCGAGGAGCAGCGGCGGCATCGCGCTTCCCGCGCGAAGCCGGTATCCGCCGGCCGGGCCGGTGAGCGACTCCACGGGGTAGCCGAGTTGGCGCAGCCGCTCGATGTCGCGGCGGATCGTCCGCCCCGACACTTCGAGCCGGTCGGCCAGCTCGCGGCCTGGCCAGTCACGGCGCCCCTGGAGCAGGGAGAGCAGCTCGAGAAGTCGGATCGAGGTCTGGCTCACGGCAATTTCATCGTCCTGGCAATTGAGGACAGATCCTGACCTAAGTCGTCCATAAGGTGCGCCGTGATATCAACCGGCCAGAAGGGAGCAGCAATGCCCGAGCGAGACGGATACATCCCCGGCGTCCCGTGCTGGATCGACACCAGCCAGCCAGATCCCGATGCCGCGGTCGCCTTCTACAGCGGCCTCTTCGGCTGGAACTTGGAAGACGTGATGCCGCCGGAGTCGGAGGCCAAGTACTTCATCGGGCGGATTCGCGGCCGCGACGTCGCCGCCGTCGGGTCGATCCCCGAGGGTGCACCGCAGATAGCCATGTGGAACACCTACGTCTCGGTCGAGAGCGCGGACCGGACCGCTTCGAAGGTCCTCGACGCGGGCGGCACGGCGCTGATGGACCCGTTCGACGTCATGAACGCGGGCCGGATGGCGGTGTTCACCGATCCCGAAGGTGCCGCATTCTGCGTCTGGCAGGCGAACGAGAACAAGGGCGCGCAGATCGTCAACGAGGCGGGTTCCTTGAACTTCAACGGCCTCAACACCCGCGACGTGGAAGGAGCGAAGTCCTTCTACGGCTCGGTGTTCGGCTGGCAGACCCTGACGCTGGGCGGCGGCGCCGAGATGTGGACGTTGCCCGGCTACGGCGACCACCTGGAGCAGAGCGATCCGGAGCTCCGGAAGCGGATGGCCGAGGCCGGCGCTCCGGCGGGCTTCGAGGACGCCGTGGCGAGCATCAACCCGATCGCGGACGACCAACCCGACGTCCCCGCGCACTGGAGCGTGACGTTCGCGGTCGACGATGCGGACGCGACAGCGGAGAGGGCCACGGAGCTTGGCGGCCAGGTGGTGGTCCCACCCTTCGATGCCCCCTGGGTCAGGATGACCGTCATCACCGATCCGCAGGGCGCGACGTTCATCGCGAGCAAGTTCGTCCCGGAGAACAAGGACCTCGGCAGCCAGACCGATTCGACGGTCAGCGCCGCCTAGCAAGGGCGGATCCGCTTGGAGCGGAGGACCTGGAGCTGCTCGCCACCTCCGCCTCCAAGCGCCGCTTCTCTTACTAACCGCCTCCTCCGGGCCTGTTGGGGAACGGCTCGCCGCGAAGCGGGTCGCCATCGAGGGCGCGAATCTCGTTGTCGCGAAAGCGTGGCTCGTAGTGGGCGAAGAACACCTTGCCGACGAGCTCCCGGCGGCTGCGGACGCTGGTCTTCTCGAAGATCTTCTTGAGGTGCTCCTGGACCGTGTGGGGGGAGACGACGAGGCGCTCGGCGATCTGCGCGGTCGATTCACCTCGAAGCACCAGTCCGGTCACCTCCTGTTCGCGCTCGGTGAGCCCATAGGCCGACATCAGAAGCGGCGTGATTCGGGCGGGGTGCGCCGGCTCGACGATCACCGCGGCCCTCCGCGATCCCGACGCCACGAGCGAGGTGCCGTGGAGGACGATCCAGGTCCCCGACCGCGAGAGCACACGGGCGAGCGCCACCTCGCCCGGATCGTCGCGGCTCGCCGCCGTCCGCAGCGCGCGGCCGGCCACGGCGTGCACCACCGACGGCAATCGTCCCGCGCCCAGGTCTCCGTCCGGCAGGTCTGAGAGCCAGCGCTCGACGCCGGGCGTCGTGGACTCCACTTCCCCGTCCTCGGAGAGGACGACCAGGCCCGGCGAGTCCGGCCATTCAGGATCCCGGGCCTCGCCGACCAGAAGCCCCGTGCGCGCGCCCGTCGCCAGATCGGGTCCGATCGTCTTGAGGAACGCCTTCTCTTCACTGTCGAATATCGGCTCCCCTGGCGCGCGATAGAGACCGACAGCGCCCCAGACCTCGCCGTTTCCGGTCCGCAGCGCGGCGATCATCTCCTGGTCCCCGCCCATCTCCATGTTCATGTGCCAGGACGGGCTCGAGGAAGGATCGCCTCCGGTCGCCTCGTGCAGGGTCGAGATCCCGGCCTGCGAGCGGACCACGTCGGAGATCTGGTTGACGTCCTCGCCGTAGTACTCGTGACGCAGCATCTTGGGCGGGTACTCCAGCAGCCCGTCGTGGTAGTGGCTCGTGATCAGAAGCGATGCGGGGTCGAGCGTGTACCAGCATGGCTTATCCACGTGGGGAACGGTTGGAACGAGGACCTCGGTGCATTCCTGCCAGAACGTCACCAGGTCGTATCCCCGTCTCGCGAGCTCGGCGATGCGGTCCTGAGCCCGCGCCCTTGTCAGCACCGGCATGGGCTCAGCATAGGTCGCTCCAACTCCCTGGTAAACACCAGGTTTCTGGAATAGGCAGGCCTGCATCGGCGGCATAGCGTCGGCCCCGTGACCCAGGCAGCGCGCACCCCGGAGGAGCTCGATGCGCTGTTCGAGGACGCGTTCGTGCTCCGCGACCGGGGCGCCCTGCCGCCGCTGTTCGAGCCGCGGGCTCTGCTCGCGGCGAGCGGTTTCACCGGCGAGGCGCGCGGGAGCGAGGAGATTGCACTGTTCGCGTCGGCCCTCTGGTCGCGCGACATCACCTACGTCGCCGAGCCCCGCCGTGTCGTCCAGGCATCCGACATCGCACTGGTCCTGGCAACACAGGGCACGAGCGTGGTGCGCCGCGGCCCGGACGGCGCCTGGCGCTACGCGATCTCGCTGCTCGCGATCGACAAACGAACAAAGGAGGAACCATGACCGAGCCGGCCACGCAACCGCTGGAGCCCCTCGTGATTCGGAACGATGGGGGAGACGCACGCTGGTGGTTCTCCGGTCTTGCCGTGATCCGGGCCACCGCGGCCGATACCGGCGGGCTGATGACGATCATCGAGGTGACCGAGCCGCCGGGCCACGAGGCGCCCCTGCACGTCCACCACCGCGAGGACGAGGCGTTCTACATCCTCGAGGGCTCGGCGACGATCCACGTCGGCGACGAGTCGTTCGAGGTCGGCCCCGGCGACTACGCCTTTGGCCCGCGCGACATCCCGCACCGCTATTCGATCGGCGACGAGGGCTGCCGGATGTTGTTCATCTGCACTCCGGGAGGGTTCGAGAACCTGGTCAGGGACATGAGCGTGCCGGCGGAGCGCCGCACGCTGCCGCCGCCGTCCGACGAGGAGCCCGACTGGGAGCACGTCGCCGCGATCGGAGAGGCGAACGGCTGCGAGCTGCTCGCCTGACCGGCTTGCGGGCGACCCGGGAGTATGAAGACGGCACCTTCGACCTTGTGACCGGCTTCAACTCGTTCTTCTTATCGCCAGGCCATTCATGCCACCCCGCCCGGCGGACGCGCCGCCCGAGCCCGACTACTCGCAGCCGGGCGTGCTCGAGGACCTCGCCACAGAGGCCGGGCTCACGCCCGAGAGCGCGTTCGACACGACCTGGGCCTACGAGTATCCCGACGAGGACACGCTCCGCCGGGCGCTGCTGGTCGCTCCCGTCGGGATCGCCGTCCTCGTCGGGCCCGCGCGAGAAGAGGCATTCAAGAACGCGCTCGTCGAGGGCCTGGCCTCGTACCCGGACGCCTCCGCGTGTTGCTGCTCCCCAACACCCGCCGCCACAAACGCGGCCGCATGAGCGAGCTCACCTCTCTCTGCCGGAGCCCGCCGTGCGCATGCTCCGCGAACGCACCCGCTCGCCGAGCGCGAAGCGGGCCGGAAGCTCGGTGCCGGCGACGAAGGCGGCCGTGAGCCGCTCGGCCATCGACGGTCCGTGCTTGAACCCGTGGCCTGAGCCTCCGCCCACCAGCCAGACGCCCGGATGCGCAGGATGCGGTGCCGCGATGAAGTGCGTGTCGCGCGTGATCTCGTATCGGCAACAGCGGGTCGCGATAAGCGGCGCGTGCTCGAGGGCCGGGAAGCGGTCATGGGCATACGCGCGCACCTTCGGCTCGGTGCTCGCCGTTTCCGGTAGCTCCGCATCGGGGTCGACCGGCGGTCCCTCGTCGTCGACTGCCAGCTTGACGCCGAACTCGTCCACGTCAGCGGTGCCGTAGCGGGCACGGTCGTAATCACACCAACCGGGCACCCCGGGGGTGCGCCAAGCCGAGCCGCCGTCGAGGAACAGCAGCTCCTGGCGCGTGACCGTGAGCTGGACGAGGTCACCGAACAGGCGCGCAAGCCAGGAGCCGCAGGCCCACACGATGATGTCGCCCTCCAGTCGGGTGGAGTCCTCGAGGACCACGCTCCTGCCGTCCGGCCGCGCGCGGCCTCGGACGATCCGCGCGCCGTGGGCGGCCGCCTGCGTCGCCAGCGCCCGCACCGAGCGCTCCGCACGCAGTATGCCCCCCTCCGGCTCAAGCAGCACGAAGGCAAGATCGTCGCCGCGGAAGCTTGGGTACAGCTGCGTCGCGCTCTCGACGTCGAGGCGCTCTACCGGGATGCCCTGCGCGGCCAGCGTCCGCTCGGATGCCGCCTCCCATCCGTCCTCCCGGTGGGCGAACCACGCCATCCCACACTCCACGAGGAGGTCTTGACCTGACTCCTCCTCGAGCTCGCGCCACAAAGTTCGCGCGCGACGAGCCATGGCCGCGTAGTCGGCCTCGGAGCCGTGCGCGCAGCGGAACAGCCGTGTCTCACCGCCCGAGCTGGCGCGCGAGTCGCCGGGCTCGAACTGGTCGACCAGCGTGACCTGCTCGCCGGCTCGCGCGAGCCACCAAGCGAGCGAAGCGCCGAAGGTCCCCGCCCCGACGATCACGGCCTCCATCGGATCGAGACGATAACCCTCCTTCACACTCCCTTCCTCGCGTACAGGTCGCGGCCACCGGGTTCAGCGGCGCATCCACTCGCCGCTCAGGCTCGAGTCGCGGTCCGCGCACTCGTCCTGCTCCGCCTCCAGCGTGAGCACATCGCCCGCCCGCTCCCACGTGTAGGACGCCGTCTGGGAGACGTCTGGCCCGCAGAAGCTCCCCTTGTCGGGAGCCTGGTAGGCGCCGATCCGGAACGCCCCGTCGGACGTGGCCGAGAAGTCCTGCCGGATTGTCACCCCGGCACCGACGTCAGTCATGGTCAGCGTGCCCTCTCTGAGCGCCAGCTTGAGCGGGCCGGGCTGGGGCTTCTCCTGCTCGGGCACGGACTCGTCCCGCAGGTGGTCCGTGCGTTCGATGTCGCGGCGGGTGAGTATGCGCTCGTACGTGCCGCCGAGGCTGGGAGACGACGTCGTGGACTGGCTCGCCGGCGACGCCGCTGGCTCATCGTCTCCAGAGCCACATCCCGCGCCAAGGGCCACGAGGGCCACGAGCGCTGCGATCGGCGTTCTCATCCGATCAGCTCCGTCGCGACGTCGCAAAGCTTGTCGAAGGTCGGGTGCGGACCCGCGAGGCGGAGATCCACGAGCTCGACGAACTCGCCGCCCGGCTCCTGGTCGCCACCCGTGTCAAACAGGATCGTGCGCCGCAGGAGCCCGCGGTCCCTCGCCACGAGGTTGCCGTCTGAGTCCTCGATCCGGGCGACCGGGCCGGCCTTGATGATGCGGAACTCGAACAGCGAGCCCTCGACGCGGGTCGCGCCAATCTCGCTGTTGAGGAAGTGGCCGGTCAGCGAGAACCACTCGCCGGTCTCCGGGTTCGTGTGGATCTCGCTGAAGGAGATCCGGTCCAGCGAGAAGAACGCAGTGGCGTCGTCTCCGCGGCCCTCACGCAGACGGAAGTTGCCGGTGCCGATACCCGTCACCTCGACCGGGAACCCGCAGTCGTAGGAGAACCCGTACGTCCCGTCCACTATGTGGCCCTTCTCGACCACCGTCGCCGACGCGGCGGCGGCGGCGACGGTGGTGAAAGCGGCTGCGGTCGCAAGGGTCCTCAAAACGCGATCTCTCATCGGAACCTCCTACTTGTCGGTGACACCGGGCACCGTCGGATATCGCGCTGCGAAAGCGCTAAGACGTCGCTAAAGGCGTGGTAACGTCGCGATTTGAGCGGGAAATTGGACTTCCGGCTCCTCGGCCCGGTCGAAGCGCGAACCGGGGACACGGTGGCCGCGCTCGGCGGGCCGCGCCAGCGCAGCGTGCTGGCGATCCTGCTGTTGCACGCGAACCAGGTCGTTCCCAGCGAGCGGTTGATCGACCTCATCTGGGGCGAGTCGGCCCCGCCGACGGCCGCGACCGCGCTGCAGGGCTACGTGTCTCAGCTGCGCAAGGTGATCGAACCCGATCGCAAGGCGCCGAG
>JBKPBS010000041.1:0-8111 GCA_046726915.1 Actinomycetota bacterium
GTCCCGTCGGGTGAGCCTCAGCGTTTTCCAGCAGCCCGGCGCAGCTATATGGCTGCGCGCACCTGCTCAGCCGCGACAGCCTCGGCATTGCGGGAGGCACGCGGGCGGCGAGATACTGGGCGGGCGATGTCGCAGGAGAACGTGGAGGTGGTGCGCAGGGCGCTCCAAGCGTTTGCCGACGGAGGCCTGGATGCGATGGCCGAGTTCTGGGACCCCGACATCGATTGGCGGGCGGCCGAGGGCGCGGTCGATGACGTCGGCGAGATGCACGGGCAGGTCGCCGTGCGTCGGTATATCCAAGACTGGATCGACACCTTCGACGACTTCAGCGTCGTCGTGGAGGAACTGCGGGACGTCGGGGATGACCGCGTCCTTGGGATTCAGCGCCTGAAGGGCAGGGCGAAGCTCAGCGGCACCGAGACCGACCTGCGTTACGCCGTCGTCAGCACCGTCCGCGCCGGAAAGGTCGTGCGGGGGCGGGAGTACCTGAGCGTCGAGGACGCCATCGAAGCTGTGGGGCTGCGGGAGTAGGCGATGTCACAGGAGAACGTGGGGATCGTGCGTGCTTTGTGGGCGGGCCTCGAGCGCGGCGAGGTTCCGCTTGAGCTCTGCGATGAGGACATTGAGCTGAGAACTGCCGCCGAGATTCCGGTCGCGGATGAGTACCGAGGGCACGCTGGCGTAGCCCAGTGGGCTATCGACGTGTGGGAGGTGTTCAGCGAGTTCCACAACGAGATCGAAGAGACCATTGAAAGTGAGGACGGCGAGACCGTCGTGACCGTGGTGCGAACGAACGGCCGCATGAGACACACGGGACTTGACGCGAAGCTGAGGTGGGCCGGGGTGTGGACGCTCCGAGATGGAAAGGCCGTCCGCGCTCACGGCTATCTGTCAAAGGCGCAGGCCCTCGAAGCGGCCGGCCTGCGGGAGTAGACGATGTCGCAGGAGTACCTGCTGGCCAACCAACGCTCGGAGTTGGAGCGCCTGCGGCTGCAGTCGCGCGTGTGGGAGCCCACCGGGCGGCAGCTCCTCTCGAAGGTCGACGGCGGACCCGGCGGCCGCGCCCTGGACGTCGGCTGCGGAGCCTTGGGCTGGCTTCGGATCCTCAGCGAGTGGGTCGGCCCCTCCGGTCAGATCGTGGGCACCGACATAGACGAGAGCCTGCTGGGTGCCGCTCGTTCATTTCTGGAGGCCGAAGGGATCTCAAACGTAGAACTCGTCGTCGATGATCTGTTCGAGAGCCGGCTGGAGCCGCAATCTTTCGATCTCGTCCATGCCCGCTACCTGATCGCTCCGCTTGGACGCGGCCGTGAGCAGGTTGCCTCGCACCGCCGGTTGGTGAAGCCCGGTGGCTTGCTAGTTCTGGAGGAGTGGGACCTTGGCTCGTGGCACTTCAATCCCACAGCCCCCGCGGCCGAGCGACTGATCCAATTGCTCTCCGAGATCTTTGCCGTCCTGGGCGGCGAGGCGGGCCGCGGACTTCCCGAGCTGCTCCGCGAAATCGATATCGAGGAGCCAGAGGTCGACGCACATGTGATCGCGCTCAAGCCAAGTCACCCCTACCTGCATCTGCCGCTTCAGTTCAGCGCGCGCTCGAGTCGCGGCTCCTTGAGACGCTCAGCGAGGGCGAGCTTGCCTCGCTACGCCGCGAGGCAGAGAGCGAGTTGGCCGAGCCGGGCAGATGGGGCACGACGTTCACCCTCATCCAGAGCTGGGGCAGGCTTCAGGGCTGAGAGCGCCGCCGGCTAGTGCCCCCATTCCACGGGCCTCCTCATGGTGACCTGCATTAGGCTTATTCCGAGTACCCCATCCTCGCGTCCGAGGCGAGGCCCGAAAGGCGGTTATCGTGCGACTTGTTCGTTTCTCGTCTCCGCGTCGGCTGTATCTCGCTCTCGCCCTGGCGAGCATCCCCGCGCTTGCCCTGCCGACCGCCGCGAGCGCGAACGTGCCGCTCACGCAGGTGCGGGTCGACCCGTTCACCAACGTGACGAGTCAGCACAAGACGGTCGTCGAGCCCGACACGTTCTCGTTCGGCTCCACGACGGTCGCGGCCGCGCAGGCCGGCCGCTTCTTCAACGGTGGCGCAAGCGACATCGCGTTCACAACCACCACGAACAACGGTGGCTCGTGGAGGCGGGGCGTGCTGCCCGGAATCACCAAGTTTGCCGGGAGCGGGCCGTATGACGCCGCAACCGACCCCTCGGTGGTATACGACGCGAAGCACGGCGTCTGGCTGATCTCCACGCTCGCGCTGGTCAACACGCCGGATGGCCCCTTCGGAAAGGCGGTCGTGACGAGCCGCTCGACGGACGGCGGCCGCACGTTCGGGAGCCCGGTCAACACCGCGGTCGCCAGCGGCGCGCAGGACTTCGACAAGAACTGGATCGCGTGCGACAACACACCGACCAGCCCGTTCTACGGCTCCTGCTACACCCAGTTCGACGACTTCGGGAACGGCAACCTGCTGAAGATGTACTACTCGCGTGACGGCGGCCTGACCTGGACGGCGAGCAAGACCCCGCGCGCCGGCGTCCTTGGCGGCCAGCCGCTAGTGCTCCCGAACGGGAACGTGGTCGTCCCGCTCGACAACGCCTCCACGACGGCGCTCGGCTACACGATTTCGACGAACGGCGGCGTCAGGTTCGGCCAGGCGTTCGTGATCACGGGGATCTCAGCCGCCGAGGATCCCGGCAACATCCGCAGCGGCGCGCTACCGTCGGCCGAGATCTCCGGCGACGGCAAGATCTACGTCGTCTGGGAGGACTGCCGCTTCCGGGCCGGGTGCCCGAACGCCGGAACACCGAACGACCTGGTCTACGTGACCTCGACGAACGGCTCAACCTGGTCGGCCGTGCAGCGGATTCCGATCGATGCGGTCACCAGCACGGTGGACCACTTCATCCCCGGCGTGGGCGTCGACAGGGCCACCTCCGGCGCCAACATCCACGTCGGCGTGACGTACTACTTCTACCCGAACACGAATTGCACCTTTGCGACCTGTCAGCTCGCCGTCGGCTACATCTCGTCGGCGAACGGCGGCTCGTCGTGGAGTCCAGCGACCCAGCTCGCGGGCCCGATGACGATGAGCTGGCTGCCGGACACGTCACAGGGCCGGATGGTCGGGGACTACATCTCGACCTCGTTCGGCTCGGACGGCCTGGCGCGTCCCGTGTTCCCCGTGGCCAAGGCGCCCACGGCGGGTGGAAGCGACTGCGCGACAGCGACGCCGAACTGCGACCAGGCCGGCTACTCGCCGACGACCGGCCTCCCGGCCGCGGCAGGCAGCGCGGTGGCGAACGACCCGGTGCTGTTCACCGGATCGGTGGAGGGCGGCAAGGGGGCGTTCAAGCACCGGCGCTAGTCCGACTGTCGACGGGGGGCCGGATGAGCCGGCCTCCCGTCGGAGCCGCCAGCTCGAGCGACCATACGCTCAGGTACCGAGGGCTAGTGCCCCCAGCCCACGGGCTCCTCGTGGCGCACGCTGTCCTCGCCGTCCTCGCCGGTGCGGATCCGGATCGACTGGTCGATGTCGTAGACGAACACGCGGCCGTCGCCGATCGCGCCGGTGCGGGCCGCTGCCACGATCGCCTCGACGGCGCTGTCCGCGACGTCTGACGGCACCACGGACTCGACCTTGATCTTCGGCAGCAGCGAGATGTTCGCGCGGACGCCGCGGTACTGCTCGGTGTAGCCCTTCTGGCGGCCGCAGCCAACCACCTCGCTGACGGTCAGGCCGGACACGCCCAGCTGGTCGAGCGCGTCCTGCACCTCCTGGAGCCGCTCGTGGCGGATGATCGCCTCGATCTTCTTCATCGCGCTCTAGCCCTCCTGGACTCGGGTCGCCGCCATCGCATTGACCGGTGCCGGCTGGCGGGGCGGCCAG
The DNA here is from genome assembly GCA_046726915.1 of Actinomycetota bacterium. GTDB lineage: Bacteria > Actinomycetota > Thermoleophilia > Solirubrobacterales > Thermoleophilaceae > JACVRW01. The sequence goes on from JBKPBS010000041.1 coordinate 3,884, forward strand.
CCCTTCGGCATCGCCGGGGGACGGTACTCCGACCCCGGGACAGGCATGAACGCCTCCGGGTAGCCCCACATGCCGTGCTCGACGATGTCGAGGCCGTAGCGCTCCTCCTCGGGCCGCACGCGCAGGCCGTAGGTCTTCTTGATCGCGTAGAAGACGACGAAGCTGACCGTGAACACCGTGGCGAATGCCGCCGCCACTCCGAGCGCCTGCACGCCCAGCTGGTGGAGCGAACCGGTGTAGACGAGCCCGCCGTCGCCGATCGCGTTCAGCTCCGCCAGCCGTGGGCTGGTGAAGAGGCCGCACGCGAGCGTGCCCCAGATGCCGGCTATGCCGTGGGCGGAGAGAGCGCCCACGGGGTCGTCGAGCTTGTGGTCGATCGCGATGATCGCGCCCACCACGACGACGCCGGCCACGAAGCCGATCAGCGGCGCGGCCCAGAACTCGACGTAGCCGGACGGCGCCGTGATCGCGACGAGCGCGGCGATCGCGCCGTTCGCGGTCATGCCCATGTCGAACTTGCGCGTGATCAGGTAGCTGGTGAGCAGAGCGCCGAGCACGCCGGCGGCGGCGGCGAGCTGCGTCACGACCACCACGTCGGCGAAGCGGCCGCCGATCGCGCCGAGAGTCGAGCCGGCGTTGAACCCGAACCAGCCGAACCACAGCACCAGCACGGCCAGGCCCACGAGCGGCATGTTGTGGCCCGGGATGGCGTTCGGCTTGCCGTCCTCGCCGTACTTGCCCTGGCGCGGGCCGAGCAGCAGCAGCGCCGCGAGCGCGCCGGTGGCTCCGATCAGGTGGACCACCGTCGAGCCGGCGAAGTCCTGCATGCCGAAGTTGGCCTGGAGCCAGCCGCCGCCGAAGATCCAGTGGCTGATGATCGGGTAGATGAGCGCGCTGAAGACGACCGCGTAGATCAGGTACGCCCCGAACTTGATGCGCTCGATCGTGGTCCCCCAGACGATCGCCAGGGACACCGCGCAGAAGACGAACTGGAAGAAGAACTTGGCTGGAACCGCCGCCTGTGAGAACTCCATCGCCGGGAAGGCCGACGGGTCGGTCGTGCCCAGGAAGGTGCCCTCGGTCCCCGCGAACCAGCTCGCCCCGCCGAAGGCGAGCGCGAACCCGACTGCCCAGTAGCAGAGGGCCGCTATCGAGAAGTTCGCCAGGATCTTCGGCACGACCGTGCCGGCGTTCTTCATCCGCGAGAAGCCGACCTCGAGGAAGAGGAAGCCGACCTGCATGAACATGACGAGCACAGCCGCGACGACGACCCAGGTGGTCTCGATCGCCGGGATGGCGTCCTTGAGAGTGGGTTCCATGACCTGAGATGGTCGGGAACGGGCCCCAATCCGTCATGCGCCCGGCGTACAGGATTCGCCCGGCCGAATTTGTACCGGTGTACTACTCGCCCAGCGCCACCACGCGGGCCCCGGTGCAGCGCGCCAGCTCGCGCGGGTCAACGCAGAAGAGGCTGTGCGGGTCGCCTGCGGCGGCCCAGACGCGCCTGTGGCTCATGAGCGCCTCGTCGAACAGCACCGGCAGGTCGTGCCCGAAGGGCGGCACGCCGCCGACTGCGAAGCCGGTTGCGGCCCGGACCTCGTCGGCCTGGGCCTGGCGGACCTCGGCAACGTCGAGAGCGTCGGCGATCTTCTCGGTGTCCACGCGGTGCTGGCCCGACGCGACGCACACGACCGGATCCCCGTCGGCCACGAACACGATCGACTTGGCGATCTCAGCCTCCTGGCAGCCGACGGCCGTCGCGGCGTCCGCGACCGTGCGCGTGGAGGCTTCGAGACGCTGCACCTGCACCTCGATCCCCAGGTCGCGGGCGCATTCCGCGAGCCTGTCCCTCACGCATGCACCGCCTGGCCGGAGGGCGCCGCCTCGGCGGTGAGCTCCACCTTCGCCTCCGCGGCGAGCTCGGCGAGCGACTCGCGTACGTCGTCGGCGAAGTCGTCGAGGTCCCACATCAGGTCCCAGTCGCCCACGAGGCCGAAGTTGATGCGGCCGGCGTAGGACAAGAGAGCCACGCCGAGCGCCTGGTTCTTCGCCAGCGGGACCATCGGGAACGGGTCCATCATGCGCCTGCCGGCGAGGTAGAGCGGGATCTGCGGGCCCGGCACGTTGGTCACGACCAGGTTGAAGAAGCGCTGGCGTGCCATCACGCGCGAGGCCTGGCCCATGACCGTCGCGGGCGCGAAGCCCGATAGCTGGGTGAGCACCTGCGCGCCGACCGCCTGGCCGCCCGACTTGAGGCCCTTCAGCTCCTCGCGCACGATGTCGAGCCGCGCGACCGGATCCTGGCACCAGACCGGCAGCGGCGCCATCATCGCGGCGACGCGGTTCCCGAGCGCACCGCGCTCCACGTCCGCGCGCACGCTCACCGGGACCATCGCCTTGAGCTCCATGCCGTCCGTGTTCTGGCCGCGACGGCGGAGGTGCTTGCCCAGGGCGCCCGCGATCGTGGCCAGCACGACGTCGTTCACCGTGCCGCCCAGCTCGTTCTTGATCGCCTTGATGTCGGCGAGGTTCACGCGCACCCAGTTGAAGCGCCGGTGCGGGCCGATCGACTTGTTGTAGGGCGACGAGGGAGCGGGGTTGAGACCGGCCCAGGCCATGGCGCCGACGCCCACCGCGGCGTCGCGCAGGCCCTCTGCCACGAGGCGCGGGCCGCGCAGGACCGCTCGGATCGAGCGCACGATCTCGGTCGGGACCGTCGCCCGCTCGACGAGCGCCTCGCCGAGCAGCTGCGCGGGGGAGGGGAGGGGGCGCGGGAGCCAGCGGTCGCCGGTGTCGGCCGGCGCGGCGGGCTCGGGCGAGGTGTCGAATAGCACCGACATGATGTCCACGCCGGAGATGCCGTCAACCAGGGCGTGGTGCGTCTTCGAGAGCATCGCGAAGCGGTCGCCCTCGAGGCCGTCGACGAGCCAGATCTCCCAGAGCGGCTTGTCGCGGTCGAGCTGCTGGGCGAAGACGCGCCCGGCGAGCTCCCTGAGCTGCTGCTCGGAGCCCGGGGCCGGCAGTGCGGTCGAGCGGACGTGGTAGCGCAGGTTCAGGTGCGGGTCGTCCACCCACTTCGGGCGCCCCTGGCCGAAGGGCACAAAGGCGAGGCGCTGGCGGTAGCGCGGCACGAGCCCGAGGCGGCGCTCGATGGCCGCGAGCAGGTCTTCGTAGGGCGGCGGCGAGCCCTCGAAGATCATCACCCCGGCCACGTGCATGTGGGAGGCAGCGTCCTCCAGGTGGAGGAAGGAGGCGTCGAGCCCTGTCAGGCGATCCGAGGACATGCTCGAAGACTACGTCAGAGCGAGAGGCTGAGCTGATCGTCCGTCACCGCGTGGGCGACGTGCACGTCGAGACCGGCCACGCGGACGCCCAGCAGGCGCACCGGGCGGCTCGGATCGAGGCGGCGCAGGAGCTCGAGCGCGACCGTCCCGACCGTCCTGCTGTCGTTTACGGGAGCGTCGAGGCTGCGCGCCCGGGTGACGGTGCTGAAGTCGTCGAAGCGGACCTTGATGCCTATCGTGCGGCCGCGCCGCTCCTCGCGTGCGAGCGTGTCGCAGAGCTCGCCCGTGAGCCGCTCGAGCACCGGCTCGAGCTGGGCGAGGCCGTGGAGGTCGCGGTCAAAGGTGGTCTCGCGCGACTCCGACTTCGCGATGCGGACGGTCTCGATGGCGCGGCCGTCCTCAAAGCGGGCGAGCGCGCCGAGGTGCGGGCCGAGTCGCGGGCCGAACCACTGGACGAGCTGCTCGTCGGGGGTCGCGCCGAGCCGGCCGAGCGTGGCGATGCCGAGCTCCTCGAGCCGGGCCACGGTCTTGGGGCCGATCCCCGGCACGAGGCCTGGGGACGCTTCGGCGAAGCGGAGCCGGGCTCCCTCGGCGGTGAGCTCGAGGAAGCCGTCCGGCTTCTCGGCGTCGGAGGCGACCTTGGCGACGAGCTTGTTGGGACCGATGCCGACGCTGCAGGTGAGGCCCGTCTCGCTCCGCACCGCCTGTTTGACGGAGCGGGCCGCGGAGCGATAGCGGTCGAGCCCGGTGAGGTCGAGGTAGGCCTCGTCGAGCCCCACGACCTCGACCCGCTCGACGTGCCGCCTCAGAACCGCCATGACCCCCTTCGACCGTGCCCGGTAGGCCTCGAAGTCGGGCGGGATGAAGACCGCGTCGGGGCACAGCCGCCGTGCGCGCTCGGCGGGAGTGGCGGAGAAGATGCCGAACCTACGCGCCTCGTAGCT
>JBKPBS010000042.1:0-11411 GCA_046726915.1 Actinomycetota bacterium
AGCGCGCCGGGCGCGGCCGGCAGGTTACGCACGATGACCCGCGAACGGCCCTCCTCGCTGACCCTGCCGACACCCGTGTGCGTCGTGTACCAGGCGGCGCGGGCGAAGCTGCCCGTGAGACGCGACGGCCCCGCACTCGGACGCCCGCCAGGTGTCTCGAAGGTATGCACCACCCGTCCCACCGGGTCAACGATGCCGACCCGCCCGCGGTAGTCCCGGAACCACAGCTTCGAGCTGCCGCCGCCGCCCAGGACGATGTCGTCGAGGACCGGACGCGGCCGGCGGCGAACCGGGCTCTCACTCAGCCGCCGCCCGTCCCACACCCACAATGCGGAACGCGCGCGGTCGGTGAACCAGAGCGCTCCGAACCTGTCGAGTGCGACGTCGGTGGCGTCTCCGGATACGGCGACGCGACCCGCGCTCGTTCCGTCTCGACGGAGCGAGCCCACGCTGTGCCGGGCCGAGTACGCGAGGTAAGGGCTGGTGCGGCGGTAGCCCTCGACCAGATCGGTCGGCTCGTCCCCGCCGAGCGGCACGTCGCGAAGCAGCCGCCCCTGGAGCCGCGCCAGCGACGTGTGCCCACCGTGGCGGAGGACCGTCCAGACGGTGCCATCGCGCGCCACACGGACGATCTCCGGGGCGCCGGGCAGGTTGCCACCGAAGCGCTCGCCGGACAGCGCCCGCTCAGGTGCGGCGGCCACGGGCTCGGGCGGCGGCGGGACCGAGTCGTCGTCGCTCCAGCGCTTGGCCGTGAACCCGCCCGCCGCCAGAAGTACCGCCGTGCCGCCGAGGAGCCAGCTTCGCTCGGCGGGCCGCAAAGGTCAGGCTCCAAGCGCGCGGAAACTGTGGAGGAGCGGTCGAAACGCCCGCCGGTCGAGGCTCCGGAAGTCCGCGACCGGGGCACTGCACTCGATCCGCAGCACGTCCCCCCGCGAGGGGAAGAAGGCCAGGCGACCCGCTTCACTCGCCGCATAGGCCCGGTCGCGCTCCACTGCGGACGCCCCGAGCCGGCCCGCCGCGCGGATCGGCCGCACCGATCCTGCGACAACCCCGTGGCCGCGGCGCTCCCACCCTCGGACCTGGGCACGCGCGTAGCGAAGGATGCCCCGCGCCCCGCGTGCGCGCGGCGCGGCGTCCGGGACGCGGAAGATGTTGCAGAAGGCGGCCCCGTCTCCGGCGCCGGTGAGCCCGTTCACCGGCGCCCGGAGGGCCCAGCCCTTCGGGTAGTCGAAGGCGATCCGCAGGCCCGGGAGCACGGCCTCCTGCATCGGGAGCGCCCGGGCCGTTGCCGTCCGAGGGCTTGCCGCCCTGTCCCCGGCGCTGGAGAGGCCGAGGGCGAAGACCACGAGGCCCGCACACGCGAGCCCTACGCCGACCGCCCGGGGTCCTGGCCTGCGCCGGCTCGGACGCCTCGGTCCGGGGAAGCCGTTCTCGCCATCGACCAGGAGCCGCTCGTGCAGGGCCGCGACGCCCGGCGCCGGGAGCGTGCCGAGGTCGTCGCGCAGCACGCGCACGAGCCTGTCGTAGGCGAGCACGGCCTCCGCGACATTCCCCTGTGCGGCCAGGGCCTCCATCAACGCGGCGTGCGCGGACTCTCGATATGGGGCACGCTCTACGAGCCTCCGGGCGATGCGCTCGGCCGCCGCCGGGTCGCCCGCGGCGAGGGCGGCCCGCGATTCCAGCTCGCGCGCGTGCCGGCCCAGCTCCTCCAGCTCCGCGCGCCGCTCCTCGACCCAGGGCCCGCCGCAGCCGGGAAGGAACTCGTCCTGCAGGAGCTCGCCCGCGCGCCCGGCCTCCTTCTGGGCCAACTCGTAGCTGCCCTTCTCGAATGCCCGCTCGGCCCGCTCTAGGTGGTCCGCCGCCGCTTCCACGTCGACCCAGACGCCCGCTGGCAGGAGAAGCTGCAGCTCGCCGCGACCCTCGAGGCTGTCGGGCCCCAGCACCCGCCGCACGCCCGAGAGCAACGACCGCAGCCCGATGTCACGCGACGGCGGCGGGTCGTCGCCCCAGAGTGCCTCGGCGAGCGAGCTGCGGCCGATCGGGTGCCCGCGCCGATCGACAAGGCAAGCGAAGACGATCCGGGCCTGGCGGCTGGGGAGACGATCTTCCAGGCGTTCGCCGGCCCGGTCGACGGCCAGGCCGCCACACAAGCGAATCCGGAGACGTGACGCGGTCCCGGAGGGCGAAACCACCACGGTACGGGCGATCGTACTCCCGTGTAAACACGATGTGAACAGGCGCGTCCAGCACTCGGGGCAGCTGCACCAACGCTTCTCCAACGCCGGCCAGCGGCGCTCCAACGCCGGTAACGCAACGATGGCCCAGATATGTCGTCCGAGCCCGCCGCGGTACTGGAATACAGCGTTCTGGGGGGCTTTCGGCTCTGCCGCGACGGCTCGCCCGTGCCACCTGACGCCTGGGAGCGGCCCATGGCCGCGCGCATCGTCCGCTTCCTGCTCGTCGATCGCGGATTCGTGGCCGAGGACCAACTCCTCGAGGCGTTCTGGCGCGACCGGGATCCGGTCGCCGCCCGCCGCTGCCTGGCGGTATCCGTGTGCCGCTGCCGCGCCGTGCTGGGTGCGGAGTCGCTCGTCGCGAGCGAGCGTGCGTATCGGCTCGTGCTCGGCCCGCGCGACACCGTCGACTCCGAGCTCTTCGAGCGGGCGGCCGCGGTCGCCCTCGAGCCCTTGGGCGGCCGCGGCCGCACGGCTGCGCTCGAGCGCGCAGCCGATCTTTGGCACGGCGAGCCGCTGCCCGAGGACCGGTATGCCGACTGGGCGAATGAGTGGCGCACGGCCCTTGCCGACCGGCACCGCGAGGTGCTCGCCGCGCTCGCGGACGCACACGCGGGGGCCGGCGAGCACGAAGCGGCTCTGCGTTCGGCGCGGCGGATGCTGGCCGCGGACCCGCTTGACGAGGGCGCGCACCGACGGGTGATGGCCGGATACGCCGCGCTCGGCAGGCGCGCACGGGCGCTCGAGCAGTATCTGCGCTGTCGCCGCCAGCTGATCGAGGCCGCCGGGATCGAGCCGTCGCGCGAGACCTCCGCGCTCCACGCCCGCATCCTCGCCGGCGGCGAGGTGAGCATCGCGGCGTGAGCGGCGGAGGGCCCGAAGGCCCCCCGCCGCCCGTGGTGGTCCGCCCTCGTCTCAGCGTCCGTTTGCAGAGGACACGAAGGCGTGGCGGAGGTCGTTGGCCGCCGCGTCACGGGTGCCCAGCGGCCTGATGCCGTAGCGCCGCTCGATCGTGGCCAGGATCGACGTCGTGTCGTACGACTCATGGTCCACGAAGTGACGGCGCGCGTCCGGCGAGATCACGAGAGCCGGGACGCGGGTCCCCGGGCCCCACCGGTCGACAACCGGCGGCGTCGCGTGATCCCAGAAGCCGCCGTTCTCGTCGTAGGTCACGATGATGGCGCTGTCGTCCCAGTCGGGCGACTGCCGCACCGCTTCGATGAGGTCGACAGCGTGCTGCTCGCCGGTGGCAACATCGGCGTACCCGGGATGCTCGTTCTCGGCGCCGATCGGCTTGACGAACGAGACCGCGGGCAGATCCCCCGACTCAGCGGCATCGAGGAACTCGGTCTCGTCCTTGAGGTGCGCTCTGCCCGGCTTCCCGGGCGCGTACTTCGCGAAGTACGCGAACGGCTGATGGTGGTACTGGAACAGCGGGTCCGGGTGGCCGGCAACCGCGTCGTCCCAGCCGCCGGAGTACCAGGCCCAGCCGACGCCGGCCTGCGTCAGCCGATCGCCGATCGTGGCGCGGTGGAGCGGTGGGAGCCGCCGGCAGTCCGGCGTCCCGGCCGCGAACGGCGGGTAGAGCGGCTGAATCGTGTTCACGGCCCAGTCGCCGTCGGCCACCGTGGTCAGCGGCAGGTCCTTCCCTGCTGCCGGCATTCCATTGGCGCCGAGCACCGTGTGGATGTCGCAGCTGCTGCCGTCGGAGACGGCGTCGTCGAACGCCGGCGTCCGGGCCGCGATCAGCCACTGGTGGTTGAGGAACGAGCCACCGAAGGCCGCCTGGAAGAAGTTGTCGGCCAACGTGTACTCGTCCGCATACTGCGCCAGCGGCAGGCTCGCGGTGTTGTAGAAGCCCATCGCGAGGCCCTTGGCGTCCGACGCCGCCGCGAACTTGTCGTTCTTCCCGCCGTCGATCTGCACTTGGTTCTGGTAATAGCGGTGCACAAGGTCGCGGGTCTTCTGATCCAGCGGGACGTAGTCGTCGATCGCGAACGGCGCGTTCGCGAAGTGGCTGTTGAACGGATCGCCGTTCGCCGTGCTGCAGACGTCGGCCGGCAGCGGCGGCGAGGTGAGGTGCGGATCGTTCTGCTCCAGGCACTTCATGACGTTCCCGGCGAAGTCGACCTGGAGCGTGTGCGCCGAGTCGGCGTCGTCCAACCCGTTGGCGCCCGCGAAGCCGCCATAGAGGTTGTCGAACGAGTGGTTCTCCAGATAGATCACCACGAAGTGCTTGATGTCCTGCAACGGAGGCGGCTCCGCCGACGCGGCCGGCGCTGTGAGCGCCATGCAGCCGGCGAAGGCCGCGACAATGGACAGGAGACGTCGCATAGATGACCTCCCGGGTCGCGGCGCCGGCCTCGCGCCGGCACCATATGCGAGCGAAGCTACGAGCGCGCTGTTACCGGATCGTCACCGCGCCGGGCTCGTGGTGGCCGGCTGGCTGTTTTGGTCGGCGATTAGTGCCCGGTGGTCGTTGGTGGAAGTCGCGGACGAAGCTGGTGGCGTTGAGCCTGACCAGCAGCTCGCGCAGTCGTTCGAACCGTGCCGGTCCGAGTTGCTGCTCGAGTTCGGCCTCGATCCCGGCGACGGTTTCGCGGATTGCTCGCGCCGCCGCGTGTCCTCGCTCGGTGAGGTGCACGCGTTTGAAGCGCTGGTCCTCCGGGTCGTCGTCGCGGGTGAGGTACCCGAGCTGCTGCATCTGACCGAGCAGGTAGTTCATCGCCTGCTTCGTCATGCCGGCCTCGACGGCGAGCTCGGAGGGGCGGCGGTTCTCCGGTCCTGGGTAGCGCACGACGGCGAAGTGCGCGGGGACCAGGTCGGTGAAGCCGGCGTTGTGCAGGTCGTGGAGGATTCGCGCCACGACGGCCTCCGCCGGCATGCGCAGGAGCGCGCCGATCAGCGGTGGTCCGAGTGGATATTCGGGCTGGAGGGTCAAGTCACTTGACAACACTACCGGGCCGCGCTAAGGTCGTCAAGTCACTTTACTCCATGCCTGAAGGAGACTCGAATGGACTCGTCAACGACAACAACCGTCCACGTCGGTGCCGTCTCGGTCGACTTCCTAGTCGACGCCGACGATTCCGGCGGCAGCGTCACGGTGTTCGAGTGCGTGATCCCAGCCGACGCGAAGGTGCCGATCCCTCACAGCCACGACGCGTTCGAGGAGACGATCTACGGCCTCGACGGAGTCAGCACGTGGACGATCGACGGCGAGGCTCATGAGGTCGGCCCCCGCGAGTCGGTGTGCATCCGCCGCGGTCAGGTCCACGGGTTCGAGAATCGCGGGAGCGTCGACGCGAAGTTCCTCGCGATCGCCACCCCCGGCGTGTTCGGACCCGCCTACTTCCAAGACATCGCTCAGGTCCTCGCCAACGCCGCGGGTGGCCCGCCCGATCTGGCCGCGCTCGCCGAAGTGATGCGCCGCCACGGGCTCACACCCGCCCAACCAGTCGCGACCTGACAGTCCGACACCGCCCGGACCGGGCGCCGCGCGGCACGTCGGTCTCCTCCCGCCGTTGACCCTCAGTGCTAGCGCCGAGTGAAGTTGCGCGCCTGCCCCGATGTGCGCGGGCCGGGCGGCGATTAGCGTCGCCGCCAACCCACGACTTCCGGAGGTAGGCGGCTTTGTCCTCGCTCACACGCTGGGTGCTCGCTCACAAGCGCATCGTGGTCATCGGCTGGATCGTGCTGACGATCGCGGGCATCGCGGCGTCGGGTCCGGCGTCCGGGCGGCTCACGAACGACTCGTCGGTCCCGGACACGGAGGGTTGGGAGACGACGGTCGCGATCGCCGAGCGCTACGACGGCAGTCCCGATGGCAGCAGCAGCCCGCTGCTGCCGGTCGTCACGCTCCCGACAGGGAAGACCGTCGACTCGCCGGGCGTGAAGACGGAGCTCGCTGCCGTCGACGCGCGGCTGCGGGCCGCGCTGCCGCACTCGCGGATCGCTTCGTTTGCGTCAACTGGGAGCCGAACGTTCGTCTCCGAGGATGGGCGCACCGTCTTCGCGCTCGCCTATCCGCGGTCGGCGACGAGCTCGGACTGGGGCGAGAACCCGGAGGCCGCCAAGGCCGCGACCCGGGCGCTGCGAGGGGTCACGGTGGCCGGCCAGCCGGTGCGGGTGACCGGCTTTGACGCTCTGAGCGAGGACAACGGCGACAGCGACGGTCCCGGCGTCCTGCTGGAGGCCCTGATCGGCGGCTTCGGTGCGTTGCTCGTCCTGATCTTCGTCTTCGCGTCGGTGCTCGCGATCGTCCCGCTTCTGATGGCGTTCGTCGCGATCATGACGTCGTTCATGCCGCTGCTGGCCCTGACTGCGGTGGCGGACGTCTCGCCGGTCGTCCAATTCCTGATCGTGCTGATCGGCCTCGGCGTGGCGATCGACTACTCGCTGCTGGTGGTGTCGCGCTGGCGCGAGGAGCGCACGCACGGCGCCCAGGGCGAGGAGGCGGTGCAGCGCGCGATGGAGACGGCCGGGCGCGCCGTCGTCTTCAGCGGCATCACGGTGGCGATCGGCCTGCTGGCGCTGATCGCGTTGCCGCTGCCGTTCCTGCGCTCGATGGGCTACGGCGGCATGCTCATCCCGATCGTCTCCGTGCTCGTCGCGATCACGCTGCTGCCGATCGTGCTCGCCAAGGCAGGCCAGCGCCTCGACTGGCCGCACCGGCGCAGCGACGACAAGGCGAGCCGCGCGTGGACCCGCTGGGCGCAGGCGGTCGCGCGGCGGCGCCGGCTGGCGGCCGGCGCCGGCATCGCCGTGGTCGTTGCACTCGCGCTTGCCGCGACGGACATCCAGCTCGGCGGCAGCGACGCCGACACGGTCGCGCAGTCGGGTGACGCGAAGAAGGCTTTGGTCGCGCTCGAGGCGGCCGGCATCGGCGAGGGCGCGTTGCTGCCCCACGAGGTCCTGGTCGAGGGCGGCACCGACCCCGAGCGCGTCGCCACCGCGCTCAGCGCGGTCGACGGCGTGCACGGCGCGGTCGCTCCCACAGCGCCCGACTGGCGCCGCGGCGGGACGGCGCTCGTCGAGGCGATTCCGGTTCCCGACAGCGGGACCGGCGACGGCAAGGACACGCTCGACGCGGTTCGCCGCGCGGCCCACGCCGCCGGACCCGGCGTGCGCGTCGGCGGCGAGCCGGCGGCCAACGCCGACTTCATCGACGCGGTCTACGGCAGCTTCCCGCTGATGATCGCGCTGATCGCGGTGACGACGTTCATCCTGCTCGCGCGCGCATTCCGCTCGCTGCTGCTGCCGGCGAAGGCGATCCTGCTCAACGTTCTCAGCGTCGCCGCGGCGTGGGGCGTGATGGTGCTGACCTGGCAGGAGGGCTATGGATCCGAGCTGCTCTGGGACATCCCCGCCACCGGCTCCATCCCCTCCTGGCTGCCGCTGATGGCCTTCGCCTTCCTGTTCGGTCTCTCCATGGACTACGAGGTCTTCATCCTGTCGCGCATGCGAGAGGAATACGACAGCACCAGGAGCACTGAGCTCGCCGTTGTGCGCGGCATTGGTCGCACCGGCCGCCTGATCACGAGCGCAGCGCTGATCCTGTTCCTCGCGTTCACCGCGATGGCGTCGGGCCCGGGCACGGACATCAAGATGTTCGCCACCGCGCTCGCAACCGGGATCCTCGTCGACGCGACCGTGATCCGCGCGCTGATCGTGCCCGCGGTGGTCCTGCTCATGGGGCACTGGAACTGGTGGCTGCCGAAGCTCCCTGCGCGCCTGCTGCGGGTCGAGCCATCGGTGCAGCCACAGGTCGCGCCGAGCGAGGCGGCCTGAGCAGGGCGGCTCGGCGGGCTCTAGCGCGGATTGCCGGCGGCGCTCAGATGGGCGAGCACGGCCAGTACTCGCCGGTGGCCGTCCTCGCTCTGCGGGATGCCCAGCTTGAGCAGGACGCTGCGAACGTGCGCTTCAACCGTGCGCTCGCTGAGCACGAGCCGCTTCGCGATCCCGGTGTTGGTCAGCCCCTCCGCCATGAGCGAGAGGATCTCGCGCTCGCGGTCCGACAGCTCGGCCAGCCCGTCGTCGGCTCCGGGGGAGATGAGGCGGCCAACGACCTCGGGGTCAAGCGCCGAGCCGCCGCGGGCGACGCGCTCGGCGGCGGCGAGGAACTCAGCCACGTCGAGCACGCGATCCTTGAGCATGTAGCCGAATCCGCCCAGCCGCACGAGCTCGACGACGTGGGCCGTCTCGACGTGCTGGGAGAGCATGAGCACGCCGACGTCGGGGTGCTCCTGCTTGATCTCCGCGCCCGCGCGCGCTCCCTCGTCGGTGAACGTCGGCGGCATGCGGATGTCGAGCACGACGAGATCGGGCCGGTGCCCCATCACCCCGGCCTCCAGGTTGCGGGCGTCCCCGTAGGTGGCGACGACCTCGTGGCCGCCGTCCGCGAACAGCCGGGCGAGTCCCTCGCGCAGCAGGACCTGGTCCTCGGCGATCAGGACTCGCACGGCAGCTCCGCGATCAGCGTGGTCCCGGATCCGCGCTCGCTCTCGAACCTGAGCGTCCCGCCGTGCGCGCCGACGCGGTCCGCGAGGCCGCCGAGGCCGGAGCCGCCGGCGGGGGACGCACCCCCGACGCCGTCATCGGCAACGCACACGACGAGGCTGCCGTTGCGCCGCTGGGCGCTGACCGAGACGCTCGACGCCTGCGCGTGCTTGGCGGCGTTCGTCAGCCCCTCGCAGGCGATGAAGTAGGCGGCGGCCTCGACGCCCGGCGGGAAGCGCTCCCGCGTCGCGTCGACGGCGACGGGCAGCGGCACCCTGCTGGCAAGCTCCTCGAGAGCCGGACCGAGCCCCGCGTCCAGCTGGGACGGCCGCAGCCCCTGGGCGAGCTCGCGCAGTTCCTGGATCGCGACGGCGATCTCCGCCAGCGCGGCCTCGAGCGTCTCGCTCGCCCGGCTGCCGGGGCCGAGCTCATGCTGGGCATGGCGCAGCGCCAGCCCGATCGAGACGAGCCGCTGCTGCGCGCCGTCGTGGAGGTTGCGCTCGATGCGCCGGCGCTCCTCGTCGCCGGCGGTGACGATCCGTCTGCGCGACGCCGCCACCTCGTCGAGCTGCCGGCGCAGCTCGACACGCAGGCGCACCATCTCGATGGCGAGCCCCGCGGTCTCCACCACCCGCCGCAGCAGGTCGGGCCGCTCCTGCGTCGACGGGTCGTGCAGGACCTCGCCGACCGGCGTCCCGGCGCGCTCGATCGGTGTCCGTCGGCGCGGGTCGTCCCGGTCATCGGAGACGGGCGCGCCGCGGACGTCAACGTAACGCTCACTCTCGGCGAGGGGGAAGCGAAGCTCGAGCCACGGGTCGTCGAGCACCTCGCGCAGCACCGCCTGCACATCCTCGGGCACGGCCCGGCCCGCGCGCACCTCGTCCAGAAAGGACGCGACCTTGTGAACCGCGTCGTAGCGCGCACGGTTGAAGCGGCGGTCGACCACGTCCTGCACGCGCGCGCGCAGCGGGCGGAACGCGACTGCAACGGCGAGCGTCGCCGCGGCCGTCGCAAGAGCAGAGCCGCTGCCGAGCGCCGTCCCGAGGAGGAGCGTGACCGCCGCGTAGCCCATCCCGAGCAGCACCGTCAGCGCGCCGTAGACGAGCGCGCGGTTGATGACGATGTCGATCTCGTAGAGCCGGTAGCGCAGGATCGCGATGCCCGCCGCCACCGGGATCGCACCGAAGGCGACACCGAGCACGGCCATCCGCTCCTGGAGGTGGCCCTCGGGCCAGATGAACCAGGTGCCCATGTCGAGCATGAGAACAAGCCCCACAACGGAGGTCACCGCCAGCACCCATTTGACCTGCTGGCGCTCCCCTCCCTGCGACCGCCGCAGGCGAACCCGGACCGCCACCAGCCCCAGCACCAGCGCGAGGTACGTGAGCACCCAGCCGCCCCAGTCGATGGCCAGCATCGCCTCGCGCGCCCCCGGAATCCCGAACGGGCTCGAGATGCTCGCGAACGGGTCGTCCATCGGACCTGCGGTGAGCAGGCGCGAGACCGGCAGCAGAACGATCGCCGCGAGCGCCATGGACGCGACCGGCCTCCAGCGCCGGGACGGAAGCCGTCCGTCGGGCAGCAACAGCAGCGTCAGCACGAGCAGTGGGGCCGTCAGCTCCAGCGACCCCCAGACCGCTGCCGCGGCACTGACGAGCGGCAGCTCCGCAGCGTAGAGGCCGTGCGCCACGTAGGCGTAGGTCAGCACGTTGAGCGCGCTCACGAATCCGATCAGCGAGAACAGCCAGCCGATGCGGTGGCCGGGCACGCGGAAGGCGATGACCGTGCCGACCGTCCCGTAGGCCAGCGACAGGACGAGGAAGGCTGCTCCCGCAACTCCGCCGAACAGGTCGTTAGGGAGCGGCCGCCCCGGTCCCAGCACGAGGAACACGCCGGCCGCTACTGCCATCGGCACGGTGAAAGCGAGGCTAAGCGCGCTGGCGCGGCGCCCGTTCATGCGCCGATGTTCTCAGCGCTCGCACGGGTACGGCAACCGTGCTGGCACTGATCGGGATCAGCACCAGCGCCGATGCGCCCCGGCCTCGCCGCCCGTAGCGTCGCCGCCATGCGAGCGATCTCGGCGATCCGGCGCGGCGGGGCGTGGGCGCACCTAGGGCTCGCGCTGCTCGTCGGCGCGGGCGTGTTCGTCCAGGTCTACCTGATCGGCGCGTACATCTTCGGCGCCGGAGCCGAGGCACTCGATGCGCACCGGACGGTCGGCTTCACCGTGCACGGCTTCGAGGTGCTCATCTTCGTCGCCGCGCTCGTCGCCTGGCTGCCGCGCGCCGACCTCGCGCTCTCGCTGCTGATGGCCGTCGGCGGGACGGTGCAGCTCGCGCTCTCCGGCGCGGAGAAATGGACGGGCGCGCTGCACCCCCTCGGCGCGCTGTTCGTGCTCGTGCTCGCCGCGGTGCTCGTCCGCCGGGACCTGCACCGCCGCCGCGTCCTCGAGCGTTCTTCCACTGCCACCGCGGAGGCCTGACAGCGCGGGTCTGAGGCACCGCGCGATCGATGAGTTTCGCTGTCCCCGGGAGTCTCAAGGGGGGAGGCATTTAGACCGTGCAAGGCGCGCAGTAGAGGAGGCAGCTGACCATGATTACGGCGGCGCATTCGACGTCCCTCGACGGGTTCATCGCTGGCGCGCACGACAGCCCCGACTCGGGAGCCCCTGATCCGATGAGG
>JBKPBS010000043.1:0-8117 GCA_046726915.1 Actinomycetota bacterium
CGTCGACCGGCTGATCGGCCCCTCCGCGTGCGGGTCGCTCAAGCCCGAGCTCTCGCCGGGGACCTTCGTTCTCTGTGACCAGTTCGTGGATCGCACCGCGGCCCGCGAGAGCACCTTCTACGACGGACCCCAGACCACGCATGTCTCAGCGGCCGATCCCTACTGCCCCGACCTTCGGCGCGTGCTTGCCGAGTGCGCGCGGGAGGAGGGGATCCCGGTCGTGGAGGGGGGCACGGTGGTCGTCGTCGAGGGGCCGCGCTTCTCAACGCGCGCCGAGTCGCGCTGGTATGCGGCAAGCGGGTTCGACGTCGTCAACATGACTCAGTACCCGGAGGCATGGCTGGCCCGGGAGCTGGCCGTCTGCTACGCGAACATCTCGCTGGTCACGGACTACGACGTCGGGCTGGAGGGAATGCTGGACGTGTCGCCCGTGTCCGCGGACACGGCGTTCCGCGTGTTCGCCGACAACCTCGATAGACTGCGCGCCCTTCTGATCCGGGCGGTGCCCAAGATCGGCCCGCAGCCCGACGACATCTGCGCATCGGCGCTGGACAGCGCGATTGTCCACCACTAGCGGGCGCCGCGCGCTGACTCTTCTGAATCTAGACGGAGGAAATACCCCTTGGAATTCCTGACTGACTGGGGCGTGATAATCGCGCTCGTCTGTGCGGGCGCCGCTGTCCTGTATGGCGTTGTCACCTCGCGCTGGCTGCTGTCCCTCTCGCCGGGCAACCAGGAGATGCAGGACATCTCGTTGGCGGTGCAGGAGGGCGCGACCGCATACCTGCGCCGCCAGTACACGATCATCGCCGGAGTCGCGGTGGTGCTGGCGATCGTGCTCGCCGTCGCGCTCGAGGCCAGCGACGCGGAGGGCATCCTGGTCGCGATCGGCTTCCTGATCGGCGGGACCTTCTCGGGATTGGCCGGCTTCATCGGCATGAACGTGTCGGTGCGCGTGAACGCCCGCGTGGCGGAGTCGGCGCGCTCGGGCGTCTCGCGAGCGCTCGAGGTGGCCTTCAAGGGCGGCGCCGTCACCGGGCTGCTAGTGGCCGGGCTGGCGCTGCTAGGCGTGGCGGGCTACTACGGAATCCTCATCCTGGCCGACACGGACGAGCGCGACGCGATCGACGCGCTCGTGGGCCTCGGCTTCGGCGGCTCGCTGATCTCGGTCTTCGCCCGTCTGGGCGGCGGGATCTTCACCAAGGCGGCCGACGTGGGCGCCGACCTCGTCGGCAAGATCGAGGCTGGGATCCCGGAGGACGACCCGCGCAACCCGGCGGTGATCGCCGACAACGTGGGCGACAACGTCGGCGACTGCGCCGGCATGGCCGCCGACCTGTTCGAGACCTACGCGGTCACCGCCGTGGCCGTGATGCTGCTCGGCGTCCTGACCTTCCAGGAGATCGGCACCGTCGCGACCTATCCGCTCGTGATCGGCGGCGTGTCGCTGATCGCCTCGATCATCGGGACCTACGCGGTGCGCTCGCGCGTCGGGAACGTCGAGCGGGCGCTCTACCAGGGGCTGATCGTGTCCGGCGGACTGGCGGCGCTCGCCTTCCTGCCGATCACGCTGCTGATGATGGACGACCTCCACTACAAGTCGGGCGTCTCGAGCCTGCTGCGGGCGGGCGCCGAGGCGCCGTCGGGAATCGACCTGTGGCTCTGCACGCTCGTCGGCGTCACGGTGACCGCGGGCCTGTTCGTGATCACGGACTACTACACATCGACGCGCTTCAGGCCGGTGCGGACCACGGCGCGGGCGTCGCAGACGGGTCACGCCACGAACATCATCCAGGGCCTCGCCCAGGGACTTCAGTCCACGGCGGCGCCGGCGCTCCTGCTGGTCGGCGGCATCCTCCTCGCGAATGAGTTGGCCGGGATCTACGGGATCGGCGTGGCCGTGATGGCCCAGCTGTCACTGACCGGGCTGATCGTGGCCCTGGACGCGTTCGGGCCGATCACGGACAACGCCGGTGGCATCGCCGAGATGGCGAATTTGCCCGAGGAAGTGCGGAACGTGACCGACCCGCTCGACGCGGTCGGCAACACGACCAAGGCCGTGACCAAGGGGTACGCGATCGGGTCCGCCGTGCTGGCGGCCCTCGTCCTGTTCGCAGCCTTCCACGAGGAGCTCCGTGAGGAGGCCCACAAGGAGGGCACGTCGGTCGTCTCGTTCGACATCTCGCAGCCCGAGGTGCTGGTCGGGCTGATCGTCGGCGGCATGATGGTCTATCTGTTCGCCGCGCTGGCGATCGAGGCGGTGGGCCGCGCCGGCGGCGGCGTGGTCGAGGAGGTGCGCCGGCAGTTCAAGGAGAAGCCGGGCATCATGGACCGCACCGAGAAGCCCGACTACGCGCGGGCGGTGGCGATCGTGACCGCGTCGGCCCAGCGGGAGATGATCTTCCCCGCCCTGATCCCCATCGTGGTCACGACCGTGGTGGGACTGCTGTCCACCGAAGCACTCGGCGGCCTGCTGATCGGCGTGATCGTGGTCGGCTTCTTCATGGCCATATCGATGACCGCCGGCGGCGGCGCATGGGACAACGCGAAGAAGCTGATCGAGGACGGCGAGTACGGCGGAAAGGGCTCAGAGGCCCACGCCGCCTCGGTAACCGGCGACACGGTGGGCGACCCCTACAAGGACACAGCCGGCCCAGCGATCAACCCGATGATCAAGGTCGCAAACATCGTGGCCCTACTGATAATCCCGTTCCTGGTCTAGCCCGCCGCGCGAGGAGCCTGGCGGCCCGCGCGCGCCGCTCGTAACGCCGGCGTAGCCCGGACGTCACACAAGTCACCCACCCGTAACAGCCCGCCTGCCACCCTCGCCAGGTGGCAGAGATAGGTAGCGCAATGCGCAACGATTCTCTGCCAGCTGCGCGCGGGCGGGCGATTGCGCGACTGGCTGGGAGGCAGCACGGGGTGGTAGCCCGGACTCAGCTCGGTCTGCTCGGACTAGACAAGTTTGCGATCCGCCGGCGAGTCCTCGCGGGCGCGTTGCACCCGTTGTACGGATCAAGGGTGTACGCCGTAGCGCCCAACCCACTTCCGAGATCGGGTACGTACCTCGCGGCCGTTATGGCATGCGGCTCAGGCGCGGTGCTGAGTCACAGGTCGGCCGCTGATCTCTTGGGTCTTCGGCCGAGTAGCGCTTACATCGACGTGACGGTTTGTCGGGGTCGCCATAGCGTGCCTGGCATCAACGTCCACCGATCCCGTGCGCTTGAGCCACACGACCGCGTCGTGACCGACGGCATTCCCACCACGAGCGTTGCTCGCACGCTACTCGACCTTGGTGCCGTCGTTGGAGCGTCGGACCTGGAGGTTGCGATCGATCGCGCGGAGCGGCTCCGCATCTTCGACCTCACTGCGATCGTCGACGTCCTTAACCGAGCCAAGGGGCGCCGGGGCGCACAGGCTCTCCGACGCGCAATCGCCGCGTACGAGCCAAGCAGCCAGAAGAGCGAGCTCGAGCGGCGCTTCAGGGAGCTCCTCGGAACCGCGCCTGACATCGAGCGCCCCTTCTTCAATGCCCTAGTCGAAGGAGAACAGGGCACTCACGAGGTCGACGCGTATTGGCCAACCCAACGCCTGGCCGTGCAACTCGACGGCTTCGAGTTCCACCGCACCCGCCGCGACCGCGAGCTGGACGCCGCCAGCGACGGGGATCTCGAGCTCGCCGGACTCCGGGTCATGCGGTTGACGTGGGACGACGTAACGGTCAACGGCGAGCGCACGCTGCGGCGCGTCCGCCTCGCCCTGGGCGGGGAGAACGAGGAGCCGGCCCAGGGCATTCCCACTCGGATGTCGCCGAAGTGAGAGGCGCGAGCGCGTAGGCTCGGGGACGTGCCCCACGCGGACGACATCTATGCGCTTCCCGACGACCTGCCGGTCCCAGAAGATGACGGCGCGGCCGAGCATCTCCTCGATGCGGCCGTTCCGCCGATCGAGCTCGGAGCCACGACCGGAGAGACCATCCGGCTCGACCAGCTACCAGGGAGGACCGTTCTCTTCTGCTACCCCCGCACCGGCCGTCCGGGCGAGGAGCTCCCGCCCGGCTGGGACGCCATCCCCGGCGCTCGTGGATGCACCCCGGAGGCGTGCGGGTTCCGTGACGCCCATGCCCAGTTCACCGACCTCGGCGTTGCCGTGCTCGCGCTCAGCACTCAGTCGGCCGGCTACCAGCGCGAGCTGGCCGAGCGCCTCCACCTGCCGTTCCCGGTGCTGAGCGACGAAGCGCTCGAGCTCACCCGGGCGCTTCGGCTCCCCACCTTCGAGACGAGCGGCTGGACGCTGCTGAAGCGTCTGACGCTCGTGATCGACGATGGGCGAATCCGGCACGTCTTCTATCCGGTCTTCCCGCCCGACTCCCACGCGGCGGAGGTGCTCGACTGGCTGCGAAGCGAGCCCCGCTACGGCGGCGGGCAGCCGCCGTCTGCGGGGTAGCTGACCTCCACCGAGCTGTTGCCCGACGCGGTCGCGCCGTCCTCCGCGGTCGCATTCACGGTCGCGTTGTACGTGCCCGTCTGGCTGATCGGCGTGCGAAGGCGAACGAAGCCGCCGGCATCGGTCGAGTCGGTCCGCGACTGCGAGTAGCCGCCCGGCCCGCTGACCGTGATGGTCACCACGGCGTTTCTGCGTACCGGGTTGGTCTGCACCCCCCAGCAGGTCTCGGAGCTCCCTGGGCCGATATGCCGGTAGCTGGGGATGATGCTGATCGTGAACGGAGTAGGTTGGCCACCGCCGCCGCCACCTGGGCCGACCGGTCTGGTGTCGGTCCGGTCGTCGGTCCGGCCGTGTTGCCAGCCGAGCGCGCGAGCGCGGTCGCCGTCGCGGTGCGTGCCCGCGTAGCCGAGCGCCTGTCCGAGCTCGCCGCTCTGGTCGCCCGGGTCCGCGGCCCAATCGTCGACCGCCTGTATCAGCCCTTTGGTGAACGGTGGCGGATCACCGGGATCGTCCGCCTTGCCGACCGGTGCGTTCTCGTCGTACTGGAGCGCACCATCGACCTGCCGCCCGGCCTGGGCATGGTTGACCGCAAGCCAGGTGACCTCGTCCTGCCGCGAGGACGTGAGCGTGATGCGGAGGTTCGGCTCAGCCATGGCCAGGGTCCAGCGGCCGGAGAAACATGACTCGACCACGAGCTTGAACGACAGGTTCGGACGGTCGTGCATGAGCTTCCTGATGTCGTCCAGGCCGAGATCCTCGCTGACGGCGGGCTGCCCGCCTCCGGCCGGAGCCTGGATCTGGACCCGCGCTTTCTCGCTCTGACCGGCCGGCACCTTGCTGCCCTTCGGCGCGAAGCCGTGTCCGGCGATGTAGATCATCACGTCCCTGCACGGCGGGTCCCCGGCAGCCAGCCGATCGATCGCCGGCCCGAGATCCCGAACGGTCCTGGCGGGCGCCGAGGGCATCCCGGTCCTCTGCGCCATCCGCGTGACCGCCGCGATGCCCTTCAAGAAATACGGGTCCGTGCGGTCGCCGATCGTGACCAGGCAGTCGTTCTTGAAGCCGGGCACGACCGCGCCCCGCGCACGAACCGGGCCTACACGCGGCCGCGTAAGCCTCCCGCGCCCGCGCACGAACACGCGCTTGCCGTTCACCTCCGGCCACCAGCCGATCAGCCGGTTGAAGGCGACCTTCCCGGTCGCGGTGTCGATGAGCACGATCCGGCTGGGGTGCGCGAACGCCGCGCCCGGCGCGTAGTCGCCCCAGAACAGGAAGGAGCGCCGCCGGACGCGCCGCCCCTTGCGGGCGCGCTCGAGACCCTGGCCCACGAGCGCGCCGCGCTTGAGCGCGCGCTTCAACCGGTGGATCTCCACAACCGGCCGGAACTTCCGCTTCGCCGCGATGAGGGCCCCGGATGGATCGAACGGCACGGCCTCGGGCCCGGCCGCGATCGCCTGCTCCGCGACCGCGCGCGCCTGCTGCGGGGTCACGGCCGCGGCGCAGGGTGCCGCGACGCCAAGTGCGAGGATGGCGAGGGCGAGGGCCAGACGCCTCATGGCCGGAAGCCAACCCCGGCCGCGGACGTCAAGCAAGCCCGCCTCCCGGACCACTAGCGTTCAGGGGTCGATGGCCGAGTACCGACCCAAGGGCCGCGGGCTCGAGCGCGTGCTCGGGACCGGTGCTCTCTTCTCGACCGCCTACGGCAACGTGGGCAGCTCGATCTACTACGCGCTCGGCCTCGTGGCGATCTTCGCGCTCGGGATGACGCCGGTCGTCTTCGTGATCGCGGGTCTGATCTTCGCCTGCACGGCCGCCACATACACCGAGGCGACCACGATGTACCCGGAAGCGGGCGGCTCATCGAGCTTCGCGCGGAGGGCGTTCAACGAGTTCTGGTCGTTCTTCGCCGCTTGGGGCCAGATGCTGAACTACATCATCACGGTCGCCATCTCGGCGTTCTTCGTGCCTCACTACCTCGGGGTTTTCTGGGAGCCGCTTGGAAGGTCGCCGGCCGACATCGTCGGCGGGATCGTTGTCGTCGCCATCCTCGCCGCGCTCAACGTGGTCGGGGTGAAGGAATCCGCTGGACTGAACGTCTTTCTCGCGCTGGCCGACTTCGTAACGCAGGTTCTGCTGGTCGTTGTCGGCATCGTTCTCGTGCTCTCTCCGGAGACGCTCGTGAACAACGTCGACTTCGGCACGTCCCCGACGCTGTCCGACTTCCTGATCGCGATCCCCGTCGGGATGGTGGCGTACACCGGGATCGAGACGATCTCGAACATGGCGGAAGAGGCGCGCGACTTCGGGAAGACGATTCCGCGCGCGATGAGCGGAGTCGTGGCGGCGGTGTTCACGATCTACGCCTTCCTTCCCGCCGTCGCCCTCTCGGCCATGCCGGTACGCGGCGGGGAGACGCAGCTGGCGCTGCCGAAGGAGGAGGGCGGATATGCCGACGATCCGATTCTCGGCGTGGTCGAGAATCTGGATCTGGGGGCACTCCAGTCCGCCGCCAGGGTGTACGTCGGCATCCTCGCCGCCACGATCCTTTTCATCGCGACGAACGCCGGGATGATCGGGGTTTCTCGCCTGACGTACTCGATGGGCCAGTACCGGCAGCTTCCTGAGCGTTTGCGTGCGTTGCACCCGCGGTTCCGGACGCCGTACGTGGCGATCATGGTGTTCGGCTTCGTCGCGTGTCTCACGATCCTGCCGGGACAGGCCGAGTTCCTCGGGACGATCTACGCGTTCGGCGCGATGCTCTCGTTCACGATCGCCCATCTCGCAGTGATCGCACTCCGGATCAAGGAGCCCGACCGGGAGCGCCCGTACCGCGGTCCGGGCACGCTGCGCGTGCGTGGTCGGGAGCTGCCCCTCTTCGCGATAGTCGGCGGCGCGGGCACGGCGATCGCATGGGTCGTCGTGACCGTCCTCAACCTGGAGACGCTGATTGCCGGATCGGCGTGGCTGGCCCTTGGTATCACGACGTACGTCCTCTACCGCCGTCACCAGAACCTGTCGCTCACCGAGACGCACAAGGTCGTCTCGCCGAAGCCCGCCGTGGAGCACGAGGTGGAGTACGAGTCGATCCTCGTGGCGTTCGAGGACAACGACTACTCGCCGGAGGCGGTCTCGACCGCGGTGCGGCTCGCGGCCCGGCGCCGCCGCGGCGTCCACGTGCTCGTGACGATCACCGTGCCGCAGAACTCGCCGATCGACGCGGCGATGCCCGAGCAGGAGGCGAAGGCCTCGTCCGTGATCGACTCCGCCCGACTGCGCGGGGGCCGGCGCGTGAGCGGCCATTGGGAGAAGGTGCGGCCCGGGCAGGCGGGGCGGCGCGTGGTCGAGGAGGCGAAGGAGATCCGGGCGCGTGCCATCGTCATGCCGCTGCCGCCGCGCCGCACCGGCACGTCGCTCTTCGGGCGTACGCTTGAGACCGTGCTGAGCGACCGTCCCGCGCGCGTGATCATCGACTCGTCGAGGGCGATCGAGTGAGGCGCGCCTACGCGACCTCGACCCGCGTCCTGAGCGGCCTGCTGATGGTCGTCGGGCTGGCGATGGTCGTGTCGGCGCTCGCGCGCGGCGGCGGCGCGCTGGCCCTCGGCGTGGTGCTCGGCACGCTCCTCGCGCTGCTCGGCGCAGGACGGCTCTGGCTCGCCCGCGGCGGCGAGCGG
>JBKPBS010000044.1:0-17102 GCA_046726915.1 Actinomycetota bacterium
CCGCCGCTGCCCGGGCTGCGCGCCGAGGTGTCGCTCCACTCGCTTGCGCCCGGAGCGTCCACGGCAGGTCCCGACGACCCACCGATGCACGAGCCCGGCAGCCGTGAGACCGCCGTCGTTGAGCGCGGCCCGGTCCGGTTCGTCTGTGGCGGCTCGGTCAACGACCTGGAGGACGGCGATTCCGTGACCTTTGACGCCGACCTCCCACACCACTTCGAGAACCCCGGCGACGGCGAGGCGCGCTTCTACGCCGTCGTCGCCGCAGGCCTGAGGAGGAGCTGAGCGTGCCGAAGAGCTCGACCCGCGAGCGGGCGGTGCCCGCGAGCCCCCGTTCTCTATTCGACAAGATCTGGGAGGCGCACGAGGTCGCCGATGCGCTCCTCTACATCGACCTCCACCTCGTGCACGAGGTGACCTCCCCGCAGGCCTTCGAGTCGCTCCGGCTAGCCGGCCGGCCGGTGCGCCGCCCAGACCGCACGCTCGCCACCGCCGACCACAACGTCCCCACGGACGGCTCCACGGCCGCCCAGCAGATCCGCGACCAGCTCTCGCGAGTGCAGGTTCAGACGCTCGAGCGGAACGCGAAGGAGTTCGGCATCCCCATCTACTCGATCGGGTCGGAGCGCCAGGGCATCGTGCACGTGATCGGCCCGGAGCTGGGCGTCACGCAGCCCGGCATGACCATCGTCTGCGGCGACTCGCACACCTCCACCCACGGAGCCTTCGGCGCGCTCGCCTTCGGCATTGGGACGAGCGAGGTGGAGCACGTGCTCGCCACCCAGACGCTCCAGCAGCGGAAGCCCAGGTCGATGCGGATCCGCTACGAGGGAGAGCTCGGCTTCGGTGTGACAGCCAAGGACCTGATCCTCGCGACGATCGGCCAGATGGGCGTCGAGGGCGGCGTGGGCCATGTGATCGAGTACGCCGGCCCCGCGATGGAGCGGCTCTCGATGGAGGGCCGCATGACGGTCTGCAATATGACCATCGAAGGCGGCGGCCGTGCCGGGATGATCGCCCCGGACGACACAACCTTCGAGTGGGTCGAGGGCCGCGAGGCCGCCCCCGACCCGCTGCCGCTCGACGAGTGGCGCGCGCTCCGCACCGACGACGGCGCGAGCTTCGACAGGGAGATCGGGGTCGACGCCGCGCAGGTGTCGCCGCAGGTCACCTGGGGCACGACGCCCGGGATGGTCGTCGGGGTGAGCGGCGCGGTGCCGGAGCCGGCCTCGGAGGGCGACGAGCGCGCGCTCGAGTACATGGCCCTGCAGCCCGGCACGCCGATGTCGGAGATCAGGCTCGACCGCGTGTTCATCGGCTCCTGCACGAACTCGCGCATCGGCGACCTCCGCGAGGCCGCGGAGCTCGTAAAGGGCCGGCGCGTGGCCTCGAGCGTGAATGCGATGGTCGTGCCCGGGTCTCAGCAGGTGAAGGCGCAGGCCGAGGCCGAGGGCCTCGACGAGGTGTTCACGGCCGCCGGCTTCGACTGGCGCTCGGCCGGCTGCTCGATGTGCCTGGGGATGAACCCGGACATCGCAGCGCCGGGGGAGCGCGTGGCCTCGACCTCGAACCGCAACTTCGAGGGCCGCCAGGGGCGCGGCGCGCGCTCCCACCTCGTGAGCCCGAAGATGGCCGCCGCGGCCGCCATCGAGGGCCACTTCGTCGACATCAGGGAGTGGGAATGAGGCAGGTGAGGGTCATCGAGGGCGGCGTGTCCGCGCTCGACAGAGCCGACGTCGACACCGACCAGATCATCCCGAAGCAGTTCCTGAAGCGGGTCGAGCGCACCGGCTTCGGCGAGTTCCTCTTCTACGACTGGGCTAAGCAGCCCGGCTGGGAGCTGCCGCGCAACCCGGTCCTGGCCACCGGGCGGAACTTCGGCTGCGGCTCGTCGCGCGAGCACGCGCCGTGGGCACTCGAGGACTACGGCTTCGAAGCGATCGTGGCTCCGAGCTTCGCCGACATCTTCTATTCGAACTGCACGAAGATCGGGCTGCTGCCGGTCGTGCTGCCGGAGGACGACGTGCGCGCGGTGATGCGGGCGGGGCGCGCGACCATCGATCTCGCCGCGCAGGAAATCCGCTGGGACGGCGGCCAGGCGTCATTCGAGATCGACGCCGAGATCAAGCGCCGCCTGCTCGAGGGCCTCGACGACATCGGCGTGACGCTCCAGCACCAGGACGCGATCGACCGCTTCGAGGCCGAGCGCGAGCGAAGCGGGCCCCTCACCACCGCGTTGTCGTGACCCGCGACTGGGACGCCGCCACCTACGACCGCGTCTCCGCGCCCCAGGTCGAGTGGGCGGAGCGCGTGCTCGAGCGCCTGCCGCTGCGCGGCGACGAGACCGTGCTCGACGCCGGCTGCGGGTCGGGGCGTGTCACGCGGATGCTGCTCGAGCGCCTTCCTCGCGGGCACGTGGTGGCCGTGGACTCCGCGCAGTCGATGGTGGATCACGCGCGTGAGGCGCTCGACCCGGACAGGGCCACCGTGTTCCGGGTCGACCTCACCGAGCTCCGGCTCGACGAGCCCGTGGACGTCGCCTTCTCCAACGCCGTGTTCCACTGGATCGAGGACCACGACGCGCTGTTCGCGCGCTTGTACGAGGCGCTCCGGGTCGGCGGGCGGCTGGTGGCCCAGTGCGGCGGGAAGGGCAACGTGGAGCGCTTCCACGCCGCGGCCAGGGAGGTCGGCGCGGAGGCGCCCTACGCCGAGTACCTGGCCGGGTGGCGGGGCCCCTGGAACTTCGCGAGCGCCGAGGAGACCGCGGAGCGCCTCGGGCGGGCCGGCTTCACGGAGATCGAGACCTGGCTCGAGCCCTACCCAGTGAGCCCGCCCGACCCGACCGGGTTCCTGCGAACGGTCTGCCTCGGGCCTCACCTGGAGCGGCTCCCGGAGGAGCTTCGGGCCGGCTACGTCGAGGCCGTCCACGAGCGCTGCGGCACCGAGCTGGACTACGTCCGGCTCAACATCGACGCGATAAGGGTTTAGACTCGTATAGCGCTTCATGTTCCTGAGAGGAGGAG
Organism: Actinomycetota bacterium; assembly: GCA_046726915.1. Lineage (GTDB taxonomy): Bacteria > Actinomycetota > Thermoleophilia > Solirubrobacterales > Thermoleophilaceae > JACVRW01. Next base: position 3,021 of record JBKPBS010000044.1, read on the forward strand.
CTCGTGGACAGCTACTGGCTCACGCTCCACGGCAACGCTTCCGCGTACGACCCGCTGCTGGACGAGGTCGGAGCATTGCGAGCGACGGACGAGTCCGCTCTCGCGACGAGCTCGAAGGGATTCGTCCTCCACGCGCTGTGGCCGCAGGACGGTCGCCTCAACCTGATCGTCGAGGGGGACGAGCACCCGGTCGAGTTGGGAGAGTTCCTGGTCGAGCGGCTCGCACCGGCCGAGTGGACGGTCTCGAGCAGCGAGCTTCAACCGTCCGCGGACAAGGCCGCGGAGGCCGGCGCCGGAGAGCGCCGGTCCGAGGTGGTGGGAGCCGTGCAGCCCGAACTGCGGCGCTGCGAGTGCTGCCAGGTGCTCGGCGTGCCGCCGCACGGGCCCGGTTGCGTCTACCAGCGGACCGACGAGGGCGATGCGGAGTGGCGTCGTAGCAGGCTGGCCGACCTCGGACCGACCGCCGAGCCCGAGGGGGTCGAGTCGCGCGAGACGGTCCAGGCCTAGCCGTGTTGGCCGAACGGCACGGGCGGCCTACGTGGAAGCCCCCCGGGTTGTACGGCTATGCCGAGACCATCCAGTCCGCGGGAATGGTGGTCGCGCCGCTGCTCGCCGGGTTCACGATCGCGCTCATCGGGCTGCTGGTCGACAGCTCGAGCGACAACATCCGGTACAGCAACCTTGCGCTCATGGTCCTGGTGGCGTCGGCGGTGCTGCTGGTGGCGGCCATCCAGTGCGCCTACGCGGCCCGGCAGTACGTCGTGCGACCCGACGAGATCGAGGCCTGGTGGCCGGGCATCGAGGACGAGACGGATCCGGGTCAGGAGTGGCGCTGGCGGGACCTCCGAGCGGAGCAGCTCGCCCACCGCGAGATGCACAGCCTCTGGGCCGGCCGGTTCCGACACGCGTACCACCTGGGAATCCTGCTCGTCTTCGTGGGCCTCGCGCTGGTCCTGATGCCACCCCGGTTCCCGGACGCCGTGGGTGCCGCGCGCTGGGGCGCCATCGCCATCGCGACCGTTGCGGTGATCGGTGAGGCCATCTGGATAGTCGTCAGCGGGCGTACCGAGCGCGCGGCCCAGAACGTCCCGTCGGATCGACGCACACCCCGGCAGCGCCTCCGCGAGGACGGCTTCCTCGGCTGGCTCTCACCCTCGTACGTCAAGCAATTGACACGGGCCCGGGCGCAACTCGAGGCGGAAAAGGCCCCGTAAAACGGCAAGAACCTGTGCATTTCGGCATGAACCCGCCGATTTCAACGGTTCCCCATTGACTTCTTGTCTCACCCGGGGTGAGATGTGGCCCATGGCAGGGGTGCCTGTCCGCGTTTTGGTCGCGGACGAACAGCAGTTGACGGCGGCTGGGACGACAGCCGCGCTCGATGCGGGTGAGGAGTTCGAGCTCGTGGGCGTGGCCGTGAGCGCGGCCCAGGCCGGCGAGTTCGCGGAGGCGACGCAGCCCGACGTGGCCCTGGTGCACGTGGACGTGCCGGGTGGCGGCGACGAGGCGGTGCGCGCGATCCTGTCGGGGTCGCCGGACACCCGCGTGCTCGCGCACTCGGGCGCATCTGACCATGAGGGCGTGATCGTGATGCTGCGAGCCGGCGCCGGGGGCTACGTGGTACGCGACGCTCCGGCTCCGCAGCTGACCTCAGCCCTGCGCAGCGTCGCCGCGGGCGATACGACATTCAACGGCGTCGTGGGCGGAGGACGCGTGGCGAAGCGCGCGCGCATCCGCGGCGTGATCGAGCGCGGCGAGCTCGACATCGTCTTCCAGCCGATCGTGGCGCTCGACTCGCGAGAGATCGTGGGCTACGAGGCGCTCTCCCGCTTCTCCGCGGCCCCGCACCGCGGACCGGCCGCCTGGTTCGCGGAGGCGCACGAGGTGGGCCTCGGGCCCGAGCTCGAGCTGCTCGCCATTCGCCTGGCCTGCGCGCACTCGCACGCGCTGCCCGAGGGAATGTTCATGGCGGTGAACGTGTCGCCGGTGACTGCCGAGCGCCCGGAGCTGCTCGCGCTGCTGGACGGATGCGGCGTCGACCACGTGGTGCTCGAGGTGACCGAGCACGCGCGCGTGGAGGACTACCCGCGCTTCCGCGTGGCGATCCAGCGCGTCCGCGAGCATGGCGCGCAGCTCGCCGTGGACGACGCCGGCGCGGGCTTCGCGAGCCTGCGGCACATCCTCGAGCTGGACGCAGAGCTCATCAAGCTGGACGGCTCGCTGACCTGCTCGCTCGAGGCGGACCCGCGCCGCCGCTCGCTCGCCGCCGCCCTGATCGAGTTCGGACGCGAGAGCGGAGCATCGGTACTGGCCGAGCACGTCGAATCGGAGCTGCAGCTGATCGAGCTGCGCCGGCTCGGGGTCCACTACGGCCAGGGCTACCACCTGGGACGGCCAGCGCCGCTGCCGGCAGCCGTCTAGGCGCTCAGAACGTCGCCGGCTGAGCAGGCAGGCGACAGTGGCGGAGACGAGCGGCATGACCACCAGGGCGACGACCGCGTGTGCCTTCAGCCCGGTGAACAGCACGAGCAGCGCATTGGCGAGCGGAAGCAGCCCGACTGCCACCCCGGCCGCGAGCGTCTCCATGGGGCCGCGCGCGGAGCGCTCGGCCCGGCAGCTGGGGCGGCACGAGAGGAAACAGGTCGAAGAGGTCCATATCCGGAGTTAGATCGACCGGCGAACCCGGGTTCCTTAGGATCCGCCGCCGTGTCGAAACGCATCGTTCTGCTGCCCGGCGACGGGATCGGGCCCGAGATCATGGGGGCGGCCAGGGAGCTGCTCGCCCAGGTCGGGGCGTTCGAGCTCGACGAGCAGCTCGTGGGCGGTGCTTCGATCGACGTTCACGGCACGGCGCTGACGGGCGAGGTCCTCGAGGCGTGTCGCAGCGCGGATGCGGTGCTGCTCGCCGCCGTCGGCGGCCCGAAGTGGGACACGACCGACCCGGACGCTCCGCGACCCGAGCAAGGGCTGCTTGGCCTCCGCAAGGAGCTCGGCCTGTTCGCCAACCTGCGGCCGGTCCGGCCCAGTCCTGCACTGCTCGACGCCAGCCCGCTCAAGCGCGAGCGCATCGAGGGCACCGACCTGCTCGTGGTACGGGAGCTCACCGGCGGCATCTACTTCGGCGACCGCGGCCTGAACGGGGACACCGCGCACGACACCTGCGTCTACAGCGAGGGTGAGGTCGAGCGGATCGCCCGCGTCGCGTTCAGGCTCGCCCGCAGGAAGGTGACGAGCGTGGACAAGGCGAACATTCTCGAGACCTCGCGCCTGTGGCGGAAGACCGTCGAGCGAGTGGCCGAGGGACAGGAGATCCCGCTGGAGCACATGCTCGTGGACAACGCCGCAATGCAGCTCGTGGCGCGCCCGGCCGACTTCGACGTCGTCCTGACGGAGAACATGTTCGGCGACATCCTCAGCGACGAGGCCGCGATGCTCACCGGCTCGCTCGGAATGCTGCCCAGCGCGTCGCTGGGCGAATCGGGACCCGGGCTGTTCGAGCCGGTGCACGGCTCGGCGCCCGACATCGCGGGCATGGGCAGGGCCAATCCGCTCGCGATGTTCGGCTCGGTGGCGATGATGTTGCGCCACGGACTCGCTATGGAAGACGCCGCGGCTGCCGTAGAATCGGCCGTGGACCTCGCGCTCGGGAAGGGCCTCCGGACTCCGGACCTGGGCGGGGACGCATCGACAGAGGCCGCCACCCGGGCGGTTCTCACGAACCTCTAGGAGCATTCGTACGTGAACACCGCCGACCTCATTTGGCTGAACGGAGAGTTCGTCGCCTGGGAGGACGCGAAGGTACACGTACTCACGCACGCCCTTCACTACGGGACCGGGGTGTTCGAGGGCATCCGGGCGTATGAGACGCCGCAGGGCACCGCGATCTTCCGCAACCAGGACCACCTCGAGCGCCTCGAGAAGTCGGCCAAGCTCTACTACATGGAGCTGCCGTACCAGAAGGAGCAGCTCCGCGAGGTCACGCACGAGCTGATCGCGCGCAACGGCTTCAAGAGCTGCTACATCCGACCGCTCGTCTGGCGCGGCTACGGCCCGATGGGGCTGAACCCGCTCGACAACCCGGTCGAGGCGATGGTCGCGGTGTGGGAGTGGGGCGCCTACCTGGGTGAGGAGGGCAAGCGGAACGGCGTGCGCGCCCGCGTCTCGTCGTACCGGCGCATCTCGTCGGAGTCGCTCATCCCGCACTCGAAGGCGTCGGGCCAGTACCTCAACTCCGTGCTCGCGAAGATCGAGTCGGTCAAGGCCGGCTACGAGGAGGCGATCCTGCTCGACGACAAGGGCTACGTCTGCGAGGGCACGGGCGAGAACGTCTTCGTCATCAAGGACGGCGTGATCCACACGCCGGGCCAGGCGGACGGGATCCTCGACGGGATCAACCGCAAGTCGTGCATCCAGATCGCGCGCGACCTGGGCTACGAGGTCGTGGAGCGCAACATCGCCCGCGCCGAGCTCTCCCTGGCCGACGAGGTCTTCCTGACGGGCACCGCCGCCGAGCTCACGCCGATGCGCGAGATCGACGACATCGAGATCGGCCCGCCCGGCCCGATCACACGCGAGATCCAGGGCGTCTTCGAGGATGCCCTGAGCGGCCGCGACGCCCGCTACGCGGACTGGCTCGACCTCGTGCCGGTGCCTTCTCAGGCGTGAAGGTCGTCGTATATGACACGACGCTCCGCGACGGGATGCAGGGCGAGGGGATGTCGCTGTCGGTCGACGAGAAGGTCCGCGTGGCCCATGCGCTCGACGGCCTCGGCGTACACCTGATCGAGGCCGGCTTCCCGGCGTCGAACCCCAAGGAGGAGGCGCTCTTCGAGCTGCTGGCGAAGGAGAGCCTCGGCACGGCCGAGATCGTCGCTTTCGGGATGACCCGCCGGCGGGACAGCGCGGCGGCGGACGACCCAGCACTGCGCCTGCTCGCCGACAGCTTCGCGCCGGTCTGCACGCTTGTCGGGAAGACCTGGTCGCTCCACCTCGAGAAGGTCACCCAGGTCGACCCCGATGAGAACCTGCGGATGATCGCCGACTCGGTCGGCTTCCTCGCGGGCCAGGGCAAGCGCGTGATCTACGACGCGGAGCACTTCTTCGACGCCTTCCGCGACGACCCGGACTACGCGCTCCGCTGCCTGCGCGCGGCGGCCGAGGCTGGTGCCGAGAACGTGACGCTCTGCGACACGAACGGCTCGTCGCTCCCGGCGCAGGTGAGCGCGGCGACCGCGCGGGTCGTCGCCGAGCTCGGCGATGCCGTCCAGGTGGGCATCCACACTCACGACGACGCCGGCTGCGCCGTGGCGAACTCGCTCGTTGCGGTGGAGGCGGGCGCGCGGCTCGTCCAGGGCACGATGAACGGCTACGGCGAGCGCTGCGGCAACGCGAACCTGATCTCGATTCTTCCCGCGCTCGAGCTGAAGCTCGGCATGGAGTCGATCGGCCGGGACCGGCTGCAACGGCTCACCGAAACGGCGCACCTCGTGGACGAGCTCTGCAACGTCACGCCGAACCCGAACCAGCCGTACGTGGGCGCCAATGCCTTCGCTCACAAGGGCGGCATGCACGTGGCCGGCGTGAACCGCGACGCGCGCACGTTCGAGCACGTCGACCCGGCCGAGGTGGGGGCGGACCGGCGGGTGCTCGTGTCCGAGCTGTCCGGCAAAGGCACGGTCCAGGCCCGCGCCGACGTGGACGACCAGACCGCGGCCCGTGTGATCGACCGCGTCAAGGAGCTCGAGCACCGCGGCTACCAGTTCGAGGCCGCCGACGGCTCCTTCGACCTGCTGATCCGGAAGGAGACGGGGGAGTACGAGCCGCTCTTCCGGCTCGAGTCGTGGCGGGCGATCGTCGAGAAGCGCGAGGACGGCCGCGTGGAGACCGAGGCGACGATCAAGATCTGGGTCGACGGCGAACGCTACGTGCGCACCGCCGAGGGGAATGGCCCGGTGAACGCGCTCGACAAGGCGCTGCGCGCGGCGATCGGCGAGCGCTATCCGCACCTCCGCGACATCGAGCTCGTGAACTTCAAGGTCCGCATCCTCGACGAGCGGAAGGGCACTGGCGCGGTCACGCGCGTGCTCCTCGACACGACCGACGGCCAGGACACCTGGGGCGCGATCGGCGTGTCCGAGAACATCATCGAGGCGAGCTGGGATGCGCTCGTGGACTCGCTCGAGGCCGGGATGCTTCCGGGCCGGGCGCAGCACTCGCGCGGTAGGGCCGCCGTTTCATCGCCGTGATCCCGCTGGCGCGGCCCTCCATCGGGGCCCGCGAAGAAGAGCTGGTGCTCGACGCGCTCAGGTCCGGCCGGCTGGCGCTCGGCCCCCGCCTCGCGTCCTTCGAGGCCGCCTTCGCCACCGCGTCAGGCGCTTCGCACGTGTCCGCCGTCTCGTCGGGCACCGCCGCCCTGCACCTCGCCATCCGCGCGGCGGGGATCGAGCGCGGCGACGACGTCGTGACGAGCCCGTTCAGCTTCGTGGCGTCCGCCAACTGCCTCCTCTACGAGGGCGCCAGGCCCGTCTTCTGCGACATCGACCCGCGCACGCTCAACATCTCGGCCGAGGCGGCCGCGGACGCGCTCACGGAGCGCACGACCGGGATCCTGCCCGTGCACATCTTCGGCTACCCGGCCGACATGCCGGGGCTCGAGCTCCTGTCGCGCGACTGCGGGCTCTGGGTCGTCGAGGACGCCTGCGAGGCCCTGGGCGCCGTGCACGCCGACGGCACGCCCGTCGGGACGCGCGGCAACCTCAGCGTGTTCGGCTTCTACCCGAACAAGCAGATCACGACGGGGGAGGGGGGAGCTGTGGTGTCGCCCTCCGCGGAGCTGAAGGAGCGGATCGACTCGGAGCGCAACCAGGGCCGGGCGCCGGACATGGGCTGGCTCGACCACGACCGGCTCGGCTTCAACTACCGGCTCGACGACCTGTCCTGCGCGCTGGGCCTGGCGCAGCTCGAGCGCCTCGACGACCTGCTCGCGGGGCGCGCGCGGGTCGCCTCGCTCTACTCGCAGGCGCTGGCGGACGTCGAAGGGCTCGGCCTGCCGTGTCCCGACCAGGGGGGCGACCGGCGCGGCTGGTTCGTGTACGTCGTGCAGCTGCCGCCGGGCGTGGACCGCGACACCGCTGTCGTGGCGATGCGCGAGCGCGGCGTCGACACGAAGCCGTATCTGCCCGCGATCCACCTGCTGAGCTTCTACCGCGAGCGCTTCGGCTACAGCGAGGGAGACTTCCCGGTCTGCGAGGACGTGGCGGCGCGCTCGCTTGCGCTGCCGTTCTTCCCCCAGCTCACCGACGGCGAGGTGGAGCAGGTCGTCGAGTCGCTGCGGGCGGTCATCGGCCAATCGGCTTAACGAGCGCCACGAAGCCGGGCAGCCCGCGCGCCGGCGCGCGGTACGCGACCTCGTCGAAGCCCGCGGCCGCGTAGAGGGCTCGGGCGCCCTCGTTGTTCATCGTCGTGTCGAGTGCCACGGCCGGGAGGCCGCGCTCGCGCGCCTGGCGCTCCGCCTCGTCAAGGAGCGCCCTGGCGGCGCCGCGCCTGCGGAAGGCCGGGTCGGTCGCGAGGGCGTCGATGTAGAACGAGTCCTCGCGGGGCCTCGGGCTCGCGCGGCCACCCACCCAGTACAGCCGCAGGGTGCCCGGCCAGCGCCAGAAGGGCGTGCCGCGCAGCGTGAGGCCGAGGAACGCGCGCGAGCGAGCGGCCGCCTCGGTGACCGGGAAGGCCGTCATCGCCGCGGCGGGCAGGCCGTCGACCTCAGCCAGCCAGGTCACGTCGCTGCTGGCGAGGTTGCCGGACTCGCTGAAGGCCTGCTCCAGCGTGGCGAGCGCCCGCTCGCGCCCGCCCGAGAAGCGCTGGTACATGTCCGGGGCGCTCTCGAACAGAAGCCGCGCCGCCGCTGCCATGTCGTCCTGCCGCGCCTTGCGAACCCGCACCGGGCGCAACTTACTGACACGCGGCGCTGGTTATACCGTTGCAACTCGCATGGGCCGCTTCAACGATCCCCAGGACCCGCTCTTCCAGGCGCTCAACTCCTCGATCCGCTTCGACTATCGGCTCGCGCCGTACGACCTCGAGCAGTCGCGCGCACACGCCCGGATGCTGGCGCGCAGCGCGATCATCAGCGACGACGACCTCGAGGCCCTGGAGCGCGGCCTGGACGCGGTACTGGCCGAGATCGACGCCGACACGTTCGTCGTCGCCGAGGACGACGAGGACATCCACATGGCGATCGAGCGCCGGCTCACGGAGATCGCCGGCCCGGTGGGCGGGAAGCTCCACACCGCGCGCTCCCGCAACGACCAGGTGGCCACCGACGTCGCGATGCTCGTGCGAGCCCACAGCCTGGGGGCCAAGGAGCTGCTCCGAGAGCTCATGACCACGCTCGTGTCCGTGGCCGAGCGGCATCTCGACTGGCGGCTGCCGGGCTACACGCACCTCCAGCGGGCACAGCCGGTCTACCTCTCGCACCACCTGCTCGCCTATTTCTGGAAGTTCCGGCGCGACCTCCAGCGCTTCAACTTCTGCATGACTGCCACCGACGACCTGCCGCTCGGGGCCGGTGCGCTCGCGGGCGTCAACTTCGACACGAGCCGCATGTTCGTGGCCCAGGAGCTCGGCTTCGGCGGGATCGCCGAGAACTCGCTCGACGCCGTCTCGAACCGCGACTTCGTGATCGACTACCTGTCGGCCGCGGCCACCTGCGCCACGCACCTGTCGCAGCTCGGCGCGGAGATAGTGCTCTGGTCGAGCCAGGAGTTCGGGTTCTGCGAGGTTGCCGACTCGTTCGCGTCCGGGTCGAGCCTGATGCCGCAGAAGAAGAACCCGGATGCCGCCGAGCTCCTGCGCGCGAAGGCCCCGCGCGTGGCGGGCCATCTCATGACGCTCCACGGCGTGCTGCACGGCCTTCCGCTCACCTACAACAAGGACCTCCAGGAGGACAAGGAGCCGCTGTTCGACGCGGTGGACACGCTCGAGCTGTGCCTGCGCGTGGCGGCCGAGATGCTCCCGGGGATCGAGTTCAACCGCGAGCGGATGGCGGAGGCGGCCTCCGACGAGTTCATCGCCGCGACCGACGTGGCCGACCTGCTCGTGCGCCGCGGCGTGCCGTTTCGCGAGGCACACGGGATCGTCGGCGGCCTGGTGCGGGCGGCGGTGGACCGCGGCAAGAAGCTGTCGGAGCTGACGGAGGAGGAGCTGGCCGAGCTGGCCCCTCAGCTCGACGGCCAGTTCTACGAGCTGCTGGACGAGCGCTCGTGGCTCGAGTCGAAGGTGTCCACCGGCGGCACCGCGATGTCGCGGGTGCGCGACCAGCTCGCCCAGGCGCGGCAGGTGCTGCGCGAGGCGGACGCGTGAGGCTCGGCGCGGATTTCTACGCCCGCTCGGTCCACGACGTGGCGCACGACCTGGTCGGCTGCGTCGTCCGCCACGGCGAGACCGCGGGCCGGATCGTCGAGACCGAGAGCTACCACATGGAGGAGCCCGCCTGCCACGCGTTCGCGGGGGTCACCGAGCGGACGAGCACGCTGTTCGGGGAGCCGGGCCACGCGTACGTGTACTTCTCCTACGGGATCCACTCGCTGCTGAACGCGGTGGCCGAGGAGCCCGGCGTGGGTGCCGCCGTGCTGATCCGCGCGCTCGAGCCGGTCGACGGGCTCGAGATCATGCGCGAGCGGCGCGGGGCCAGGCGCGACGAGGACCTCTGCTCCGGCCCCGGCAAGCTCACGCAGGCGCTCGGCATCGGCCTGTCGCTGAACGGGACGTCGCTTGCCGACGGCCCGATCGAGCTGCTCACGCGCGAGCCTGGCTCGCGCGTGCCGCGTGTGGTGATCGGGGAGCGGATCGGGATCACCAAGGCCGCCGACCTGCCGTGCCGATTCTGCGACGCGGACTCGCGCCACGTCTCGCGGCCGTGGCCGGTCGCGATGCGCGCGCCGCAGCGCAAGCTTGGCTTGCGGGGCGGCGGTAAATCGGCGCGCGCCGCCTAGCCGGTAGCGCCCGGGCTCACGCCGCCGCCGCCTCCGTCTCCGCTCGGCGGCTGGGTTGGCTCGGGCGCGGGTGTGGGCGCCGGCTCCGCCTCGGGCGCGGGGTTCTGGGGCGCCGGCTGCCTCTGTCCGCCGCCTCCGCCCTGGTCCTGCTGGCCGCCCGCCTCGGGCGCGGCGGGCGCCTGCTCCGCCGGCGGCACGCCGGACGGGGCAATCGGGAGCGCCGGCGCGACGCCCTCGGTCGTGCCGTCGTCCTTGTTGGCGCCGCGCTCGAGGCGGCGCTGCTGGCGCAGCTCGAGCCAGGAGGTCATGAAGTCGTGGAAGATCTCGGCCGGGAAGGTGCCGCCCGCGACCGGGCTGCCGCCGTGCTCGTACTGCATGGGCTGGAGCTTGTCCGCATAGCCGACCCAGATCGCGACCGTCAGGTCGTCGTTGCCGCCCACGAACCAGGCGTCGCCGTAGTTCTCGGTGGTGCCGGTCTTGCCCCAGATGAACTCGTCCCCGACCTGGGCTGCCTTGCCGGTACCGCTCGACACCACGAGCCCCAGCATGTCCTTCTCCACCTGCGCGACCTTCGCCGGGAGCACCCGCTCCTCGACGCGCTTGTTCTCAGTCACCTTGCCGTCGCCCTCCTCGACGCTCTGGATCGCCACGGGGCCGGTGTCGTTCGGCGCGAGCGAGCCGGACACCTTCAGTCCGTCGTTCGCGATCGTCGAGTAGGCGTAGGCCATCTCCAGCGGCGTGACACCCTCCTTGAGCCCGCCGAGCAGCATGGCCGGGTTCCTGGAGAGCTTGGTGCGGATGCCCATGCGCTGTGCCAGCGCCGCGACCCGGCGCCGACCCACCTTCATCCCGAGCTCGGCGAAGACCGAGTTGTCGGACGCCGCCGTGGCGGACCACAGGGAGGCCGACCCGAGGTACGAGTCCTCGTAGTTCGAGACGGGGAACTTGCCCCGCTGGCCGTGTCCGTTCACGAACGAGAACACCTTCGGCTGCGAGGCCCACACGCTGTTCGGGTCGACGCCGTCCTCGAGCGCGCGCGCGAGGATGAACGGCTTGAAGGAGGAGCCGGGCTGACGGTGGCCGTTCGTCGCCAGGTTGAACGGGCGCGCGTTGTAGTCGGAGCCGCCGACCATCGCGCGGACCTCGCCGGTGTCGTTCTTGATCGCCACCAGGGACGCGTCCGGGCCCACGCCGGCCAGCCTGCCGACGATTGCCCGCTCGGCGGCGTCCTGGAGCTCGGGGTCGATCGTCGTGCGAACCTTGAGGCCGCCCGCGAACACACGCCCCGGGCGGTACTGATCCAGCAGGTGCTCAGTCATCCAGGTGGTGAAGTACGGCTCCTGCGACTCCGTGTTGGGCGGGTCGACGTCGTCCTCGGCGGGCAGGCTCTGACGGATCGCCTCGTCGTACTGCGACTGCGTGATCGTCTTCATGTCGAGCATCTTCTGGAGCACGAGGTTGCGGCGCGCCCTGGCCGCCTCCGGATGCTGGACGGGGTCGTACATCGTCGGCGAGGCGATCATCCCGGCGAGCAGAGCCGCCTCGTGGGGGGCCACGTCTGCAGCCTCGCGGGCGTCCGGATCCTGCTGCTGCTCCTCGGCCACGGGCGGCGTGTAGCTCACGCCGGCGTCGTCGGCGCCGGCGCGCTCGTCGGGCTCGTCGCCGTCGCCGAAGTAGGTGCGCACGGCCGACTCGATGCCGTAGGCGCCGTTGCCGAAGTAGACCGTGTTCAGGTACTGCGTGAGGATCTTCTCCTTGGGCCACTGGCGCTCGAGGTGGTACGCGAGCGCGGCCTCGCGGAGCTTCTGGAACACGGAGCGGTCGGCCTGGGCGTCCAGGGCGTTCTTCACGAACTGTTGGGTGATCGTGGACCCACCCTGAGCGGCGCGCCGCTTCAGCACGTCCTGCGCGAACGCTCGGGCGATGCCGGCGTAGTCCACGCCCTTGTGGCTGTAGAAGCGGCGGTCCTCGACCGCGATCACCGCGTTCTTCACGTTCGCCGAGATCTCGTTTTCGCCGACGAGGATGCGGTTCTGGTTGCCCGTGAGCTTCGCTATCTGCTGGCAGTCGGTGTCCTTGTCGATGTCCTTGCAGCCCCAGCTGTCGGCGTACAGCACTGAGTTCTCGGCGCGGTCGTACTGGGCCCGGTTCTCCAGGCTCGGAAGGTCGCTCGCCACCGCCATCAGCATGCCGAACACGGTCGAGATGAGGGCCAGCACCGACAGGCCGCTGAACACGAGCGCCAGCCGGAGCTTCTTCAGCTTCGGCTTGCGCGGCGGCGGCCCCGCGCCGTTCGTCTGCGCGGGCACGCCGTTCGTGCGCTGGAAGCGCTCGCGGCGCGTGACAGTGGGGTGGATGATGGGCGTCGGCGGATCCGGCATATCGTGAGCGCCCCAGTGAGGGGTTCCCCGCTCCCGTGCGAGCACGAAACGGCAGCTGAACAACGCCCGTCCGCACGGCAACACGGGCGCGGGGGAAGGGCAGCACTCTAGCATTGGCCTCATGACGGACGACCCGGGCGAGGCAGCCCGCTTCCTCACCCGAAACTCCGTCGATGCGCTGCCGCGGGGAGAGCTCGAGCGGCAGCTCGCGAAGGGCCGCCCGCTGCGGGTGAAGCTGGGGGTGGACCCCACCACGCCGGACATCCATCTCGGCCACACGGTGGTGCTCCGGAAGCTCCGTGAGTTCCAGGAGCTCGGCCACACCGTGGTCCTGATCATCGGCGACTACACGGGCCGCGTGGGGGACCCGAGCGGCCGCTCCGCCACAAGGCCGTTCGTCGATCCGGCCGAGATCGACCGCAATGCCGAGACCTACCAGGAGCAGGCCTTCAAGGTGCTCGACCGCGATCGCACCGAGGTGCGGCGAAACGGCGAGTGGCTCGATATGAAGATGGAGGAGCTGTTCCGGCTCGCGCGCACCTCCACGGTGGCGCAGCTGCTGGAGCGCGACGACTTCGCCAAGCGCTACTCCGGCGGGGAGCCGATCTCGATTCTCGAGCTGCTCTACCCGCTCATGCAGGGCTACGACTCGGTGGCGATCCGCTCCGACGTCGAGCTGGGCGGAACGGACCAGAGCTTCAACGTCCTCCTCGCGCGCGAGATTCAGAAGGCCTACGGCGTGGAGCCGCAATCCGTGCTCACCATGCCGATCCTGCCGGGGATCGACGGGGTGCAGAAGATGTCGAAGTCGCTCGGCAACTACGTGGGCGTGGGCGAGCCGCCGGAGGAGATCTACGGCAAGCTGATGCGGGTTCCCGACGACGCCATGGCGGTCTACTACGACCTGCTGCTCGACGAGCCACTCGACGGATCGCTGCCCCCGCGCGACGCCAAGCGGGCGATGGCGCTGGCGCTGACCGCCCGCTACCACGGCGCCGAGGCGGCCCGGGGCGCCGAGGAGCGCTTCGACACGCTCCACGTGCGGCGCGAGCTGCCGGATGAGATCGAGGAGTTCGCCTTCAGTCCGGAAAACGGGCAGGTCCACCTGCCCGCGGTCATGGCGGAGGCGTTCGGGCTCTCACGCTCGGAGGCGCGCCGATTGCTCACTCAGGGCGGTGTGAAGCTGGATGGCACTGAGCTCGACGGCTCGAAGCTCGACATTCCGGCCGAGGAACTGGACGGAGCGGTCCTCCAGGTGGGGCGCCGGCGCTTCAAGAAGCTGCGCAGGGAGTGAGCCGGTGCTATATTCATCCGTCGCGCTTCAACGCGTGGTGGAGGCCCCACCCCTGAGGCCGCAGCGGTCTTTGAAAACTCAGCAGTACGTGCGACCGGCGAAGCCGGTCGCGTCCAGGTTTGAACCCTTCTCGGGCCGCTTCGGCGATCCGCGAAGGGCCTGAATCAGTACCCGTCAAGTTGAGCAGGCCCGCAGGTGTACGCGGGAGCTCACAAGACTTGACAGCTTTCCATGATCTGACAGTGGAACCGTCTGCTCGGGGTCTCCCTCGAGCCGACGGATTGAAACCACGCCAGACTTTCACGGAGAGTTTGATCCTGGCTCAGGACGAACGCTGGCGGCGTGCTTAACACATGCAAGTGGAGCGACGAACCAGGCTTCGGCCTGGGGCAGAGCCGCGAACGGGTGAGTAACACGT
>JBKPBS010000045.1:0-11570 GCA_046726915.1 Actinomycetota bacterium
CGAGGCGCTCACCGAGGCCGAGCGACTGCGGCCGGAGGTCGTGCTGCTCGACATCCAGCTGCCCGACATCGACGGCTTCGCCGTGGCGGAGCGCCTGTCCGCGGCGACCGACCCGCCCAGCGTCGTGCTCATCTCGAGCCGGGACGCCGCCTCGTATGGCCCGCGCCTCGAGGCGACGCCTGCGCGCGGCTTCATAGCGAAGCGAGAGCTCTCGGGCGCCACGCTCACGGCGCTCGTCGGCTGAGCGGCCGTGCGGAAGCTCCAGCTGCTGCTCTGGCCGGCCGGAGCGGCGCTTGGGATTGCCGCGGAGTGGGTGTACTTCGGCTGGGGCGAGCCGGGCGACTGGCTGCCGGACCTCGCGGTTGGCTGGACGCTGATCGCCTGCGGCCTCCTCGCCTGGTCGTGGCGACCCAAGAGCCTCAGCGGCTCGCTGATGGCGGCGACCGGATTCGCCTGGTTCGCCGCCAACTTCACGTCACAGGCCCTGTACCTGCACCGGGGGCCACTCGTTCACCTCGTCCTCTCCTTCCCCGACGGCCGGCTGCGCGGGCCGCTCGATCGTGCCGCCGTGGGGATCGCGTACCTGCTCGCGGTGAGTCCGGCCGTGTGGAGGAGCGAGGAGGCGACCTTCGCGCTGGCGGCGCTCCTCGTGGCCGTGGCGGGCCAGGGCTACATTCGCGCGCTGGGCCGCGAGCGCCGGACGCACCTGGCCGCGCTCCAGGCGACCGGCTTCGTCGCCGCTGTCCTCGCCGCCACCGCGGCAGCCCGGCTCGCGTTCCCCACCCAGGAGGCCACCGACGCCACGCTGCTGGCCTACGAAGCCGCGCTCTGCGTGCTGGCGATCGGGATGCTGGCGGCGCTCGTCCGGGAGCCGTGGGCACGTGCGGGGGTTACCGACCTCGTCGTGGAGCTGGGCGAGGTCAGGTCCGGAACCCTGCGCGACGGATTGGCGCGCGCGCTTGGCGATCCCACGCTCGAGGTCGGCTACTGGCTCCCGGCAGCAGGGGTCTACGTCGACGCCTCGGGGCGCCGGCTCGACGTGTCCTCGCCGGCCCCGGGGCGGCGCGTGACCCCGATCGAGCTCGACGGCCAGCGGATCGCCGCGCTGGTCCACGACGCGGCCGTGCTGGACGATCGCGGCCTGCTCGACGCGGTTGCCGCGGCCACGCGACTCGCGGCGGCGAACGCACGTCTCCAGGCGGAGGTTCGCGCGCAGGTGGCGGAGCTGACTGCATCGCGACTGCGGCTTGTACAGGCCGGCGACGAGGAGCGTCGCCGGCTCGAGCAGCGGCTTCACGACAGCGCGGAGCGACGCCTCGCAGACCTCGCGCGGGAGCTCGGGCAGAGCCACCCGCCCGTCTCGACCTCGGAGGCGCTCGAGAGGGTCCGCCGGGCGGAGGAGCACCTCGCCCTGACCCTCGACGAGCTCCGGCAGCTCGCCGCGGGCCTTCATCCGCGTGTGCTCGGCGAGCTGGGGCTGGCCGGCGCGCTCGCGGCCCTCGCCGAGCAGAGTCCGGTTCCGGTCGAGGTCGCGGTCCCTGGCGAACGCCTGCCTGAGGAGATCGAGGCGGCCGCCTACTTCGTTTGCTCGGAGGCGCTCGCCAACGTCGCGAAGTACGCATCGGCATCCCGCGTCGCCGTCTCGGTCATGGCCCGCAACGGCCGGGTCCTCGTAGAGGTGGTGGACGACGGCCGCGGCGGCGCGGCGATCGGCGGCGGCACCGGGCTGCGCGGGCTTGCCGATCGGGTCGAGGCGCTCGGCGGGGCGCTTCACCTGGACAGCCCGACAGGTGGCGGAACGCGCATCGCGGTGGAGCTACCGCTCGCGGATGAGGCGCGCTGAGCCCGCGTCAGGGAACGTCGCGCACGGGCGGCCCGACCCGCCGCCAGGGTTCCGAGGCCCAAACGAACTGGTCACCGCGATCCATCGGAAGCACCGGCTTGACGTCGAGCGAGCCGTTCCGGTCGCGCTTGAACGTGAAGGTCAGCACGTACCCTTCGCCCGGCCAGTCGAAGAGCAGGCGGTCGCCCCTGACCTTGAAGGTGCCCGAGTAGTGCGGGTCGCCCTCGCCGAGCAGCCATCTGCCGTCGCGCAGGGTCATGGTGTTGACCGACCCGATGTCCGGATCATCGACCGGGTTCCCGGAGCGCCGAGCGCCTTCCACCGTAAGCCGCCAGCGGTATGTCCCGTCGAAGCTGGCCGGCGAGCGGACCTTCTGGGTGTCCTTCGCATCGGGCGGCCCCGCGCGCCCGCAGGGGGCGACCGGAAGCGCCGCGTCCGGCCCTGAGCCCTTCAGCGCCCGGATCTTCCGTATGAGCGACCGCGTGTCCGCGTCGCGCTCGAGCTGCTCGTAAACCGGCCGCGCCGCGCGGCGCAGCTCCGCGAGCTGAGCACGACTGGCGAGCACGATTTCCCCGGCCGCGCAGAACAGGCGCGCCATGGCGCGTTCGGACGGCGGGTCGTCGACGACGTGCTGCACGGTCTCCTCGGCAGCCCTCCCCAACAGGTCGCGCTGGTCCCCGGTGAGGTCTTCGAATGCCTCGGAGTTGGCGACCAGCGTGTTGGCCTTGCCGAAGAAGCTGACATTGGCGGCCACGGTCCAACCCTGGCGTGCCCGCGATGTGGGGAGCTCGGCGCCGGTGATGTTGCCGCTGTGGATCTCGTCACCAAAGGTCGCGTTGCTCACGTGGACCGGTGTGGCCCCGAGCGCCGACACCAGGGCATCGGTCGCTGCCGACGGGATGGTGCGGATTCGTGCGCCGTCGAAGGCATCGGTTGAGACGAATGCGATCCGGCCGGCGGGGTGGCGGAGCTGCTCCGGCACCACTGCGAGACCGGAGAGGCCGAGCGGGTGCAGCCCCGCCAGCATCTCCTCGGCGAGGGGGCTCTGCGCCACGCGGCCGAGCAGCGCATAGTCGGTGATCAGGAACGGTGCCTGGAGCGCCTGAAAGCTCTTGACGCCGAGCTGGTCCCAGGCGCGAGTGGCGACCCAACCCAGATCGAAGTCACCGCGACGCACCATGCGCGCGGTCCGAGCTTCGATCTCCGGCACGTCCTGACCGGCGGCGTTGAAGCTGATCCGAACGCGCATTTCGCCCTCCGAGAGCTCAGCGACCCGGCTGGCGAAGTACCGCAGCGCCGGCTCGTCCGGCTGCCCCTGCCGCGGCTCGTACGCATAGGCCAGGCGGAGCACCACGGGCGCATCCGAGCCACCCGCCTTGTCGGAGCTACCGTCGTCGGCTCCCAGGCTGCAGCCGGCCAACACGACCGCGGCGATCAGGGCAGCGAGGAGGATCTTCATGGGTTCGAACGTACGGGCCACTCGCCGCGGGCACATCGCGGCGCGCCACATGATTCTCATCGCGCGAGTTGTGGCTGGCAACAGTCCGCGCGCGCCACGTCACTGAGACAATCGGCACATGGCGGCCAGGCTCGCGATCCCCGCGCTTGCGATCGCCTGCGCGCTCACGGCGGTCGTGGCCGGCGACTCCCTGGCCGAAGGCGGTGTCACGAGCTACGCCGGCGCATCCGGGGCCGCCGACGCCGCGGACATCGTGGCGGGCCTGGGCCTGGTGCTCGGCGGCGCGCTCGCGTGGTTGCAGCCGCGCGCGCGCTCGGTCGGCCTCCTCGCGATGCTGGCGGGCCTGGCGTGGCTCGGCCCCGACTGGGAGGGTTGGGCGGGCGCGCCGTCGGTCGTTCGGAGCCTTGGCGCGGCGGTGTCGCCGTTCTTCCTGGCACTCCTCTTCCAGCTGTCCTTTGCGCTCCCGGGCGGACGGATCAGGGCACCCGCCGCACGGCTCGCCGTTGCGGCGGTCTACGCGATCGCGGCGGGTGTCAGCGTCGGCCGCGCGCTCTTCCGCGACCCCTTCCTCGACCCCTACTGCTGGCGGACCTGCCTCGACAACGCGTTTCTGATCCACTCGGATCCGGGGCTCGCGAGCGCGCTCAGCGACATCTGGCTGAGGGCGGCACTCGTGATCGGGGCCGTCGCGGTCGCCGTCGCCGCGCGCCGCCTGATCGCTGCCACCCCGCCGGCGCGGCGCGTTCTTGTGCCGACGCTGGTTCCGCTCGGGCTTGCCGCCGCGGCCGAGGTCGCGTACGTCGTGGCGCTCCTGCGCACGCCGCTCGAGGATCCGAACAGCACGGAGTTCGCCTCGATCTTCTTCATCCGTTCGCTGTCGGCGTGCGCGCTGGGGCTTGGCATCGCGTGGACCGTCCTGAACGCGCGCCGCATGCGTTCCTCGGTGTCGCGGCTCGCGGCCGAACTGGCCGAGGCGCCGCCCGCCGGGAAGCTCCGGGACGGGCTCGCGGCTGCGCTCGGCGATCCCGGCCTCGAGGTCCACTACTGGCTGCCAGGCTCCGAGCGCTTCGTGACCGCGGACGGACGAGCCGCCTCGGCGCCTACCCCTGGCAACGGGCGGGCCGTCACTCCGATCGCCCGCGATGGGCGCACGCTCGCCGTGGTGTCCCACGACGCCGCGCTCCTCGACGGGGACGAGCTCGAAGACCAGATCGGCTCGGCGGCGCGGCTCGCCATCGACAACGAGCGCCTCCAGGCCGAGGTGCTGGCCCAGCTGGACGAGCTCCGGGCGTCGCGTGCCCGCATCGTCGAAGCCGGTGACGCGGAGCGCCGCCGGCTCGAGCGCAACCTCCACGACGGCGCCCAGCAGCGTCTTCTGGCCGTCTCCTACGACCTGCGCCTGGCACGCGCGGCCGCCGAGAACGTCCGCGACCGGGAGCTGAGCGACCTGGCGTCACGGGCCACCGACGAGGTCGACGGGGCGCTGAGCGAGTTGCGCGAGCTCGCCGAGGGCATCTACCCGGCCATCCTCACAGAGGCCGGGCTTGCCACGGCTCTCGCGACGCTCGCCGACGCCGCGCCGCTTCCTGTCGAGCTCGGCGAGGTCGCGCCGGAGCGGTATCCGGCGGCCGTTGAGAGGACGGCGTACTACACGGTCGAGGAGGCGCTCCACGACGCCGCAGCGCGGGGAGCGAGCTTCGCCACGGTGGCCGCGAGCCGCGCCGGCGATCGGCTCGTCGTGAGGGTCGAGGACGACGGAGCGGAGCGAGGGGCGCCGCTCGTGCGCGTGGCAGACCGGGTCGGCGCTCTCGGCGGCACGGTCCAGGCCGGCGTGACGACGCTGCGCGCGGAGCTTCCATGCGCGTAGTGGTCGCGGACGACGTGATGCTCACGCGTGAGGGCATCGTCCGGCTCCTCGAGGAAGCGGAGGTGGAGGTGGTCGGCCAGGCCGGGGATGCCCCTTCACTCCTGCGACTCGTGCGGGGCACCCAGCCGGACGCCGCGATCGTGGACATCCGCATGCCGCCGACGCATACCGACGAGGGCCTCGTGGCGGCGAGCATGATCCGCACCGAGCTTCCCGATGTGGCCGTGCTGATCCTCTCCCAGTACATCGAGCCGAGCTACGCCATGCGCCTGCTCGAGGAGCACCCGGAGCGCGTGGGCTACCTGTTGAAGGAGCGCGTCTTCGACGTGGCGCTCCTCGTCGACGCGCTGCGCCGCCTGGGCGAAGGGGAGAGCGTCATCGACCCGACGATCGTCGCCCGCCTGGTCGGGCGCCGCCGCCGCGAGGATCCGCTCGAGGAGCTGACTCCGCGCGAGCGCGAGGCACTCGAGCTCGTCGCCGAGGGTCTGTCGAACAAGGCGATCGCGGCCCGCCTCGTGGTGACCGAGCGCACCGTGGAGGCGCACGTGAAGCAGATCTTCATGAAGCTGAACCTCGACGCGAACCCGGAGTCGCACCGCCGCGTGCTCGCGGTGCTCGCCTACCTGCGGGCTGCCCCCTAGGCCCGCGGCACCCAGGCCGCCTCGGAGACCTCGACCTTCACGATCACCGGGCCGAAGCGGCCGAAGCTCACGCGGCGGCGAGTCGCGACCGGCAGGCCGTCGAAGGTGATGAAGCGGGAGCTCCGGTGCACGCCGCGCGCCCAGGGGCCGAACGCCTCGGCGACGTAGTCGTGGCGCACGATCAGTCCGGCCTCGTCCAGGTGGATCGTCTGGTCGCGGCAGTGGCTTCGGATCGGCTCGGGCACATGGAAGCGGAGCCGGCGGCCAGGCAGCTCCTGGGCGCCCCAGTCGGCCAACACGAACGGCAGCGCGACGTACGTCCACATCGCGGCCCCGCCGAACGCGAGGAAGTCGAGCTCGTCCCAGCGCCGGCCGAAGCGCGGCTGCTGGCGGCGGCGGTCGCCGATCCGGCACTCCTCGCTCGTCAGCACCGCCGTGTCGCCGGGGCGCGGCCAGTCGAAGAACTCGGCGTGCTGGCCGCTCGTGAGCACGCGCGCACGCGTGTCGGTGAGCGGGCGCCCGTTCCCCTTCATGACGAACGCCAGACCGCGCGCCGAGACGCGCAGCTCCACGGCCTGCGCCTCACGCCAGCGATCCAGCCCGCCGTACGCGGACAGGCACTCGTCCAGCAGGCTCACGCCCGCTCAGCGGCCGTAGCGCTCGCGGCCCAGCACCAGCTGGTCCGGGAGGGCGGTGCGCGGCGGCGGCGAGGGGTCGGCGACCACCGAGACCGTCTCCGCCACCGAGCGCGTGACCGAGTGCGACGACCCGTTCGTCTCCACGACGATCTCGTCGTCGCCCGCGCGCGCCAGCGTGCCCTCGAGGCCGGGGGTGAGGCCGGTGTCCTTCAGGTAGTGCAGCAGGTCCTCGGCCTCGTTCTCGAAGCGCAGCACCCGCACGTGGGCGCCCTCCTCCACGTCGGCGAGCGGCACCCCCTCCTCGCGCTCGCCTTCGAAGATCGGGTGGCCGTGCGGGCACGTCTTCGCGTCGCCGATCGCCCGCAGCATCCGCTCCTCGACCACCGGCGACATCCAGTGCTCGAGCCGTTCGGCCTCCTCGTGGACCTGGTCCCAGGGGATGTCGAACACGTCGGTGAGGAAGCGCTCGATCAGCCGGTGGCGGCGCACGATCCCGGCGGCGTGCTCCTGGCCGGAGTCCGTGAACTCGAGTGACTTGTCCGCCCCGCGCGTCACGTACCCGTCGGCCTCCAGGCGGCCGATCATCTCGTGGACCGTCGGAGCAGACACCTGCATCGCACGGGCGATGTTCGCGCCGGTGATCGGCAGCCCCGCCTCCTGGAGCCAGTAGATGATCTGGAGGTACTCCTCCTCGGCGACGGTGACCTGCTCCTGAGACATGGAGAGATCCTAGCCTGGGCGTCTTGCGGCAAGCACCGGGCGGTGCCCGGTGCGCAGCCACCCGTCTTGCGGCAAGCACCGGGCGGTGCCTGGTGCGCAGCCACCCGTCTTGCGGCAAGCACCGGGCGGTGCCCGGTGCGCAGCCACCCCCTACCATGGCCGCCGTGGAGATCGGGCAAGGGACGCGCGTCCTCGTGACGGGCGCCTCGCGCGGCATCGGTGAGGCGATCGCCCGCGCTTTCGCGGCGCGCGGCGCAACGCTCGGGCTCGTGGCACGCCGCCAGGAGCCGTTGGAGCAGCTGGCCGGCGAGCTGCCTGGCAGCGGTCACATGGCCATCTCGGGCGACGTGGCGGACCCGGACTCGATCGCCGGCGCAGTCGAGCGGTTCGGGGACGTTGACGTGCTTGTGGCCAACGCCGGGATAACCCACTACAGGCCATTCGCGCAGCTTCCGCTCGACGAGGCGCGTCATATGAACGACGTGAACTGGCTCGGCACCATCCACACCGTCTGGGCGGCGCTCCCGCGGATGCTCGAGCGCGGACGCGGCCATATCGTCGTGGTGTCCTCTGGCGGCGGAGTGCGCGGATTCCCGTCCGCCGCGGTGTACAACGGCACGAAGGCTGCGCAGCGCGGCTTCGCCGAGGCGCTTCGCCACGAGCTGCACGACACAGGGGTGTCTGTCACGACCGTCTTCCCCGGCGAAGTCGAGACCTCGCTCCACGACCACGAGCTGGATCACATGCCGGACTGGTACCGCCTCGACCGCCGCGCGCCGGCCGGCCCACTCGGCGAGCAGGTGGTGGAGGCAGTGGAGAAGGACCGGCGCGAGCTCTTCTACCCGCCCGCCGTCCGCATGCTGCGTATCGTGAACGGCATCTCGCCGAGACTTGGTGACCTGGTGCTGCGGCGCATACTCGGCCGCGGCGTCGCGCCGCGATGACACTGCCACTGAAGCCACCCGTGAAGCCGCAGCTCGCGAAGTCCGCGAAGGAGCTGCCCGAGGGCGAGGGGTGGCGCTACGAGCCGAAGTTCGACGGCTTCCGCACGATCGTGTTCCGCGACGGCGACGAAGTGCACCTCCAGAGCCGCAACGGCAGGCCGATGAACCGCTACTTCCCGGACGTCGTGGAACAGGTCTTGAAGCTTCCTCACGACAGGCTCGTGCTCGACGGCGAGATGATCGTCGTGGTGGACGGCATCCAGGAGTTCGACCTCCTGTCGCAGCGGATCCACCCTGCCGCCTCGCGCGTGGAGCGGCTGCGCGAGGAGACGCCCGCCGGCCTCGTGGCCTTCGACCTGCTGGCGGAGGGGGACGAGGTGCTCTGCGAGCTCCCCTACGAGGAGCGGCGCGAGCGCCTGGCCGCGGTCGTGGCCGGCCCGGTGGAGCTCACGCCGATGACACCGGACTCGACCGACGCCGGCCAGTGGCTGACCGGCACGTCGGAGGGCGTGATCGCGAAGCAGGCCGATGCGCCCTACCGCCCGGGCGAGCGGACCGGGATGGTGAAGATCAAGCGCGTCCGCACCGCCGACACGGTCGTCGCCGCGTTCCGGTTCGGCAAGGAAGAGGGCACCCTGGGCTCGCTGATCCTGGGGCTGTACGACGACGACGGCCGGCTGCACGTGGTGGGCCACACGTCCGGCTTCAAGGCGAAGGAGAAGCGCGAGCTGATCGCGAAGCTCGAGCCCTACCGGACGCACGAGCGCGGCTCGGGCGAGCCCAGCCGCTGGAAGTCGGACGAGGAGCTGGTCTGGGAGGGACTCCGCCCGGAGCTCGTCGTGGAGGTGGCGTTCGATCACATAACCGGTCAGCGGATCCGGCACGGGGCGAAGCTCCTCCGCTGGCGGGACGACAAGGATCCGAGCGAATGCCATATCTCCCAATTGCGGTCCTGATCCTGCTGCTGCTCGTGCCGAGCACGCCGGCGGCCGCCCAGTCCCCGGTGGAGGTCTACGCGTCGGGCATGCGCAACCCCTACAGATGGTCGTTCGACCGGGCCACCGGCGACGTGTACGTGGGCGACGTGGGCGGGATCAACGAGGAGGTCACCTACATCCCGGCAGCGAGTTTTCGCGGCGCGAACCTCGGCTGGAACTGTTTCTCGGGGACCGCCACTCAGAGCGGCTGCACACCTTCCGGCAACTACGTGCCGCCGGCCTACGAGTACCCGAGCGGACCGGATGTGGTCATCGGCGGCTATCTCGTACGCGACCCGGCGCTGCCATCCTTCGCGGGCCAGTACCTATTCGGGCGCTTCGACAGCGGGAACATCGTGGAGCTGGGCCCACAGGCCGCCCCGCCGGCGGTGAACACGGGCCTCAACATCGCGAACGTCTCGGGCTTCGGGGAAGACGGCGTCGGGCACCTGTACGCGACCTCGCTGGCGGGTCAGGTCTACCGGCTCGGCGAGAGCGGGGGCACGCTCACCAAGGCGAGCATCGGCAACTTCGACCAGCCCGTGGGGCTGGCGGCCGCACCTGGGGTGACCGACGAGCTGTTCATCGCAGAGAAGCCGGGCCGGCTGGTCCGATGGACGCCCTCCGGAACCAACGTGGTGCTCGACATCCAGAGCATCGTGGCGGACAGCGGCGAGCAGGGACTCCTGTCGGTGGCTGTGGCACCGGACTACGCGACGAGTGGTCGCATCTTCATCTTCTACACCGACAACGGCGGCGACCTCCAGGTGGAGGAGCTCCGCGGCGGGGTCCGGACACCGGTGCTGACGGTCCAGCACGACCAGGCGCAGAACCACAACGGCGGCCAGCTCCTGTTCGGTCCCGACGGCGCCTTGTACCTCTCGACAGGGGACGGTGGAACTCAGGGCGACCCGGAGGGCGATGCCCAGAACCCGGACTCGATGCTCGGGAAGATCCTCCGCATCGACGTCGCCATGGCGTCGCCTCCGCCGGCGGGCGGCGGCGGTCCTGTCCCCGACCTGACCGCGCCGATCGTCTCGGCACGCGCGCCGCGCCGGCAGCGGGTGCTGCGGCTGGGCGGCGCGATCGTGTACGTGCGCTGCAACGAGGGCTGCACCGTGAATGCGGGCGGGACCCTCCTTGCCCGTCGCCGGAAGCTGCTGCTACGGCGGGTGACGACCGCGCTTGCGGCCGACCAGCGCGCCCGCCTGCGCCTGCTGCTGCGTCCGCGGGGGCGGCGGCTGCTTCGGGCCGCGCTGCGGCGCGGCGGCCATCCGCGCGTCACGCTCCGTCTTCGCGCGACCGACGGCGCAGGGAACCGCTCAGCGCTGATCAGGCGCACGGTCCGGGTGCGCCGCTAGGCGTTGCTCCAGGAAGCGCCGTTCGACCGGGTTGGTGGCGAGCTCGAGCGCCCGGGCGTACGCGGCGGCGGCGTCGCTGTCCCGGCCGACCCGCCGCAGCAGGTCGGCTCGTGCCGAGTGAAGCAGGCGGTAGTCCTCGAGCTCGCCCCGCTCCATGAGCTCGTCCAGGCACTGCAGTCCGCGTTCCGGTCCCTCGGCCATCGCCACCGCGACGGCGCGGTTGAGCGTGACCACGGCCGATGGCGCGGCTTCCTCCAGCCGGTCGTAGAGGGCGGCTATCCGGGCCCAGTCCGTCTCATCAGCCCGCGCCGCTCGCGCGTGCTCCGCGGCGATCGCCGCCTGGATCGCGTACGGCGCCTGGTCCCCCGCGCGCGCCGCGAGGCCGAGTCCCTCCTCCAGCTCGTCGCGGCGCCAGAGCGAGCGGTCCTGATCCTCGAGCAGGACCATGTCGCCGCTCGCGTCGAGCCGGGCGTCGCGGCGCGAGTGATGGAGCAGCATCAGCGCGAGCAGCCCGAGCGCCTCGGACTCGGCCGGCATCAGGCCGGCGAGCACGCGCCCGAGCCTGATCGCCTCGTCGCACAGCTCCCGGCGGACGAGCGTGTCCGCGCTGGTGGCGAGGTAGCCCTCGTTGAAGATCAGGTAGAGCGAGGCGAGCACGGAGCCGAGCCGCGCGGGCAGCTGCTCCTCCGCAGGGACCTCGTACGGGATGCCCGCCGCCCTGATCTTGCGCTTGGCGCGGACGAGCCGCTGTTGCATTGCCGGCTCGGTCGTCAGGAGCGCCCGTGCGACCTCGGCGGTCGAGAGGCCGCCGAGCGTCCTGAGCGTCAGCGCCACGCGCGCCTCGATGGCGAGCGCGGGGTGACAGCAGGTGAAGAACAGCCGCAGCCGGTCGTCCGGTATCGCGCTCAGCTCCGTCTCCGAGGGCTCCACGGAGCCGGCCAGTCCCGGCGCTCGGCCACCCAGTTGCTCGAGCTCGCGGAGCTTCTCGGCGTAACGGCGCTCGCGGCGTAGCCGGTCGATCGCGCTGTTCCGCGCGGTGAGCGTGATCCAGCCGCCGGGGTTGGCGGGGACTCCGTCGCGCGGCCAGCGGGCCACGGCGGTCGCGAACGCCTCCTGGACC
>JBKPBS010000046.1:0-32210 GCA_046726915.1 Actinomycetota bacterium
GCTTGGACTCGTCGGCAGCGTCAGATGTGTATAAGAGACAGGCCCTGTCGAGCGCGCTCGCCAGCGCCGCGCGTGCCACGGCGAGCCGGCCGGGCGGGTGCGGGCGGCAGCGCGCGGCGTCGCTCATCCGCGTGGCGTCGCGCGCCAGCACCGGGACGAGCCGGGTGGCGAGCGTGGCCGTGAGCGCCGAGCGGTACGAAACCCGCCGGAACATCCGGAGCAGCTCGTCGGGATCGACCGCCGCCGACATCAGTCCGAACGCCGTAACGATGACGATCACCCGAAGCCCGTTCAGCACGCCCGCGGCCGTGGCCTCGAGCGTGACGTCGATGCGCCGGCCGAGGAACTCGCCGCCGCGGATCAGCAGCGTGTCGCCCTCGGGGTAGACGAGCGGGTTGATCACGGCGATCAGGACCGCGAACGGCACGGCGAACCGCAGCGAGCGGACGATCTCGCGTCCCACGCCGGCCACCGCGCCCGCGAGGACGATGGCGGCCAGCGCCGCCGACAGGATCAGCGGATGCAGGTAGAGCGCGCCGGTCAGTGCGAGCGACCCGCACAGCGCCGCCCCCGCGCCCGCGCGCGCGGCATGGAGCGCGCTCGGACGGCTCCGGTAAACCGGAATCAGGCTCATCCGCCCACCACCGGAAGCTTTTCAACGTCCTCGGCTGTGGCCGCGACGGCGAACGCGTCGCGCAGCTTGCCCTCGTCGAGCGCGCGCACCCCCGCCTCGAGTCCCTTCTCGTCGAGAGCGGTCACGATCCAGACGAGCTCGTCGGCGCGCGGCTGGAGCGCGAGCACCAGGCCGACCCCGTCGCCGCGGCGCACGCGTCGCACGGGGTCGCCGTGCTCGTCCAGCAGCTCGAGCGTGTCGCCGTCGTCGCTGAAGCGCGCGAACACGCCGCTCGACTCGGGGCCGTTCTCGAGCTCGGACGCGCCGCGCACCCCGCGCGCCCGCGGCCAGCGCGCCACCACCAGCCGCGTGACCTCCTCCGTGCCGGGCGCCCCGAGCGAGGAGCCGGACGTCGGCACGCCCGCGCGCTGCAACCGGGCGCGCGCGTCCGTGCATGCAGGCGCGCGGACGTCCTCGCACTCAACTCTCACTGGCCGGCGCTTGCCGCCCGTTCCGCTAACGAACGGCTCGGGGTACGAGCCCACGATCGCGGGCACGCGCATGGCCGCGCTCCAGTCGCGGCGGTCCCACTGGATCTGGTCGCCGGGCGCCACCCCCCACTCCGCGGCGCCCTTGTCGGCCTCAACCCCGTTCACCCAGAAGAACCAGTCCACCTGGCCACCGGCTCCCTTGCCGGAGAGCCCGTCGATCGACTGGACGAAGCGCCCGCCGTAGCGCGTCGTCACGTCGAACTCCGAGCGGAGCATGCGCATCACGGTCTGGCCCTCGCGCACCTTGTCGAGGCGCACAGACCCAAGCTCCTGGTGGCCGAAGTCGCGGGTGACCCGCAGCGTGGCGGCGCCTCCCGCTTGCTCCTTTCCCTCCCCCAAGCCGCAGCCTGTTGCCGCCGGTGCGAGGCCGGCGACGAGGAGGGCTGCGACGAGAGCCCGGGCACGCCTCACGGCACCTCGACTCGCTCGGTGAACGAGCGCACCAGGCCATCCTTGCGTGCGACGAGCCGGTGGGTGCCGGGCGCAAGCGCGAGCTGGACGCGGCCGTCGGCCGCCGTGAGGCCGGTCACCCCTCCGGCGCTGACGCTCGCGCCTTCGACGGGCACGCCGTCACCGGCGTCGTCGTAGCCGCGAACGGTCGCGACGATGCCGCCGGTCGTGGGCTTCGCGCGCAGCTCGAGCGTGCGCTGGCAGTCCGCGGCGCGCACGCAGTAGAACCACGTAAGCCGCTGGCCGGCGCGGAGCCGCCCATGGCCGAACGGCCCGCCGGTGTCCCCCGCCCCGGCGGTCGCCGCGCGCCGGCCGACCTTGTAGACCCAGCCGCGCTGCCCGCGGTTTCGGTCGCCGCCGATTCCCGTGACCAGCAGGCCGGCAGCGTCGCTCGGCCGCGACGAGCAGGCGCCGAAGTCGCGCAGGCGCAGGCGGCCCGGCCTGCTCCGCACGAGCGCGGCGAGCGGAGTTCGCTCACCGACCGCGCAGCGCCGGCCGCCAACGCTGACGCTCGTCGCCGCCGTGGAAACCCGCTTCGCGAGCGCGTGCCCATCGCGGAAGACGATCATCTGCTGCACCCTCGGAGCGGCCGCGCCGGCGGCGGGCGCTGAGGCCAGAACCGTCGCCGCCAGGCAACCGAGGATGAGCCCGCGCGCCCTCATGGAGACGGCGCCACCGCGTCGAGCTCCACCAGGCCGCCGCCGAGCGAGCGAAGCCGCAGGACGTGGCTGCCGGCAACGAGCGTGCGGCTCACCCAGAGAACGCTCCGGTGGGACGTACGCCCGCGCACGCGAAGCGTCCGGCTCCTGCCGTCGAGGGTCACGCGCAGGCGGCCACCGTGCGCGAGCTTGCGGCCGATGAGAGCGACCTGCGTGCCGCGGAAGCGCATGCGTCCGGTCGCGCCGGCCCGCCTGGCGCGGACCACTGTCCTACCCCAAGCGTTCGCGGCACGTGTGCGCGTCCACCCGCGCGACAGGCGCAGCAGTCCGCGGTCGCGGTCGTCCACAGGAATCAGGACCGGATTGGTCACGGTGCTCGCCGAGTTCAGCGCCCGGTCGGTCGCAGTGATGCGGAAGCGATAGGCATCGCCCGACTCGCCGCGAAAGTGCAGCCCGTTCGTCGGCGCCTTGTCCAGCAGCGTCTTCCAGACAGGCTCGGCCTGGCTCGGACCCGCGCCGTCGCCGGCCTCGGCCACCTCGACGCTGTAATGCGCGACTCCGCTTCCCGCGCCATCCTGACCTCCCCACGACACAAGGATGGTGCGTGAGCGGCCGCTCCGGCTCGCCAGATGCCTGCCGGGCAGGTCGGGGTCGTCCACGCCGAACCCGGACTCGACGCTCGGGGCGGTCGTGTCGCTCGAAGTGCACGGCGCTGCGCCCGGCGGGTCGACGCAGAGCACAAGCGTGTTCGAGCGGATGGTGTCGGGCTTCTCCGCCTTCAGGCGGTAGATCCCCTCATCCGGAAAGCTGAGCGTGGCGCGGCCGTCGGGTCCGGTGGTGGAGCCGCCCACCGCTGCGCCGTTCTGCGGGTCGCCGTTCGAGCCGTCGGTCACCTGCACCTGCACCGGCTGTCCGGTCAGCGCCGATACCGGACCGGTCAGCTTCAACGGGATGCTCACTGAGAACGGAATGCCCGCCCAGAGCACGTCCTGCCCGGCGAGCACGCGCTTCTGGCAGCCGCCCTTGTCGGAGAAGGAGTGGTTGATCCAGAGCGACCAGTATTCGCTGTTCGGATCGATCTGTTGGTCGGCCACACGCTCGATGAAGTAGTCGTCTATTCCGAAGTTGCCGTAGGGGCCGTCGATCGTGAACCCGCCGAGCTTGGCCGCGTCGTCGAGCGCGGCTGTGGCGGTGGGGCCGGGCTCCGGCTCCGCGCCGCCGTTGGTGCCGTCGCACTTGTGCGTGCCGGCCGTGGCCGTTGTCACGTCGTGTCCGTCGGTTGTCACAGGTCCGTCGAAAACTGTCCGGTTCGGCCCCTCCACGCGCAGGTTCACCGTCACGGGAAGCGCAAGCGCCGCGGGAGCCAGGGCCAGGGAGAGCAGGGCCAGCGCTCCCGAGAGCGCTGTCCGGCGGAGTCGAGCGGTCATCGAGCCACCCCTTCCTCGAGGGTCGAATGGGCCTTCGGCCGGAGGCAGGTCTCCTGGCTTCGAGCTCCGCGCCGCGCCTTCCCGATGAGCCGTCGGCTCCCCAGTGGCTGCATGCGACGCCTCAGCGCCCGTTCACAGTGGCGGGACCGCGCGGGATTCACACCCGACTTCCCTGGCCACCGGCCGTAGAACGCGAGCAGCATACCCCAACCGCGTCGGCCCGCACGACGGCCGCTAGAATCGCTCGCCGCAACGAGCCGCCATCGTCTAGGGGACTAGGACGCCGCCCTCTCACGGCGGAAACCGGGGTTCGAATCCCCGTGGCGGTACTTTGGAATCCCGTTGATCCAGCGGGATTCTCTCGTTCCAGGGCCGCCGTGGGGAGGTTGATGTAGCGATCGAAGCAGCAGCACGGCCTCGGTCTCGCCGCCCGGGGTCAGGTCGCCGTAGCGGTCGAAGGTGATCGCGATCGGCGTGACCAGAGCGCCCCAAACGAAACGGCCCACTGAGGGGCCGCTGGGGCTGCGCCAACTCTTCTCGGTAGCTGTGTCCAATTTCGGGAATATCGCCTTTTGGACACGTTGACGAGGAATCACATGGACGGCGTCGACGAGGAACTAGAACGGTGGATTCAACGGGCGCAGGCGGGCCGGGCGCGGCTTCCCGCGGGCTCAGCGGAGGAGCGTCATTTCGCACGCGCGATCCGTCGGATGAAGCTCGGGCAGCTGCGACGCCAGATTCAACGGGCGCGGAATGAGCTGAGGCGCCTACCCGTCGGCTCGGCTGAGGCCCGGGAGCGGACGCAAGCCCTGGAGCGAATGGACGAGGAGTACCTCGTCGGACTGCGCGACATACTCAGTAGCCACGAGGTCGATACCGACGACCGGACCCTGGCCGAAGTACGGGACGCGCTGGCGCATGCGTCACGCCTTCTCATTCACCCCAGAGCCCAACCGGGGCTACGCGACGCGATTGAGGAGACCGAGCGCGCCCTGGTCCGCCTCAAGGAGTACGAGCGTCGGGCGGGGGACCCATAGCGCCACGGGTCGGCTCCGGAGCGGAGGCCGCGCGAGACCCACGCGCCGGACCAGGGGGCCCGACCCGGCCGTGAAGTCCATGCCGCGCAAAGACCACAGGCCGGATCGAGATCGCGAGTTTCGAGATCGCGAGTTTCGAGTCCTAGCAGGACTCCGCCGGCCCGTGGTCGTGGGCGACCTCGCTCTGGAAATCTCCGAGTGTCAGCCCTATTGAATTCGCCTCGGCCCTGGCCTGATGCGAAACGTCGGCACGGGCGCCCGGCTCACCGGCGGTGAACGTCGTCGAGAGCTTTGCCGAACAGCTGGCGTGCGGATCCGTAGTCGCAGCCGGGGCTGGCGCAACCAACGCGAGCGACAGCACCGCGGTGGCGACTCCTGCAGGCTTTCGCATTGCGACTCGCATTGCGGGTTCCTTTCGTCGTTGAACCTTGTGGCCGACGCTAGGCCCGCACGGGCGCGGTGGAAACGGGGCTGGCCACAGTCATTTCTCCGTGCTGGCACGGATCTTTCGCCGCGGCTGGCTCGAACGCTGCCGCCGAGTTCGCCACTGGTCGCGCACTGGCCCCAGGGAAGCATGAGGGGATGGTTCAGGGGCTTTCCCTGATGTCGGATGCCTGCCGCCGCCCGATTCTCCGATGCGACATCAACGCCCTCCGGTTGGGCACCGACGTTAAGGAGACTGGAAGTGAAGGCACCCCCGATGAAGCTCTACGCCATAGCTGCCGCCGCGCTCGCGCTCGCCGGAGCGACGGCCGCCTCCCCGGCTGCAGCGAGCGCGTCGCGAAGCGTCGCGGCCGCGAACGCGGCACCACAGATGTTCGGGGTCGGCAAGTGGACTGGCAGTGGTTCTTACTCGCACTCGGAGAGCAGCCCGATGTCGGCCACGTTCAGCTCGGCAATGCGCTTCACGATCGTCGTCGCAGAGGACGGCTCGGTGCGCGGCAGCTACCGCGAAGCGGTAACCGGCTCGGGCCGCCGCGGCCGCTTCAGGGCCCGGCTGAGGGGCAGTGCGGCCGCGCATGTTGGCGGCGCCGCAGCGGCACCGGTCGCCGTCGGCGACCTCAAGCTCGTCGGCACCTTCACGCTCGGCCGGCTCTCGATGACGAAGCGGTTTGTCCGGGACTTCCAGAAGGTGCTCCGGATCCGCACGGCCGGCTGCTCGCAGGTCACTGGTCCGGGTTGGCACGCGACGCGCGTGGGCGCGCCTCCGCAGCCACGAAGCGCGGCCTGGTTCGAGGAGGTGGAGGCGGACCTGATCAGAAGCATGGACACCGCCATCGGCATCATGAGTCACCCTTCGTCGGCCGCTGACCTGCTCCGGTCGATCCTCCCCAAGCTGCAGAAGTTCAACGCCGCGCTCAACCAGGCGCGGCTGTGCGGCAGGGCACCGGCCGGCTATGGACGAGGGCTTGCCGGCCGGCGCGAGATCGTCGAGCGGCTGGCCACGCTGATCAAGCGAATCACGACGGGGATGTACGACTCCTACTCGGCCACGTACACCGCGTCGGACGTCGTCGATCTCGTCAACATCGCGGTCGACGCGGGCCTCGTCGGGCCCGGGGCGACGAACGCCGACTCGGGCGTCAAGAGCGGCCTCGAGGGGTTCTTGAACGACGCGCTCTCGACGGTGCTCGGGAGGCCCGGGCACGAGGATGTCGTCCAGGAGATCAGGGCGGCAGCCCAGCGGGCCGGCATGTCATCTGTGGTCAGCCGGCTCAACTGATCAACGGCATCGAGAAACGAGCCTCGAACGTCGAACGCTCGCCTGCCGCCAATTTCAGGTCGCAAGCAGGGAAGCCGGGCTCGCGCCCGGCTTCCTGACGTCGGCGGCGTGGTAGCGGTGCGTTCGCAAACGTCGCTGCTAGTCCCGTGGCCCCACGGCTTCGAGGGGCGTCGCCTTGCGTTGCGCGAAGTTGCGAGGCAGACGGTCGTCTTCCCACGCCTTGGCGGGTTCCAGGCCACGAACCCGTTCGTGCCGAATGCGCGATCGCACGACCTGTCCGGGAGCAGTCTGACGAGCCCAAGCTGGCCTGGCGTGGGGTACAACCCGCCATAGGCCGAACGAATGCCTGCGGGACAAAGCGCGGGACAAACCGTGCCCCGTACAGCGGCCGAGAGCGGCTGAGGCGGTTCGTGGCGGTCCGGCGAAAAGTTGGTGAAAGTCGCGCGCGCGCCGGGGCGGTCCTGAGCGGTCCCGAGCGTCGCGCGGTTGCGCTCAGCAAGCGAGATCCAGCTCAACAGCGCGACCGCGCACCCATTTCGAATCCCCGTATCGGTCCTGACCCGGGCCGACTCAGCGAGCGGATCTCGGTTTCCGTGAACCCGGCATTTGAGCCGTGGCAGGCTATGGTCGCGCAGTCTGCCGGTCGACGCTACTCCGCGCCAGTCGCGCTCCACTGAGACTCCCCTTGCGAGGTCGATGGCGAAGCGCGGCGTCGAGTAACAGGGCGAGCGCCCGCGCCTCGCGGAGATAGGGGCCCATCAAGTGTCGCTGGGCTGTCGCCTGCCGGACGCGGTATCGCGCCTACCGGCGCGCGGCACTCCTGGCCGCGGCAGGGAACGAGCCGCCGGAGCTCGCGGAGGAGCGCCCGGCGTGTGCGCCGCTAGCGGGGATCCGCGTGCAGGGAGCGAAGTTGGGCGGGCCTCGCGTGCAATCAGTCGGCGCGTCGCCTTCATCCCACAGCGGAGCAGGGTCGAGCGTTCGGCGAAAGCGTTCATGGGTCACTCGCGCCGGTCGCGAACGGCGAGACTCGTCCGGCGGGAAGGAGTGGGCCGGGCGGCGGGCCCGGCCATGAACGACCGGCCCGTCGGCGTCAGGTCATCGGTGGTGGAGGCGCTCCGTCGTGGTGCTCAGAACGACCTCCGGGTTCATGCGGACACCGTATGTCCACCGCCACCGCCGCGAATTGGGGATATCCGCACGATTCACAGCCGCTGCGGACGGGTTGACAGCGGTCTCTTGCGGTAGGACCGTTGAGTTGTGGACCACCGCGAAGTTGTTCGCGTGCCGTTGCCGCCGGCGACCACACGGAGCGGTGTGATCGGACGGCAGGCCGAGCTCGAAGCGCTCGCGGGCTTTCTGGCGAACGGAGACGAGGGATCGGCTCTCCTGCTTCTCGAGGGAGAGCCCGGCGTCGGCAAAAGCACTCTTTGGGAGCAAGGGCTCACGATCGCGGCCGAGCGTTCTTCCCGGGTGCTCCAAAGCCGCTCAAGCGAGGCCGAGGCCGGCTTGTCCTTTGCCGCCGTCACGGACCTGCTCGACGGAGTGCTCGACGAGGTGCTTCCGGCCCTGGCGCCGCCGCGCGCGCGAGCGCTGGAGACGGCGCTGCTGCGGAGCGACGGGGGCGCTGCCGATTCCCGGGCGATCTCCCTTGGAGTCGTGGACGCACTTTCGGCGTTGAGTTCGGAGTGCTCGGTCCTGGTGGCGATCGACGACTGGCAGTGGCTCGACGCGCCGTCGAGCCTCGCGCTCACCTTCGCGGGTCGGCGGCTCGCCAGCTCGCGCGTCAGGTTCCTCTGCACCGCGCGGCTGGGAGACGGCGGGAAACCTGGGTGCGCGCTCGCGCACGAGCTTCCGGAGCATGCCGTCAAGCGAATTGTTCTCGAGCCGTTCACTCCGAGCGCTCTGCATCAGCTGGTGCGCGAGAGGTACGGGCTGACGCCGTCGCGCCCCGGGCTGCTCCGGCTGCATCGCGAGACTGGGGGTAACCCATTCGTCGCGATGCAAGTCGTGCGCGCGGTCATCGAGGAGGGCGGTGATCTCTCCGCACCTGGGCCGCTGCCGGTTCCCTCGGACGTTCAGGTGCTCCTCCGCCGGAGACTTGCGGCCGCCAGCGAGGGCATCAGGGACGTCCTGGCCCTGGCCGCGCTCCTCGGCGACCCGACGGTGCCGGCAATCGAGGCGGCGACATCCGACCACGAGCGGGCGCGGCGCGACGTGGCGGCTGCCACGCGCGAGGACCTCTTGGTCGTGGAGACGGGGAGCGTGCGCTTCTCCCACCCGTTGCTCGCATCGGCCGTGAGGTCCACGCTGGGTCCAGATGAGACACGTCGGTTGCACCGCCGACTCGCGGATGTGAGCGCCGAGGCCGAGCCGCGAGCGCTCCATCTCGCGCTGGCAACCGACGAACCGGACGAGCGCGTCGCCGGGACGCTCGAGGATGCTGGCGACGTCGCGGCGAGGCGCGGTGCGCCCGCGCGCGCGGCCGAGCTGTTCGAGCACTCGGTGCGACTGACCCCCGGCGGACGCCGTGACGACACCGTACGCCGCACCCTCGCAGCGTCGAAGCAGCACTACCTCGCGGGCGACGGGCCCACCGCAGCCGGGCTCCTTGAGCACCTGATCTCAACGCTGCCACGCGGCTCTCACCGCGGCGCTGCGCTCGAAGCGCTCGCCGACGTCACCATAAGCGACTCGCTCATCGCGCTGTACGAGCAGGCTCTGGACGAGGTCGGGAATGATCCCGCGCGCCGTGCCAGCATCCATCTCGGCATGGGGATGGCCCTCGGAACGAAGGGCGAGTTCGAGGGCTGGATGAGAAACCTGCGCGAAGCGGTCCGCCTGGCCCGCGTCGCCGGCGATCACGCGCGGGCCTCGTTCGCTCTGACGGAGCTCGGGCTCGTGCTCTTCGCGAACGGCGAAGGCGTGCAGCCGGAGTATTACGACGAGGCGCTTCGCGAGCAAGCGGTGGCGGACTCACCGCATCCCATCGGGCTCAGCCCCGAATGGGCCTTCGGACGCCAGCTCGGTCACGCGGGAGCGCTCGACGAGGCGCGGCCGCTGCTCGAGAGCGCGCTCGAGCAATCGCGAGAAGTCGGGAGCGCCGAGGCCGAGATGGGCGCCCTGATGCTCCTTGGAGAGCTCGAGCTCAACGCCGGTCGGTGGGACGACGCGGATCGCTACTCGGAGGAGGCACTGGAGATCGCTGAGCAGATCCAGATCTCCAACGGCGAGGTGCAATGCCTCTTCTTCCGGTCGCTCGTCGAGGCGCACATGGGCTCGTTCGATGACGCGGACCGACACGCGTCGCGGGGGTCGACGCTCGGCGGCGAGATTGGCGACCTCCACTACGCAATGGCAAACGAGTCCGTGCTGGGGTTCGTTGCCTTGACGAAGGCTGACCTGCCCACGGCGAAGCGGCACTTGGCGCCGCTCCCGGACCAGATAAGACTGCTCGGCGCCCGCGACCCCCAGCATTTTCCGATCCGAGCGCTCGCAGCGGAGGCGCTCATCCTGACGGGCGAGCTTGCGGCGGCAGAACGGGAGATCGATGAGCTCGATGATGTCGCCGCGCTCAGCGAGCACACCTGGGCACAGGGCTCGGCGGCTCGGTGCCGCGCACTGTTGCTCTCCGCCCGCGGCGAGACCGAGTCCGGGCTGGGCGCCTCTATCCGCGCAGTGGAGCTACACGAGCGTGGCGACCTGCCATTCGAGCTGGCCCGTTCACTGCTCGTCCATGGCGTGATCCAGAGGCGAGCCAAGCTGAAGCGCCCGGCGCGTGAGACGCTCGAACGGGCGGCGGCGATCTTCGAGGAGCTGGGGGCGCAGGACTGGATCGAACGAGCAAGGGCTGAGCTGTCACGGATAGGGGGTCGACGGAGCGAAACCGGTGGGGCTCTCACCGCGACCGAGCAGTCGGTGGCCGAGCTGGCCGCCGCCGGCCTCACGAACAAGCAGATCGCCCGCAACCTATACGTCAGCGAACGCACCGTCGAAGCGAATCTCACAAAGGTCTATCGGAAGCTCGGGCTCCGCTCCCGCACAGAGCTGGCGAACCTGCTCTCACGTGAGCCCGTGTCATCGGACGCATAGGGCTGCGCGATCTGCCCTTGGGAGGCGGGATCGTGGGGAGGCGAAGCGGCGGGCGGTCGCTTGGACCGCCCGCCGTTCGTTGATCACGCTGCGAGCTCGCGCTCCGGGTCGGGCCGGATGACGACCGTGTCGGCGACGTCGAGGATCTCATCCGCAGGCATGCCGACCCGATGCGCGTGCTTGCGCACGGCTTCGGAGTCGGTTGCCTGGTAGATGCAGATGCTTCCCAGCGAGCCGTCCGCCTCTGCGATCACGTAGCTGCGGATCCAGCGAATGTCCTCCGGGAAGTCGTCGTCGGCGACCTGTTTGGATCGCGCGGCCACCTGCTCGACCTCCTCGGGTGACTTCCAGGCGTGCTTGCGGCGAATTGCGTAGGTGTTCATCTCATTCTTTCGTTGTGGGTTTGGATGCGCTAGAGGGGTGAGCCGTCGACCAACACGTCCAGCACGCCGGCGAGCCCGGACGGGAACACGTGGTCGGCGCCCGCGCGCGTGTTGACGGAGAGCGTGTCGCTCGGGTCTG
Source organism: Actinomycetota bacterium (assembly GCA_046726915.1). Taxonomy (GTDB): domain Bacteria; phylum Actinomycetota; class Thermoleophilia; order Solirubrobacterales; family Thermoleophilaceae; genus JACVRW01. The sequence continues at coordinate 11,072 of JBKPBS010000046.1, forward strand.
TGTCGCTCGGGTCTGCGTGCTTGAGCGACACCGCCGTGGCCAGGCCGGTCACGTCCGCTCCCGACCCGTTGCCGTCGATGCTGATCGTGTCGACGCCGTCGGTGCCGTTCACGACGACGCTGTCGAGAGCGCCGTCGCTCGCGTTGCCGCCGAGCGACCCGGCGAGATCGAGGTTCGTCCGGGTCACGTCGGTGCCCGTGAGGTCGTTGACCGTGATGTTGTCGGTCCCGCCGAGCGCGTTGAAGTCGACGGTCTCGACGCCGTCGGTCTCCATCGTGACGTTGCCGGGGTTGCGGAAGAAGGTGAGGCGCCCGCCGTTCGCGCTCAACGTGACGTCCTCGTTCACCGCGGCGCCGTTGAACACCATCGTGTCGCTGCCGCTCTGGCCCTCGATCACGTCGCTGCCCTCGCCCGGATCCCAGACGAAGCTGTCGTCGCCGTGCCCGAGGTCGGCGCTGTCGTTGCCCTTGCCGCCGTCGACGTTGTCGTCGCCGTTGCCGCCCCTGAACGTCTCGGCGCCTTGCCCGCCGTTCAGGGAGTCGCCACCGTTACCGCCGGCGATCGTGGTCGGGATCGCGTCTGTGAACGCGCCGTTCGAGTCGTCGATGCGAACTGAATCGCGGCCATTGCCCATCCGGACGCTGATGGCGCGCACGCTGCTGCGCCCGAACGAGAAGTCCGCCGAGCCGTTGTCGCCCGCATCCACCTGGATCTGGGTCGGGTCGCCGGGCTTCAGACGAAGCGCGACGGCACTGGCCCGGTCGCCGCCGTCGACGTTGAGTGTGCCGGCCTCGATGTCCGCCGTGACGCCGCGAACGCTTCCGCTACTCGCGCTCGCGCTCGCGGGAACGGCCAGCCCTGCCAGCGCAAGCGCGACAACCGTCGCAAGTACAGGCCGCTTCTGTTGTGAGGTCATGGTCATTGAGTGGTGCCTCCGGATCTAGGGGGTTGTGGTCTCTACGGCCTGGGACGCACAGGACCCCCATTCCTTCCCGGCACTACTCTCCGAGCCCGGCCATGGCTCCAGATCGGACGCTGGATCCCAGCACGCTGGGCGATCACATCGATCGCCTGTTCCGAGCCGCGTGGGCGCTGTCCGGCTCGCGTGCCGAAGCCGAGGACCTCGTGCAGGAGACGTTCGCCCGTGTCCTCGCCAAGCCGCGCCAGGTCCGAAACGCAGACGACCTCGGCTACCTGCTGCAGGCGTTGCGGAACACATTCATCAGCTCGCGCCGCGCGGCCGCTCGGCGGCCCGCCCCCGAGACGCTGGATGACGGCCTCGAGCCGGTCGACCCCAGGACGGCCAGCAGACCGGAGCAGGCGGTCGAGGCGCGAGAGGTCTTCGCGGTGATCGCCGGTCTCTCCGAGCCGTTCCGTGACGCCCTCGTCGCGGTCGATGTTGCCGGCCTGAGCTATGCGGAGGCCGCGGAGCTCCTGGGCACCAAGGAGGCGACAATCACCTCGAGGCTGTTCCGTGCGCGCGCGCAGGTGGCCCGCGGGATGGAATCGGCCCCGCAGGGCGTCCATGGGAGTGAAGGCGGATCCAATGCCTGACGAGAACGACACCCCGCTGACCGACGAGGAGCTCGCGCGCGCGCGCGAGGGGCAGGCGCTGATCGCCGCGGCGGTGTCTGACGTCCGCGCCCCGCAGTCCCTGCGCGAGGCGATCGAGCGCGAGCGAGAGCGTGCGTCGGCGCGGGCGCGGACTCCCTTCTGGCGCCGCCGTCGCCTGAGTCTGGTCTTGGCGAGCACTGCCGCCGCGCTGGCGGTCGTCGCGATCGTGGTCGAGACGGGCGGCAATGAAGCGGAGCCGTCGCTGGCCAAGATCTACGCGGCTGCACGGCTCGATCCGACAAAGGCCGCTCCGACGCCGGTTGGCGGTGCGCCGCCCGAGCTCGACGCCAAGGTTGGCAGCCTGGTGTTCCCCGACTGGGAAACGAGCTTCGGCTGGAAGGCCGTCGGCCGACGGGACGACACGCTCTCGGGACGCCCGGTCACGACAGTCTTCTATCGCAACCCCGACGGCGCGCGGCTCGGCTACGCGGTGGTATCGGGCGACGTCCTGGACGGCGAGCCGCCCGGCCGCCAGGTCACGCGCAAGGGCAAGACCTACCACGTCGCCAGCGTCCGCGGCCGAACGATCGTGACGTGGAATCAACAGGGCCACACCTGCGTGATCGAGGCGCCAGCGGGGGTGCCTCGGGAGCGATTGGTCGACCTGGCCGCCTCGCGGAACGTTTAACGCTCCGCTCAGACCTCCGCGATCGCCTCGTGGAGTGACATCCCCCGGCCGGCCTCATCCTCGAGCCGGTACTTGTCCTCGCCGAGCCTGTCGCGGACCTCGTCGATGCAGGCCGCGTACTCGCTGCGTGCCGCCGGTGGGACCACGGCCCCGGTCTTGCCGCGGACGCTCGCGGCGGCGGCGAACAGGCGGGCCGCCCGCCGAGGCCGCTGACTGGCCCCGGCCACGAGGGCGAGCGCCTCTAGCGACTCCGCGGCGCGCAGCGGGTCGCCGATCTCGTCGAAAGTCAAGAGCGCGCTGCGGGAGCGGTTCTCGGCCGTCTCCAGGTCGCCCTCCAGGCGGTCGATGCGAGCCAGCCCATTTTGCGACTGCGCGACGCCCTGTGGCTCCTTGAGGCGCTCCCGCATCTCGAGGCTGTGGGCGAGGTACTGGCGGGCTTCGTCGCGTCGACCTTGGTCCAAGAGCACCAGGCCGAGATCGCAGGCGGCCATCGCAATGCCCCATTCCGAGCCCAGCCGGGTGAAGATCGTCAGGCTCTCCTCCTCCAGCTGGCGCGCCTCCTCCGGCTCCTTGCCTTCCTCGCGCAACGTGTTCCCGAGGTTGTTGATGTGCATGGCCTCCCAGGTGGGGTTCTCCCAGCGCCGGCTGACCGCGATCGCTTCCCGGAACAGGCTCGTCGCCTGCTCGTAGTCTCCCCGGCGCCGGGCGATCAGCCCGAGGTTGTTCAGCGAGCCCGCGGTGGGGGCCTCGTCCCCGAGCCTCCGTCGGAGCTCCAGGCTCCGCAGGTGCCACGCCTGCGCCGCGTGATAGTCGCCCTGGTTGTAGGCGAAGTTGCCCGCGCCGTTCAGCACTTCGGCGAGCGCGAGCCCGAGCTCACGGTTCTCGTCCGCCGCGCGATCGTCGGCCGGCGCCTGGTCCAGCAACTGCTGGAGCAGGCGTCGCCCTTCCCGGAAGCGGCCGCGCTGATACCAGGGCCACCACAGTGCGGCCCCGAGTCGAAGGCCGACGTCCACCTCATTGGTGCGCAGCGCCCAGGTGAGCGCCGACTGGCAGTTGTCCTCCTCGCGCTCCAGCTTGGTCCGCCACTCGCTCGCGTGCGGGCCGGTCAGCCCTGCCTTCGCCCGCTCCACGAAGCCGACGTAGTACTCCGCGTGGCGTCGCCGCACCCGGGCTGCCTCGGGAAACGTGTCGAGTCGCGCGATTGCGCGCCGGCGCACCGAGTCGAGCATCCGGAAGCGGTCCTGCTCACCCTCGGAGGCGACGATCAGCAGAACCGACCGGTCCACCAGCCGGCGAACCAGCTCCGGCACGGCGGCCGGGTCCACGCCCTCGCCCCCGCCCGTGGCCATGGCGGCTGTGAGGCTCCAGCTCCCGGCAAGGGCGCCGAGCCGGGCGAACAGCCGCGTCTCGCGCTCGTCGAGACCTTCGAGCGCGGCCACGAGCGAAGCGTCCACCCGCTGGGCGGCAGCCTTCTCGGGATCGTCCGCCGGGCTGACCAGGCCCTCCCCCAGTGCCTCTGCGAGCTGCTCGACCGGCGCGTCGGCGAGGTGGGCCACCGCCAGCTCGATCGCGAGCGGATTGCCGTTCAGCCGCGTCACGATCTCGCGGATGTGCGAGCGCTCCGACTCGGTCAGGTCCTCCTCGGCCACGTACTGACGAGCGCGGTCGAAGAAGAGGCGCACGGCCTCGGACTGGCCGTTCCCGGACACCGCCGGCCCCGACAGCGAGAGTGGCTGGAGGGGATAGACCGCCTCGCCGGCGATCCCCAGCGGCGACCGTCCCGTGCAGAGGACTCTCAACTCGGGACAGTTTCCTGTTGCGCCGCTCACCAGCGACGCGCAGGCTTCCTCGACGTCGTCGATCCCGTTCAGCACCAGGAGCGCGTGCTTCCCGCTCAGCTCGCTGAGCAAGCGGTCCATGGAGGTGGCCGAGGCGCTCTCGTGTATGCCCAGCACGTTGGCCGCAGCGGGGGTGACGAGTGCACCGTCGCTTTGCGAGCTGAGCTCGATCCACCACGCGCCGTCTGGAAACCGCGAGAGCAGCTCGGTCGCTACATACGCGGCAAGGCGGGTCTTCCCCCGCCCGTCGGGGCTGGTCAGCGTTACCACGGGATGGTCGGAGAGGAGCTCCGCGAGCTCCCGCCTCTCCCGCTCACGGCCCACGAAGGTCGAGCTGAAGTGGGGCAAGTTGTGCGGCGGGCCCGTCTCGGACTCCTCCGCGGGCACCGGCTCGACGACCGTACCGCCCTTGTCGCCCTCGGGAAGCTCAGGGTCCTCCTCGGGCGGCTGCTCGGACTCGACGAGGAGCGAGCCGGGCGTACCGTCGAAACGGCGCTCGAACTCTGCGCGAGAGAGGCCGAGGCTGTCGGCGAGCGCCTGCCCCTCCTCAATGGTGAGGTCTTCGCCTTCGTCCTTGCTGATGAAGACGCAGGGCACGGCCAGGCGTTCCACCAGCGAGGACTGTCGCTGCTCCACGAACTGCCAGTCCTGGTCGTTGCGCGAGGTGGCGATCACGTAGGTCCGCTCGCACACCCCCTGCAGGCTGGTCCACCACTTCACCGGCTTGATCCCGGGATTCATGTGCATGTTCTCGAACAGGAGCACGACCTCCCTGTCCGCGAAGGACGAGTCCTCGCGGAGGTCACTGGGCGGCTCGAAGCCGCGCGGGACCACGACGATCGCGTTCGGATGGCGGTGCATGAGCTCGCAGGCGAGCCGGGACTTGCCCGACAAATGCCGGCCCACGACCAGAACGGCATTGTTGTTCTCGAGCGCCTTCGCGGCGTCCTCGTTGACCGCTCTGGACAGGTACACGTCGTCGCGGTAGCCCTCGATATCCAATAGGCCGCCCGGGAGCACCGCCTCGGCCCGAAGAACGTCCGCACGTTTGCGCAACGCGGCTTCGACGAACGGCTCGATCTCCTGTTCCAACGCCGGCAGGCCGTCGACCCACGCGCTCAGCGGATTGAGGTAAGCCTGCCGTTGCTGGGCCGAGCTCTCGCGGCGTGCGAAGTGCACCAGTCCCACCACGCCGTCCTCGCAGAGCACCACGCCGCCGCTGATCCCCTCCTGAGCGTCGCTCGGATCCTTCAGGCGGAAGGCGACCGGCAACCGGTAGAGCTTGGGCGGGTAGGGCACCTTCACGGGCAGCCGCCGCGTGGCCGGCTGCAGCTCGGCCCCGAAGTTGTCAGTGCTCAGCCATGTGAGCCCAGTCGCCGGCAGGGAGCCGTCGTAATGGTCGGGATCGATCGCGTGCAAGAGCGGATTGCGGACCATCCACGGCTCGTCGACGCGTAGCACGACCGCGTCCCATTCCGGCCGGCAGGCAGGCTCATCGAGTCGGGCGGGCACCGGATCCTGGAGCTCCCCGGCGTCACCGGCCCGACGTACGTGGATGGTGCCGGCGTCGGTCTCGGCGATCACGTGATGGCATGTGAGCACCACATTGCCCTCGCCGGCAAGGGCCAGGAGAAGCCCCTGGCCGAGCGCCCTACCGTGGCTGTCGCAGATCTGAACCGTCGCATCCCGGGCGGCCTTCAGTCCACGCTCGCCGGCCATCGTCTAGGCCTCTTCCTTGCGCTCCCCCAGCTGCCAGGTGGCGGTGACCTTGAGTCCCGTCGTGGCAGCGGTCTTCCCCGTCACGAGCACGGGGATGATCCGCGCCGTGCCCTCGGCCTGAAAGGTGAGGGCGAACTCGAGCGAGACCTCCTGCGGCTTTGCATTGTCGCCGATCTTGTCGAGCGTCTCGCCGACGACGCGAATGCACTCCTTGAGCGCGTCATTGGCCTTGTCAAAGGCGTCCTTCGGGCTCAGCGCCCCGACGGGATAGAGCTCTTCGTCAGAGTCGACGCTGAGGCCCCCGCCGACCTCGATGAACACGGTTGCGCCGCCGAGCTGCACCGGCAGCGCGCGAACCTGCTCTTCGTCACCCGGCCCGGTCCCGGGCTCGCCAAGGGCCAGATAATCATCCATAGCCGCATCTCGAGGCGCCCGTGAGGGTCACGAGAGCCCCTCGTGGTAAGCGTAGAGCGCCACTTTGGGAGGCGCAAGTGCGCGAGAGACACCGAATGCGGCCCTCAGAGCGGCCGGAGCGCCAGGCGGCCGTGGCGAGTCACGATCTCGAAGACGCGCGCTTCGTTCGCTCCGCGCTGGAAGGTCCACTCCGGGACGATCACCTCGAAGCTCTCGACATCCGAGGCCGCGAGCGAAAACGTTCGGCCGGTCGCGGCGATCTTGCCGTTCATGACCAGTGCGATCGGGCGGCCTCCGCCGGGTCGGCCGTTTGGTATCGCGCCGGTGATCTCCCCGGGCACGAAGTGCGATACGGGGTCGACCTGCTGGAGATCCGCGGCCTGATCGATCCGGGCCGTGGCGTGACCGGACCGGCGCGGCAGGGTCGTCGCGCGGCGGCCGACCAGCTCTGGGTGCGGCCCGATCCGGTAGAGCGCCTCGGGCTCGCGGCCGCCGCCGCTTCCGAAGAGCGCCGACTTGCGGCGGACGGCCGCCTGACGCCGCCGCTCGAGCGCGTCCGCGCTGAACGTGTACTCGCCACCGACCGTGTTCAGTTGCGTCCCCACCCGGTGGAATACCGTCACCCGCCGTGCCTGTGAGGCAATCGGGCGAAGCAGCGACCGGCCGTCAATTGCCGCGGGAGGCTGGATGCCCGCAAGGTCGAGGATCGTCGGGAAGACGTCGATCGTCTCGACGTGCCGGTCGTCGATGCGGCCGCGGCGCTGGCCCGGCAGCTTCACGAGGAGCGGGACCGGCGCCAGGTCCTGCACGTTTCGCGGCGTGACAGTGCGGCGCTCCATTCCCGTGTGGAACGCGATGCCGTGATCCGCGACGACCACGACCAGGGCGTCCTCGTAGAGACCCACTCGGCGGAGGCGACCGAGCAGCTCGCCGAGGAGGCGATCGGCCATCCCAAGCTGCAGCAGGTGGCGCTGGTACGACACCTTCACGAGCCACGGCACCCCGAATCCGAGCTCGCCGTTCAGGCCCGGGATCGGCTCAGGCGCGTGGAGGCGATAGCGCCGGCCCGACGGATAGAACTGCCAGGGCACGTGCGGCAGCAGCACGTGCTTGAACCAGAGCGTGCGCCCCGGCCTCGCCTCCACAGAATGGACGAAGCGGCGGAAGCGCTTGACTTTCCCGCCTCCGAGATGGCTCAGGGTCGTCCCGGGCTCGGGCTCGCACAGGCTCGTAGGGCAGAGGCCGGTCGCCTCCTCGGAGGCCTGAACCTGGTACCGGCGCTCGAGCAGGGTGAACAGGTTGGCCGGATGCGAGTAGACGTCCGAGCGGAGGCCCGCTCGGGGATAGCGGCCGTCCAGGATCGCGGGAACGGCGAGCGCCGTGCTGTCGTGCACCGCGGTTGCACCCCGGTACCAGGTCGCGTCGCGCGCGAGCCCGGCGAACGCGGGGTAACGCGAAGCGTCGATCCGCTCGCCCGGCCCCATCAACGAGGTGAGCGGCAGCTCGTCGAAGACGACCATGACGATCGTCCTCGGATGCACGGGCGCACGCTGGACTATGGAACCGGCGTGGTGGTGCGCGCGGCCGTGGGACGGCCGTGACGGCGCGGGCTCGATGATCACAACGCCCAGACCGACCACGGCGGCGACCACCGCCGCGACGCCGGCAACCGCGCGGACAACAGGGTGCTTGTGCACGAAGGCCCAGCGTATCTCGCGCTTTTCAGCCACCCGCAACGGTGGGCGACTTCTGCCGGAGCCTCAGCGCGAGCGCAGGATCCAGCGGCTCACCGGGTCGAGCAGCGCGAGGAGCGGCGGCAGCGGCAGCGACGTGATCCGGAGCAGCTTCGCGACCAGGCCGCCGCGGCGGCGGCGCGCCAGCCGCGGGCCGATGTCGGTGAGGAAGGTGGCCACGCCGGACATCGGACGGCCCACCACGGTGATCTCGAGGACCCGGCCCTCGGCGTCGAGACGGATCCGGTCCGCGCCCGTCACGGGGCGGCCGCCCATCCGGCCGTCCCAGAAGAAGGCGTGGGTGTCGCCGCTCTCGAACTCGTCGACGACCCGAAGCTCCTCGAACGCCTCGAGGACGCTGCGGTAGGTGTCTGCCACGAGGTCGCGGCCCTCGAACGGCACCGCCGTCACGGCCGAGTGGAGAACGACGTCGGGCGCCAGCGTGTCGATCACCGCGCCGCTGTCGCGCGCCGCGATCCCTGCGATGAACGCGTGAGTCATGGCTCCAGCCTTCCCGGAGCGCACGAGAAGCACCACCTGTGTAACCGATTTCACGCCCTAGGCGAAGAACTTCGCTGCCAGCAGCTCGACGGTGCCCTTCGTGCGCATCGTGGTCGGGCCGAGAAGCTTGTCGAGCCCCTTGCGGTCGAGCTCCGACTCCATCGTTCCCCCGCTCGGCAGCCAGTAGAGCTCGCGCTTGCCGAACGCCAGCAGGTCCTGGTCGGTCGCGAGGGCGAGCGCCTTCTTCCGGGTCGCCGCCGTCGGCTTCTTGTCGAGCAGCGCGACCTGGAGCTTGCCGCTCGATGCCTCGACGTCCTTGGGCGGAAACGGCTCGTGGGCCGCGATCTCCTTCACGTCGCTCGCTGTTCGAAGGAACATCACCACCTCGTGTCCGAGCGCCTGCTCGAGGTGCGTCTCGAGTTTGCGAGCCATGTCGCGCGGCGCCTCGAACACGACGTTGCCGCTCGTCCGGAACGTCGCCACCTCCTCGGCGCCGGCCTCCTCGAACAGCGACTTGAGCTGGGCGCTCGTGACGCGCCTGTTGCGCCCGAGGTTGACGGCTCGGAGGAATGCGGCGTACCTCATGCCGCAAGGCTTGCAGACGCGGCAACGGGACGTTCACTCGGAGTTCACCGGCGATTCACAGGGCGGCGGGGGGTGCGGCCGACACTTTCGGCATGCAGAACACCGGCAGGCTGCTCTTCATGGCGACGGTCACCTGCTATCTGCTCGGGCGCGTGTTCGCGGGCGACGCAACCCACCCGGAGACCGTCGTCTACGCCGCGACGGCGGCCTTCGGGCTCGACTTCCTGATCGCCTCTTGGCGCTCGCTCTGGGCGTCGAGTTAGGGAACCCGAACTCGCACCTTCAGCAGGACCGGAAGGTGCTACATTCGGCTCCGTGGACGCGCGCCGGACAGATGTGCTGAAGGCCTCGCCGCGGATGTTCGAGTCGGATCTGCTCGACCGCCTCTCGCGGGTCCATCCGGTTGTTCCCGTGGTGATCTTCCTCCCCGCGATCGTGGCGCTCTTCATCGCCGGCGCCCGTGGCGAGCCGACCACGATCCAGGTCGTCGGCCTCGTGCTCGCCGGCTACGTCTTCTGGACGCTGACCGAGTACTGGATGCACCGGCTGGTGTTCCACTTCGAGCCCGAGGAGGGCCTCGGGGCGCGGCTCCACTGGATCATCCACGGCGTCCACCACGACCACCCGAACGACCCGCTCCGGCTCGTGATGCCGCCGTCCGTGAGCATCCCGCTCGCCCTCGGCTTCTGGGGGCTCTTCGTGCTCGTGCTCGGCACGCCCTGGGCGAACGTCTTCGCCGCCGGCTTCCTCACGGGCTATCTGGCGTACGACATGACGCACTACCACGTGCACCACCACCGCCCGCGCACGCGGCTCGGGAAGCTCGTGCGCGAGCTCCACATGCGCCACCACTTCCAGGATGACACCAGGGGCTTCGGCGTGAGCGCTCCGTTCTGGGACTACGTGTTCGGCACGCCGCAGCGCCGGCGCGGCTAGCGCGCACGGTCAGCGCCCCCGGCACGGATTCGGGAATCCGGGGTCGCGCCGTCCCGTCATCTCGGCGACGTTCGGGTCGCACTTCGCTCCCGGGTGGGGGTCGAGATCCAGCAGCCCGCGCGTCTCATCGTTCAGCGGCAGACGCTCGTAGGTGAGGAAGCGCGTGAAGCCGGTCACAGTCGACCCGTTTGCCTCCCGCCGGGAATAGCGCTGGGCCACCGGCAGATAGGTCTCGGCATCGACGAGGAACTCGGCGTGCTCCGTGGAGCCATGCGAGCCCGGCACCCGCCCGGATACCAGCCGGTACGCGCGCCTGCCTCCGACCTCCACGGTGCCGGCCAAGCGCAGCCGCCCCTCCGCCTCGAGCGACCGCAGGCTCCCGCTCGGATCGAACGGGTCGAGGGCAGGCGCGCCGGGCCCGGAGGCCGTCCCGAAGCCGCTCGGCCAGATCGTGTCCGTCCGCGAGTCGTATCTGATTGCGGGCCCGCCGCGCCTTCCGGGGCGGCGCCGGCCTGCAATTTCATCGAGAAGCCTGCCCTTCTGCCCGTTCCGAACCGTGTAGCCCTTCGTGTGCATCCGGCCGCCGAGCGTGCGCCAGGACTCGAAGAAGCGGACGTTTCTCCCCAGGACCGGGTCGAAGTCCGACGCGTTGAAGCGAGCCCGTGCCGCGAAGTGATAGACGGCGTCCTCGTTGCTGAGGGCCGCGACCGCTCTGTCCACGACCCCGACCGGACCGGGCGCGCTCGAGTCGAACCCGTTCAACGCGACGAACACCGCCACCGCGGCGCTGGCGGTGGCGACCGCAAGCTGCGCCCAGCGGCGGCGCGAGCGGCGCTGCTCGACCGGTGTCGCAAGCAGGCGCTCCAGCAGGGCATCCGCATCACGCCGCTCCTCCGGGCTGAGCCACTCCGCATCCGGCATCGGATCCGCGGCGGCGAGCCTCTCCATCAGGTCCTGCGGCGGGCGCATCAGATGACCTCCAGCGATTTCGTTTCAGGCTCGACGGCGGGCGCTCCCCCGAGCGCCGCCAGCTCAGCGGCAAGCCGAGCACGGGCGCGATGGAGCCGCACCGCGAAGGCCGGCCTGGAGCAGCCTGCGGCGCGCGCCGCACGCGCCGCCGAGAGCCCGTGCCAGGCGACGAGCATGAGCGCTTCGCGGCTGAGCGGCGACAGCCGCTCCAGGGCCAGGCGCAGGAGCTCCGCGTCGGCGACGTTGTCGCCCGGGTCAGACGATCCGCGTGGCGCGTCGACACTCGCCACGCGCTGCTCGAGGGCTGCTTCGATCGGCGGACCGGCGCTGGTTGGCGAGCACCCGCCGCGCGATCCCGTACAGCCATGGGAGCGCATCGGCCGGCACATCCTCGAGGCGGCGCCAGACGACGAGGAACGTGTCGGCCACCACGTCCTGCGCCGCGTCCGGCGAAGCGCGACGGAGCGCATACGCCCGCACCAGCGGGTAGTTCTCTCGGAACAGGGCTCTCGAATTTGTCCCCGCGGGTCGGCTCCACAAGCGGCCTCTACTGCGAGTATGTCCGCCAGGGGGCCGGAAATTACGTCCGCGGCTGACGAAGGAGCCCTCGCGCCAGCGGGGCTCCGAGAGCAAAGGTCAGCGCTTCCGGCCCTCGCGCAGCATCGCGATCGCCTTTGCGACGCGCCGCTCGCGCGTCTCGGGCGCCTTCGCCTGCTCGATCGGAAGCACGTACCACTTCTTCTGGCTGTAGGACAGCGACTCGAAGAACGCGCTCGCCTTCTGGTCGCCCTCGAGCGCGGCGGCCAGATCGGCCGGCACGTCCAACTCGCGAGGCTCGATGTCGAGCTCGAGGTCGACGTCCAGGATGTCGCCTGCGGCGACCCCCGCTCCCTCCCGATGCTCCGCACTCACGCCCACCAGGAACCGGTCGCCGCGAGGCGCGATCGTCGACCGGTACGCATACCCGCCGAGCGTGACCCGCACCGGCGGCTTCTTGCCCGCGCCGAGAGCCTCGACGACCTCGGGCGGCACCTCAATGCCGGTGGCCGTCTTTCCAGCGAGAAGGAGTGTCGCCTGAAATCTCATGCCTTCTAAGACCGCGGCGCCCGGGCAAACTCATCACGGGCGGCTACCGCTTCGGGCCGACGAAGCGATCCAACACGGCGACGTCCGCCTTGCGCGAGACGTAGATCGTCTTCTCGCCGGACCGGGTCCAGCGCAGGCCCATGAGGTCGCAGGCATCGCAGAAGATCGCCTTGATGTCCTCGGAGTGGTTTGCGAAGGAGTAACGCGGATGCGACCAGCGGCGGCCGGTGTTCTGAAACCGGCAGCCGTCGGACTGGATCAGGCCGCGCAGCAGCAGCGCCGGCCAGCGAGCCACGAGCGCGCGCTGCCAGTCGGTCAGGATAATCTCGCGCTCATGCTTGCGGCCCGGCCCGTGCTGCGGAAACAGGCAGGGCCAGCTCTTCGAGTATGCGAACAGCTCGTGCCAGCCGCCGTACCCCACTCGCCCGACGCGGTTCTTGGGCATCACCGCTCGCATGGCGCGCTCGCACTCCTCGGCAATACCGGGGTAGCGTGCGTCGAGCGAGATCCGCAGCTTGAAGACCCCGCGTGGATGCGCCGACAGGCAGCCGTCGCCGAGGTACATCCCGAGCAGGTAGACGTAGCTGGCTGGGAGCGCGCCCAGATCGTGCACCGCCCCGCATTCGACGCACCCCGTTCCGCCGCGATGCCAATCGCGCGGGAGGCGGCCTGCGAGCCAGTCGCGCACCGTCGCGCGCGGGACGCCGACGCGGCGGGCGACCTCGGACGTCGAGAGCCCCTGGCCCGCGAGCTGGAGGCTCTCAGTAACGACGTCGGCCCGGTGAGTCATCGCGAACGTATGTTCGCATTCGCCTCAGACGGAAGTGCGGCTGAGAGGATTCGAACCTCCACGCCCCTTTCGGAGCACAGGCACCTGAAGCCTGGGCGTCTGCCAGTTCCGCCACAGCCGCGAGCGAGCAGAAACTCTAGCGTGGCGAGGGCGCCCCGACAGACAGCTCGGCCACCAGCGCGGAGTGGTCTGAGAGCTTCTCGTCGCGGCGCCAGTCGTGCCGGTAGGAGCAGGCGGTTACGGTCACCTCGGCAGAGGCGATCAGGTGGTCGAGGCGGTAGCCGCCGCCCCAGCGGGGCCATTCCCAGCTCGGTTCCTTCGAGCCGAATCCGTTCAGGGCTCGGAAGGCGTCGCGGAAGCCGTGCGGCTCGAGTCCGCGGATCAAGGCGGACTCGGCCGTGTCCCAGCGCTCGCCGCGCTCCTCGCGCAGGCGGCCATAGCGGTCGCGGGCGAATGTCCAGACGCTGCCATCGGGGTGCTCTCTGCGCGGCGTGTTCAGGTCGCCGAGCACGATCCGCGGCCCGGACCCCGCGGAGAGGTGCCGGAACACCGCCTCGTGCGTGAGGACCTTCGCCAGCCCCGGCTTCGGGCTGATCGGCGAGTGGACGTTCACGACCTCGAGCGGGCCGGCACGCACCGCGAGCACGCGCTCGGGCCACGGCACGCCGTCAACCTCCACGACGGAGGGCGGCTCGCGCGCCGCGGTCAGCACCGCCAACGGCCGGCTGCCGTCGCGCGTGGCCGGCAGCGGGGCCACCACAGCCGCCAGCCCCGCCTCCGCCAACCGCTCCGTCCAGGAGCGCGAGGTGACGGGGGTCACCTCCTGGAGGCAGACGATGTGCGGCGAAAGCTCGAGCACCCGGGCCGCCTGCTCGTCCAGGCGGCTCCTGCGCCCGGCGACGTTCCAACAGACGAGGAGCACCGCATAGAGTCCTACCCGCGAACGAAACGAAGGAGAGACCATGCCGTACGAGGTACCGCCCCTCCCCTACGACTACGACGCTCTCGAGTCGCACATCGACGAGGCGACGATGCGCGTTCACCACGACAAGCACCATCAGGCCTACGTGGACAAGGTGAATGCCGCCCTCGAGGGCACCGAGTGGGCCGACAAGCCGATCGAGGACGTGATCGCGAACCTCTCGCAGATCCCCGACGACAAGCGAACGGCGGTCCGCAACAACGGCGGCGGCCACTACAACCACTCGCTCTTCTGGGAGTGGATGTCGCCCGACGGCGGTGGCGAGCCCGACGGCGACCTCGCCTCGGCCATCGAGTCGGCGTTCGGCTCGTTCAGCGACTTCCAGGGCAAGTTCAAGGATGCCGGCGTGAACCAGTTCGGCTCGGGCTGGTCATGGCTCGTGCACGACGGGTCCGGCCTCGCCGTGGTCTCGACCGCGAACCAGGACAACCCGCTGACGGACGGCAAGACGCCGCTGCTGGGCGTGGACGTCTGGGAGCACGCCTACTACCTGAAGTACCAGAACAAGCGCCCGGACTACATCGACGCCTGGTGGAACGTCGTGAACTGGGACAAGGTGGCGGAGGGCTTCAGCTCCGCAGGCGGCTAATCCGCGGCGGGCGGCCCGCCGAGCAGCTGCAGGGTGACGTCGCGGGCGCGCTGCGCCGCGCGCTGGATCTCCAGCAGGTCCTCACGGCGCGGATCGTCCGGCGGCGTGTCCTCGAGCACGAAGTTCGCGTAGTTGAGGATCACGGCCAGCTGGTTGTTCAGGTCGTGCACGGCTTCCCGCACGGCCGGGAGCCTATGCTGAACCCGTGACTGATTGGGTCGGACACGCGCAGCGTGAGCTCGAGCGCGAGGGCTATCGCCTCAGTGCGCCGCGCTCGGCGGTGGTCGAGACGCTGGCCGACCTAGGCTGCAGCGTCACCGCAAAGGAGATCGCCGACCGCCTGCACGATCGCGGGCAGGACATCGGCGTGGCGAGCATCTACAGGACGCTCGAGCTGCTCGACAAGCTCCGCCTGACCCGCCGCGTGGACGCGGCCGAGGGCGTGGCCCGCTACGAGCCCATCGAAGCGAGCGGCGAGCACCACCACCACATCGTCTGCGACACCTGCGGCGAGGTCTCGGCCTTCGAGGACTCGGACCTCGAGCGCGCGATCGAGCGCCTGGCGAGCCGGGTCGACTACGCCATCGACGCGCACGACGTGACGCTCCGCGGCGAGTGCCCCGCCTGCCGGAGCCGCTAGCTAGAGCCTGCAGTCCACGCGACCGCCCGACATGCCGCGCACGAGCGCGCCCGCGTCCGCCGCGAGCGCGCCGGCGTACGTCTCCCCAGCGCTGCCGGGCGGCCCGAGCGAGTCGGCGTACAGCGAGTCGCCGATCCGCGCCCCGGCCTCGCGCGCGATCGCGCGTTCGATGTCCGGGTTCACCGAGCTCTCGGGGAAGACGGCCTCCACGCCCTCGCGGCGTATCTGCTCGACCAGTCGCTCGACATCTCCGGCCGACGCCTGCGCCTGGGTCGAGAGTGAGGGGATCACCGCGCCCACGACCTTGATCCCGTAGCGGCGAGCGAAGTACCCGAGCGCGTCGTGGGTCGTCACGATCTTCCGCTTCGCGGGCGGCACGCGATCGACGCAGGCGGCGATTCCACCGTCGAGCTTCCGCAGGTCGCGAATGACGCGCTCGGCGTTCCGCCGGTAGAGGCTCGCGCCATCCGGGTCCAGCGTCGACAGGTGCGCACGGATCGTCTCCACGGCCCGCACCGCGTTGCGCGGGTCCTGCCACCAGTGCGGGTCGTCATCCAGCCGCTGGACCGAGTCGATCAGCGTGACCACGTCGGCGTCGCCGCCGGCGTTGTCGATCACGTCGCCGAGCCAGTCGTCGACCTCGCCCCCCGAGCGGAAGACCAGGTCCGCCTTCGCGACCGAGGCCACGTCGCTTGGGCGCGGCTCGTAGTCGTGCGGGTCGCCGCCGGGGCGAAGCAGGCCGTCGACCGAGACGCGCTCGCCGCCCACCTGGCGAACGAGGTCGGCCACCTGGGTGGTGGTGGCGACGACCGTCCGCCCGCCGCCGGAGCCCGAGCCGTCACCACACCCGACCGCAACGAGCACGACGAGCAGCAGGGCGATGAGGACCCGGGTGCGCACGTCGGTCATCCTACTGAGAATGATTCTCATTCGAGCAAACCCTCAAGCAACCCTCAAGGGGTCTGACCCCTGGAAGACTCCCGCGCCTCGTGGACGCGCTCGAGCTCACCGCCTTCTGCGCCTGGTGCTTCGCCGTCGCGCTCGCCGGCGGAGTCGTCGGGCTCGTGCTCGGGAACATCCGCCTGCCGGCGGTGCTGCTCTTTGCCTCCCACCCCGCGGCGGGAGCCGGCGCGAACATCGGCATCTCGGGCGTGGCGGCGACCGCGGCCGCGATCGTCCACGTGCGTGCCGGCAGGATCAACTGGCGCCTGTTCGCGTGGATGGCGCCGCCGTCGATGGTCGGGGCGGTCGCCGGCGGCTACCTCTCGGGCGTCCTCCCCGATGACGCCCTGCTCGGGGCGATCGGCGCCGTGCTCCTCTACTTCGGCGTCGACCTGCTGCGCGGGCACGAGCGCCAGCCGCGCCGCAACCGGCCCGCCGGCGACGAGCTCGACATCCGCGCCGCCGTCCTGACCGGCGCTGCCGTGGGCGTCCTCGGCGGACTGGTCGGCCTCATCCTCGGGGCACTCCGGATGCCCGCACTGATTCGCTACGTGGGCGAGACGGCCGCGCGCGCCGTCGGCACCAACCTGGCCGTGGGCGTCTGTGTCGGCATCGCCGGCGTGCTCGGGCACACCCCCGACGGCGTGGACTGGGACCTGCTCGCGATCGGCTCCGCGGCGTCGGTGCCGGGCGCGCTCCTGGGCGCCCGCCTGACGGGCCGGCTCAGCGAGCGCCAGCTCCTCCGCGCGATCGGCGCGATGCTCGTCGTGGCCGGCGCCACCACCGCACTCCAGGCTCTCTGGTGATCTCGCGGGCGAGGCCTCGCACCTCGCGCCAGTCGTCGAGCGACCAGCCGACCGGCACGTCGCACTCCACGGTGGCGATCGCCTGGCTCTGCAACTGGTCGCTCACAGCTTCTTGCTGAGTCACCCCGGTTCCCTCCCCCTTGGTAGTACCCGCCTTCAAAGGTTTGAACCGCGCACCTTGGGCGATAACTGCCGAGCGTTTAGCGCTCGTGCGCCGATCGCAGATGGGGTACAAGGAGCCGAGGTGGCACTCCGGCTGATCATCGCTGACGACGACGCGCTCGCGCGAGCGCTGATCGAGGCGATCGTGGAGCGCGATGACGAGCTCGAGCTGGTCGGCTCGGCGGAGGACGCCGAGCGCGCCATCGAGCTCGCCGGGGAGCATCAGCCCGACGTCGCCGTGCTCGACTGGGTGATGCCCGGTGGCGGAGGCCCGGTGGCAGCGCGCGGGATCCGGGGTCGCAGCCCCGGCACGAAGATCGTGGCGCTCACCTCCCCCGGCGCGAACCACGCCGAGGCCGACACCCTGCGCGCCGGGGCATGCACCTCGCTCGTGAAGGGCTGCTCCCCGGAGGAGCTTCTCCGGACGATTCGCGACGCCGCGGGCCGCTAGCTAGGAGTCCTGGGCCTCGTAGGCCCGGGAGCTCACGAGCTCCCGAACCTGCTCGTCCGACATGTCCATGCCGGGGTGGTCCTCGGCGACGTGGTCACGCACGACGCCGGCCAGGTCGTCGTCGTTTGCGGCTTGAAGCGTCTTGCCGCATTCGCAGTCGAAAACGCGCATAGCCGCAGGCTACTGGGGGTACTTCTTGGCTGTCGATCCGGAACGGATTCCGGATCAGTCGGGAGGTGCCGGTGCGCACCGCGGGGCGAGCGGGTTTACCATCGCCGCCCCGTGGGCGCTGCCGAGATCGCCGCCATCGCCGCGGCCGGCACGGCGGCCGGCGCCATCAACACCCTCGTCGGCAGCGGCACCCTGATTACGTTTCCCGTGCTGCTCGCGTTCGGCTACTCGCCCGTCACGGCGAACGTCTCGAACACGATCGGCCTGGTCCCCGGCTCGGCGGCGGGCGCGATCGGGTACCGGCGCGAGCTCGAGGGCGAGCGCAGGCGGACCTTCCGCTTCGCCATCGCCTCCGTGCTCGGGGGGATCACGGGTGCCGTGCTGCTCCTCGTGCTCCCCGACTCGGCGTTCGAGGCGATCGTGCCGGTCTTCATCGCGATCGCACTCGTCGCCGTCGTGCTCCAGCCGCGACTCGACCGCCTGGTAGCGGAGCGGCGCCCGCCGCCGGATGCGCACGGCACCGGGCTGCCGCGCGTGCTGGTCTACGTCGCCGGCGTCTACGGCGGCTACTTCGGTGCCGCCCAGGGGATCCTGCTGCTGGCGATCCTCGGCCTCGCCCTGCCGGACGACCTCCAGCGCGTGAACGCGCTCAAGAACGTCCTGGCCGGCGTCGTGAACGGCGTGGCCGCGCTCGTCTTCATCGCGGTCGCCCACGTGGCCTGGGGGCCGGCCGCGCTGATCGCGGCCGGCTCAGTGGCCGGCGCGCAGCTGGCGGCCCGCTACGGCCGGAGGCTGTCGCCGCAGGCGCTGCGCGCGGTGATCGTGGCCGTCGGGATCGCGGCGATCGTGCAGCTGGTGACCTAGCCAGGCGCCAGGTCGTGCGCAAGATCGCCGGTGGCTACGCGTTACAGAACCCTGAATCGGGAAAGCCTTCGATCGATGAGCTTCGGGGGGCGCGACTCATGAGACTGACCTTGCTGTTCGGACTTGCGGCCGTCGTCGCCGCGCTGACCGCGGTGCCGGCTTCGGCCCAGATCCCCGCTGAGCCTCCACTCGCCGCATCGAGCAACGTCCACGTCCTGGAGCACGTGCCGGGGAGCGCCGCCGGGATGAACTTCAAGGACCACTACGCCTTCGTGAGCGGCTGGGGCGGCATCACCGTGCTCGACATCGCGACGGCCGACGCGCCCCGGCCCGTCGGGGCGCTCGCCCTGCCCCACTTCGAGAACGAGGACGTCGACCTGTGCGGGAACACGCTGATCGTCGTGAACGACCGTGTCACGCGCGACCTCGGCTCGGTCCTGTACGTCGTGAGCATCGCGAACCCGACCCAACCCAGCGTCAGCGCGGTCCTGCCGCTCGGTCTGACCGGCAACGGCCGCGGCTCGGGCCACATCGCCAACTTCGTGAAGACCGATTGCACGCAGCTCTGGGTCGACGGCGGCGACCACGTCGAGGTGATCGATCTCACTGTCCCGACCGCGCCGAGGTCGCTCGGCAAGTTCGAGTCGGCCGCGTCCCAGAGCGACGCGTTCCGGGTGACCCACGACACCGAGCTCGACAGCACGGGCACGGTGTGGAACGTCGGCGGCGGCGGTGCGGCGGGCTACCGCCTCACCAGCGATCCACTCGCGCCCCAGCTGCTCGGCACGACCGGAGCGGCGGGAGTGAACCCCTCGCCCTACAACGACTTCATCCTCCACAACTCGCAGCGACGCGGGAAGTCGCTGCTGGTCACGGAGGAGGACTACATCGACACCGACGAGGCCCCGCCGGGCGGCTGCCGCGGCCAGGGCAAGTTCGAGACGTGGGACATCTCGCGTCTGAAGAGCGGAGCGATCACGCCGGTCGACACGTGGGAGACGGAGCTGAACGGCATGTTCACCGGCGGAGCGGTCGACTCGAAGGCGCCGGTCACGGTCAACTGCTCGTCGCACTGGTTCGACGCGAAGAACGGCGTCGCGGCCGTCGGCTGGTACGAGCAGGGCGTCCGCTTCCTCAACTACAGCACTCCGACCGACATCGCCCAGGTCGGCTACTACATCCCGGCCAACGGGTCGACGTGGGCGGCGTACTGGTCGCCGACCGACCCGAACGGGGAGATCGTCTACACAGCCGACGCCTACCGCGGCGTCGACGTGCTGAAGATCGACGGCGGCGGCACGACGGGCAAGAAGGTCAAGGCCCAGGTTCGGAGCGAGTGGTTCGGTACGCAGGCGTCCGACACCTCGTCGTTCTCCGACTCGTTCCAGTCGCACCCGACCTTCGGCTTCATCTGCCCGGTCCTTAAGGCTGATGTAGCGACGCCGTAACGTCCTCGCGGAGCGGCAGGTCCGGCGAGCGAACTTCGACCTGCGCGCGCTCGCCCATCCTGACGATCAGGATCGCTCCGCCCATCTGGCGAGCGACGTCACGCGCATCGCGCTCGGCCGTCCTTATGCGCGGAAGACTCACCCCGCACGCCTCGAGGAATTCGCGCAACCTCGGTCCGCGAAGCTCCGCGCGGCTCAGCTCGAGCTCCTCGACCCGCGAGCGTACGATCGCGGCGCCCTCCTTGGCGGTCAGCACGCAGGCCGCCGCGTCGTCCGCGATCTTCCCGGCCGATGACGTGACCCGCTCGATCACCTGCTTCGCCGTGACATCGGGCCCAAGCTCTCGGACGAGATGTTCGAGCCGTGCGGAGCCCAGCTGTCCGTCGGCGGTACGCGCCTCGGAGAGCCCGTCCGTGTAGAAGCAGGCGACCGCGCCGGGAGGGAAGGGCAGCGTCGTCTGACGCTGACCCGTGCCCGCCCCCACACCCAGCGGCGGCGCGGTCCCGACGAGCACGGGCTCGAAGCCGATGTTCGAGATCACTATCGGGGGCGGATGCCCGGCCGTGGCGTAGGTGAGCGTTCCTTCCGCAGCGTCATGAATCGCTAGGAGCGCCGTCACGAAGTCTCCCTCGAGCTTGCCGGTGAGCACCGAGCCGGCGATCTGGAGCGCCTCGCGCGGCTCGAGCCCGGCCTCGACGTACGCGCGCAGGGTGTAGCGGGAAAGCGCGGTGCGGCCGAGAGCTGCGCGGCCGTGGCCGGAGACGTCGCCGATGAGCACGGCGGTCTTACCGCCTGCGAGCGGGATCACGTCGTAGAAGTCGCCGCCGGCACCGGGTCCGTCCGCCGGGCGGTAGGCCACCGACACCAGTGACGAGCCGAGCCTGTCGGGCAGGTCGGGAAGCAGAGCGGCCTGCAGGAGACCGACCTGCCCCAGCAGTTCGCGGCGCTGCGCGGCCAGGCGGCGGTTTCGAATGAGCGTCAGGCCCGATGCGAGCGCGAGGAGGATTGAGAGCGCTACGAGAGCGGCCACCAGCACCCGAAGCGGCGTTGGGACGACCTCGACGATGTCCCGCACCACCCCGAGCGGCTGGGGAAGCTCATCCTGCTGTGTGAAGGGCCAGGATGCCGGCCGGCCGCGCTTCTCGTGCCGCGCCTTTGTCCGCCCCTCCGTGCGTGATGAGGGTGCCGAGCTCGTCGCCGCCGCGGACCGATTCGCCTGCGCGGCCTCGGCTCGGGTGGCGGCTGCCGCCCGGCGCGTCGCGACGCTGGCC